>CAZZET010000001.1:0-54451 GCA_964653275.1 uncultured Methylococcales bacterium
GTGCATTCCTCCGTGGGCAATTTTCAGTTATGCTAGCCCTAGGGCTGATCTATAGCATAGGTTTGTGGCTGGTAGGCTTGGATCTTGCCCTGCTGATCGGAATCGTCGCGGGTATTATTAGCTTCATTCCCTATCTTGGATCTATCGTGGGTGTAGGAATGGCCTGCATTGCTACAATATTTCAATTCCACGATAGTTGGCATTTAGTTCCAGTTTTAGCGGTGTTCGGCGTAGGCCAATTATTAGAAGGTATGGTCCTAACCCCTGTGCTTGTGGGTGAACGGGTAGGTTTGCACCCTGTAGTAGTCATTTTCGCTGTATTAGCAGGCGGCCAACTTTTTGGGTTTATTGGGGTCATTCTGGCCTTGCCAGTAGCTGCTGTGATCATGGTTTTACTACGACACGTTCACGATATATACAAAGAAAGCGAGGTATATGTCGAATAAACTGAAGCGCCCAACTCAAGGTAAAACGTATACAATTAACACGATAATTCAGATTAAACTCTATACATCAAATACTGGTAACGGAGCAAAGAAATCTAATGTAAATGTCGGCATACGATTTTCCATCTCTGAATGCTAATCAAATCGTTCTTAGGATCTCCTCCTGGCGCGCCTCCTACACCAGTTCTCATACGGTCGATAACGATTTGAACCAACCCAAATTTCTGTTTCCTTTTCCAACGATTTCTATGCCTAGTTGGTCTCCTAACAAAATATTATTCTTAATTTACCTGTTTCTCGCGGTCCATACAGGTTCAGCTGATGTATTGAGAGAACAGGAAATATCGAAAGGAATTATTCGTCATGTCGACCCTACTGAGGTATTTTGGTTGGGAGATAGGCAAAATAAATTTCTTAGTCTGTACCGAGAAACAATAGCAACCCAGACGCAAGGAGCCGTCATACTTATTCATGATTTAGGATCGAACCCGAATTCGATTAAGATTATGAAACCTTTCCGGGACTATCTCTCCAAACATGGATGGATGACATTGTCTTTGCAAATGCCCGTTTTGGAGTCAGGAATTCCGCTAATGGAATATTATGAAAAAGTGCCGGAAGCTACCAACCGGATCCTAGCTGGCGTCGAATTTTTAGTCGATCAAAATATTCGAAATATTGTTATCATTGGCCATGGTTTTGGCGGCGTTTTCGCTCTCAATTTTCTGGCAAATCAAACTAACCCAATAGTTACCGCTTTAGTTATAATAGGCCTACCATCGTCAAAACCCAAATTCCCGAAAAGCCAATTAGAGAATATGCTCGAAATAGTTGAGATCCCACTTTTTGATATTGGGCTTAATAGAAAAAACACACGGTTTCCAGGAGATCTAAAAAAACGCAAACGGTTACTAAGGAATCATAAAAACTATCAGCAACTGGCTACCAATGAAGTCGCCGCACAATTTCGTGATTCAGGATCAATTTTAGTCAAACGTGTTTATTCTTGGATAATGCGGGTCACCCCAGGTGTGGAAATTCGCTAAGAGATCTAACGAGATCAGTTATGTGGTAGTGAGGACTAACCTAGATGAACAGAATTTACACCCCTAAAAATGCTTGAATAACAAGAAAAATTGTAATGAATATTCCAAATAACGATTTTAATACTGCACAGCGAATTTGGTGGGTTTCCATCGCCTCGTTACCTTTGTTATTGTTAGGCTGCCATATCGTAGGTATCCAAATTGAGTTTAGTGAAAAGGCTCCGGTATCTGTTATGGAGATCCGAACAGGGTGTTTCGTCATCACTATCTGGTTATATGCATCCATGAACATTTTTCGATCCAATCGATTAAAAAGCGACCCAATACCAGATACTGCCCAGAATACCAGCGGTGAAACCAAAAATAGTGTCGTCTTTGGCCTCCAACGTTATTCTTTCTCTATACTGGTATGCATGGCCTTATCCGAAGCTATTGCGCTGCTTGGGTTTATGTTGTGTATGCTGGGGGATGATAAACAAATAGTTTATTTGTTCGTCGCAATTTCGGCTATAGCAATGGCAATCCTTCGACCTAAGCCGGAGGAATTCGAGAAATACCAAAACTTAGCCACACCAAACTGAATCCGTCACCCTGACAATGGAAGGGGATTTTTTGGGTTATCTAATTGGCTACTTTTGTCTGGGGGCCGTAGCTGGCTTACTTTCAGGTTTATTTGGGATTGGTGGGGGGTTAATCATTGTTCCCTCACTTGTCTGGTTATACACCATGCAAGGCATCCAGGTTGAGCGCGTCGTCCTTATGGCCATTGCAACATCCCTGGCAACAATTATTGTGACTTCCTTATCTTCGGTTTATGCGCATCACAGCCGACACAATGCTGTGTTATGGGATGTAGTTTGGAAACTAGTACCGGGCCTGCTTATCGGTGCCGTGTTAGGAACAATGGTGGCCGATAGCTTGCCGACCGACGTATTAAGGTCCATATTCGCCATCTATCTAATAGGTGTCACCCTACAGATGTGGAAAGAAAATAACACACAGGATCACTCCATGACCAAACCCAAAAAACCTTTTTTTCTTGTCGGAAGCATCATTGGAACACTTTCGACAATTCTCGGAATTGGGGGTGGTACACTAACAGTACCCTACTTGGTAAAGAACCGTATTGCCATGGGCAATGCTGTTGCGATCTCCAGTGCGTGCGGGTTGCCAATCGCTATTTTTGGTACCCTAGGTTATACAGTTCTTGGATGGAATAACAGCAACTTACCCGAGCCAAGTATGGGATACATCTACTTACCAGCATTTATCGGTATTATATCTACCAGCCTTTTTTGTGCTCCCCTTGGCGCAAAGCTTGCCCACAGCGTTCCTAGTACTAAACTAAAACGGATTTTTGCTGTGTTGGTCTGCATAATCGGGATCAAGCTCATTTAGCAACCGAAAATATCCTCCCTTTGATGGCATTCCTACAACCTTAAGGTCATCAACCTAAATTTTCACAAATAAATTCAAACTAGGTGGCTGACTGCGACGGGTGGCCCTAATCTGGACACTCCCTCAATTTAGCTCAATAAATACAGTCTAATCTCGACAGTATTTTAAGACGCAGAACACACGATAGTGTGTCCTTGCTCATCTATGGTTTTCAACTTAACTGGACGACGCCAAATGTTGTGGATGTAATTCAATACTTTCTCCGCACGAGCAAGGTCTAGTCCCCGATGATCGATTTTACTGTCATGATGTAACGAAAGAGTTCCATCGCTTAATATGGATTTAACATGAATACTTGGCGCACCAAAATTGAATTTATCTGCAAGGATTGTTTCTTTTAGTGTATCTAAAGTTTGCTCTACGACCTCATATTCTCCCTTTCGAATTTGTTTATATTGGAACAAATTTAATTCATTGGCTAAATCTTCGGTCAAATAATTACGGATAAAACTAAAATCATCGTCCTGGCGCATTATTTCCCGGGCTTTACTCATTCCCTTATCCTGAATAATATTATTCCAAATAGCAAACCCGAGATGGTAAGGATTTAAAGACAGGGCAACCTGCAGGTTTCCTGCAAAAGGACGCACCACGTCAGAGTGCGTTTTCATAGCATCTAGGAACAGGTCGTTTGGTAAAAAATCAGCCTCCCGCAACAAGGTAGTGTGCCACAGACAGGCCCAACCCTCATTCATGATCTGACATGCAAATACGGGGTAGAAGTAAAAAGATTCTTTCCTTACGGACAAAAAGATATCCCTTTCCCAATCTTCCAATTCTGGCCCATAATGTGCGATAAACCATAAAAGGTCTGTTTCCGGGCAAGGTGGAATGGCTGTCCTTGAACAATTTCTAGAATGCGCCGTTTTTTCCCTTTTTCCCACTAAATCATTATATCGCTTAAAAAACGGATCCACTTTTGACCCTTCCATCATTTTTTCATAAACGGGAAATAGTGGACGATGCAAACCCATGTCAATATCAATATACTGCTCCAAAGCTAAAGCTGCATCGAGAACAGTTTCAACCCTAGACTTCCCGTAAATATCTAAAGCCACACTGATATCGTGGGCATGAGAAGCAGCTTGCTCGACAATATGGAATCCAACTTGTTCCTGACTCGTGCGAAACAACAAATTGTTTTTCGAAAAATCTGCATGACCTAAAACGTGGGCAGTCACCAAAGTATTTTCCGCCAAACTATTAGTATCGGACATGAATGCCCGCCCAGGTTTTCCTGGAAAGACAACCTCAAAAAGATGTGAATGCCCCATGCGATGCTGCACCAGTTGATGGATATAACGAACCCCGAAAGACCAATGCGGCATACGCACTGGTAAACCATACACAGCGACTTCCATCATGAAGTTAGACGGAACTAGTTCAAAATTGACAGCGTAGTAGTCCAAGCCTTGATCCGCTGCAAGTTTTTCCAATTGCTGAGTGTATGACTTGAGGAGACTGGGCATTTTACAAGTTCCTCGGATTCCAGACTTTTGAGCGTCGATGGTTGGAATAGCAAATCACCCTTAATAGTCCTTATTGGTCGAAGATTGGCCCTGAAAAAATCCCCGGATAGCTTCCCATACATCCTCTTTAACTCTCAAAGGATAAGCGCCTATATGATGTCCTTTTTCAATCAAATGCCGGAAGACTTGATTGGTTCCGGTTATCGGACCCGATATACCTACAGGAGAAGTTTCCAAATATCCGATGAAATTCGCGATGTCAGAAAGTTTTTCTAAACATTCCATTGCCTGATAACGATCCTGAGGAAAATTTTCTCCATCCGAAGCGTAAAACAGGTAAATATTATAGTTCGCGGGTGAAAATCTCTCGTTGATGATTTCAGCTACTTTGCTGAACGCCACCGAAGCAATTGTTCCACCCTGAGCTGTGACTTGAAAAAATTCTTCTTCAGAAAATTCCCAGGCAGTAATGGTATGCGCAATAAATACAGATTCTATCCGACCATATTGTCGCCTCAAACCCTGTAATGCCAAGAAGAAAAAGCTTTTGGCGAGTTTACGGTCATGCTCGGTCATGCTAGATGATACATCCAAAACAATAAAGACTACTGCTTGGGTTGTCGGTCTTTGATGTTTAACTAATTGCCGAAATCTTAAGTCCTCATTGCTAAAGGCAGGCCCGTCATTTTGAGCAGCCCGGCGTTTTATTGCCTCCTTCAATGTTCGGCGTCGATCCAGCCGAGCATGTGCGCCTCGTTTATTCCAACCTTCACGAGTATATTCATCCTCCTTGACGGATCCTGTTTTAGCTTTCAGATTAGGTAAGTTTAACTCGTCCCAGAACCAATCGATAATATCATCGACTTTAATCTCAATAAGAAATTGTGGATTGCCCTCGCCAGAATCAGACCCTTCTCCGTTCTCCTGCTCAGCATTTCCTACCGAATTTTCACCCGTCCGCAGTACGTTTCCCGGTTTTGCATCACCCTGCCCTACCCCTAAGGCATGCTTTCCTTTTCTCACAGCAAACCGATAATGTTCAAGGAATCGAACAGGCACCCTAACCGTTCGTTGGCTACTACCGCCATGCAATTTCATATCGGAAACAATATCAGGCAAATGCTGTTTGACAGCTTCCCGCACTTTTTCATTGTGGCGCAACCAATCTTTAGCTCCACGGGAAAAGAGACCGTACCAACCAATTTCGTTACGGCTCGCTTTCGATCTTGATTGTTCGTCACTCACGGAATTGCTTAGAAATCTGTTAGGTCAATCTATTGATCATTCTTGAGACAGTAAGGTCGTAACATATTTAAGTGCCTCATCTGCACTATGTACATCGTAACCATACTCTCTAACTAGTCGCTCCTGTACTGCGCTGATTTTCTGATCTGTTTCAGCATCTGGACGCGCTGACGAGGTAACCAACCTCAGCACATCACGCCTTTCTTCGAATAAATAGTGCTCAATGGCCTCATGCAGTCGTGCGTGTCTATCAAGGGTAAACTTTTCTCCCGTTTTGTAAGCGACCATAGCTTTTCTCACAACTTCTTGACGAAATGATAATTTCCCTGAGTCCGAAATATGAATTTTTTCTTCTACGGACCTAAGAAAACGTTCGTCAGGAGCACGTGTCTCACCAGATATGGGATCCGAAATTTCGCGTTTATCCAAGGAGCATTCCACCTCATCCAAGTACTTTTCGAGGAGTTCTTGCGCTTCCTCTTCGAAAGACGCAAACAATGCTTTATGCACGTCTTCTTTTACCCACCTGTTATAAAAATCTTTCCGTGTCGTGATCAGGAAATCCAACCAATGCTGCTTTTGCTTGGCATGCATACGAGCATCAGATTCAATAGAGTCTTTGAGTGCGAGCAGGACTTCCATACTCGATAGACTATTGGTTTCGCTACGAATAATAGCTTGGGAAACAGCATTAATTACAAACCGCGGACTGACACCCGATAGCCCTTCCTCTGGAGATTCCTTGCGGAGTCGTTCCACTTCTAGCTCAGAAAACCCTTCCACGTCTTCTCCTGCAAAAAGACGCAGCTTTTTACCCAGATCTAGATCATCCCGCTCAAGGGATTGCAACCTAGTTAAAATTGCAAATACTGATGAAACCTTGAGAACGTGTGGATCGAGATGGACATTACGGAACGCAGAAGCGGTGGAAATAAGTTTACGATAAATTCGGGCTTCTTCCTTATAAGACAATGTGTAAGGCACCTGTACGATCACCATACGATCCAATAATGCCTCGTTTTCTTTCTCCTGGAGAAATTTCCGAAATTCGGCAAGATTTGTGTGTGCCACAATTGTTTCGTCCAAATAAATCAAGGGAAACCGAGCTACTTTAACGTTGTTTTCCTGAGTTAAGGTAAGCAATAGATAAAGGAATTCCCGCTTAACCTTCAGAATTTCGATCATTTCCAAAAGGCCACGACTTGCGGCATACACTGCACCAGACCATGACCACGCTCTAGGATCACCTTCATCACCATAGTCCGCCACTTTGGACAAATCGATCGAACCCACCAAATCGGCTATATCCGCGGTATTAGGATCGTGAGGGGCATAAGTTCCCACGCCGACCCTACCCGCTTCATTGATAAACAAGCGTTCGACAGGATATTTCATAAAATCGCCATTGAATTCGTCTTCTAAACGCACCCGACAATAAGGGCTCAATTCACCTTTTATATCGATACCATAACATTCACGAAAATGGCTTCGCATTGTGTGGGGTACTAAATTAAGTGGTGATTCGTGAACCGGGCTGCCAGTAAGCCCGTACAATGCACCCTCATCAGTCTGGCAATATTCTTCCAAACCACGTTTAAGTAGAATAACCAGTGTCGATTTGCCACCAGAGGGGGGACCTAATAATAGAAGCAGCCGCCGCCCTACTTCCGAACCGGCACTAGCGGCTTTGAAATATTCCACAACACGATTTAATGCTTCATCGATTCCAAACAACTCACGAGAAAATGGGTTGTCAAGCTGTCCATTTCCGCTATGGCTCGATTGCTTCGAATACCACCGTAACATGTCCCATGTATATTCGTGACTCGTACGCACGCACAACCCCGGAGCTTGGGGAAGAATCTCTTCCAAAAATTGAGCAAACGTCCCCTCCCAATGCCGCATCTTGTTTTCGTCACGATAGGATTGGAGAGCTTTCAGTAAACCCTTCCCCTTTTTAGACCCCTCTTGATTATTCGAATGGTACATCAATTTATCTCCCCATAAACTCAGGATTCAAACTATCTGTGACAAACCTATTGTGTTAATAAAGTTTTAGGTTTAAGACTAAAAGTTTAGAGAACGGTATGAATGAATCGTTCCCCCAGTTTTTAGTTGTCTGAAAATATTGTAATGTGGAAAGATATCGTTACCATCCTTCGAACCTAGGCGATAACGCGAAATAATGCTAGCCATCTTTCGTTTATACAGATATGCCAGAAGTTGATTTTTGGGAAATGGACAACATGCCTGGAAACAATTATTGGCTCCACACCGCATTCTTTTTTCTACTCCTGTCCATACTGAGTTATTTCGGTGGATTCTTAGTCAAAGAAAAGCGTGTCAAGGTCAACTACACACGAAAATTAAATCATTTCGCAATTTTTTTCCTGCCGCAGTTATTAATGAACTTTATTCCCTATCTGCGAACCGATTTAACTACCGTCCTGAACGGATTTTTAACGTTATTATTTCTTTGCATTTATATTGAACCAATACGACGAAACTCGGCCGCAATTAAAACGATGTTCTTGTCCTTTGACCGCCCGGAGGATCGACCTTATACAATGCTATGGCTGATGACCCAATTTCTGGGGTGTTACCTTGTTCTCATACCGATTTCATTGTATCTAATCAAACTCAATGCTATTGAATTAATCTATATTCCCATATTGATAAATGGGATCGGTGATGGATTAGCTGAACCGGTTGGGATCCGCTTCGGAAAACGTTTTTATTGCACTCGAGCGTTGTTTACGAAACGTAAATATACTCGCAGCCTTGAAGGTAGTGCGTGCGTTTTTGTAACCAGCGTATTTGTTGTTTGGGGAATTGGTTTTCGCCTTACCGACATACAATTTTTTGCTGCACTAATTGCAATCCCAGTTTTAATGACGCTTGCTGAAGCCTTATCTCCCCACACCTGGGACAGTCCAATAATGTATCTAACAGGTGGCGTTACAATCATTACGATTGTGAAATTTATTTGACTTTAGATTTATGAACCAACACGTTGATACAATTCCAAGTCAGCAATTCTTTTTTCGATCTTTCGCATCATTCGCTTATAAGCAGGACTGTTAACTCCGTTAAAACGTTTTTGGAACGTGATTTCGTTCATGGCTTCTGGTAAATCAGATATATCAGGCATATAAATACTGTCCTTAAGATTATGCACCATGATACTTTGTACCGCCCGCGCATCTTCAATTGATCGGACCATCAATTCTCCAAACCGGGTTCCTGCTCGGTCGGCTGCTAGGTCCGCAAAGCTGAACCCGCTCCCGATCTTCGAGTCGGATAACTCCTTATATAACCCAACGACATTCGCCAAAGTACTATTACTTGATACCGCGATCGCCGCAGAGGTCATAAAATGTTGTGCAGTGTCAATTCTACTATTAAGTCTAATACGGTATTTTTTTGGGCCTACAAGTTGTGGTTTTCCAGTAAAAAGGTGAGCGATATTCCTCCCATCAACATAGCTACCTAATACTATCGCGAGAGCAGTGTTTTCTTGAATCGGACTGTAATTTTTTGATCGGTACTGGGCCAATTTGAACATTGGCTCCATCAACTTACTCAATGAAACCGGCATTTTTAAATTTGGTTGACGGGTAATTTCTACCAACTGATTATGATAAATAAGCAACAATTCTTCGCTAATACCCGTGGAGAACAACGCATTGATATTCTTAATCGTATTCCTATCCCAGTCATATGTAATAGTTAAAATACGATCATTGATATTAATGGCTTTAATATATTCTCCAACCAGACTATGAAAATTCGCCAACGAAGTGGCGTTAATAATGAACTCCAAGATCAACCCAGCAAATTCTTCCGGAATAACAATGTGTCCAATAGCTAATTCCTTTACTATGGGATTTTGGTCGATCGTGTCTAACCGAAAGGTAACATTCAAAAACCGCCCCAAGTGATTTTTCGGCAGTTTGATCGAGGCAGACCAATTCATTTCATCTTTTTGTAACTCAACCGATGCCGAGCCTATAGCGTATCGTTGCAACAAATAGTTTGAGGCAACTGCGAGATCTCTCGCCGTTAACGACACCACATTGGAAGATTCTGGCCGATGCTTTTCGGAAAATGTTCCTTTAAGAATTCGTGTGGCACGGGCGATATCTAAATGAGTCAGAGATTCAGTCGCGGGAATACGTGCGTTTTCATCCACTGCCAGCCAGGCAGTAACCATCAACAGCAGAACACTGATAGTAAAACAAAGAAAAACGACTCTGACTAGACCAACCATTCAGGATTATTGGTGTAAATTAAAGCTTCCATAGAAATTGCTGGTTGCGCAAAATTACGAAATGATCGATTTTCTTTTCTCAGACCCAGTCTCACTTCTCTCACAACACAGATACCCTAATAGTATACCTGATGCTCCAGATCCGTAAGTCATGTAGAATTACAGGTTTTCTAGCTCTCAGATTAACCCACCCTTAGCGTGCATATCTTACTTAGTAACGATGACGGCTATTCCGCAAAAGGCCTAGAATGCCTGGCTCAAGCTTTGACGGAATTAGCAGAAATTTCGGTAGTGGCTCCAGAACGAAATCGCAGTGGTGCCAGTAATTCCCTAACTCTGGATCGCCCTTTAAGAGCAACCACATTGGACAATGGCTTCGTTAAAGTCGACGGCACTCCTACGGACTGCGTGCATCTCGCAATTACCGGCCTGTTGGTCGCAGAACCATCCATGGTTATTACCGGAATCAATCATGGTGCAAATTTGGGCGACGATGTGCTGTATTCAGGAACCGTAGCCGCAGCAACGGAAGGCCGTTTTTTAGGATTGCCAGCTATAGCAATGTCACTGGCTTCGCCACATCCTAAGTTCTTTAAAACAGCTATGAAAGTGGTAATCCAATTGTTACAAAAAATACAACAAAATCCATTACCTGAAGATACCATACTCAACGTGAATGTCCCTGATGTACCCCAAGAACAATTAAGAGGCTATCAAGCCACTCGCCTAGGGCAGCGACACAAAGCTGAACCAGTCATTAAATCGCGTGACCCGAGAGGTGGAGAAATCTACTGGGTCGGTTCAGCAGGACCAGAACAAGATGCTGGACCAGGAACCGATTTTCATGCGGTTAAAAACAATTATGTATCGATCACACCGTTACAAATTGATTTGACTCGGTTTGATGCCGTTGAAGGGCTGTCGAATTGGTTGTCGGACGAGGGAATTTAATGAATTTGCAAGGGATTGGAATGACTTCACGTAGGACGCGAGAGCGTATGGTCGACCGCCTCGAATCCCAAGGAATTACAAGCAAAGCTGTTTTGAGTGTAATGAGTCATACTCCCCGGCACATATTTGTGGAGGAAGCACTGGCGAGTCGGGCGTACGAGGACGTTGCATTACCAATAGGGAATGGTCAAACCATTTCGCAGCCCTACATTGTGGCCCGCATGACTGAGTTGCTGCTGGAAGAGCTAACACCCCAGTCGGTCTTGGAAGTCGGCACTGGTTCAGGTTATCAAACATCTATACTGGCACAATTGGTTCCCAAGGTCTATTCTGTGGAACGTATTCTCCCTTTATTGCAACGTGCTCGAAGGTGCCTGCAAGAATTAAGACTTCATAATATTACCTTTAA
Organism: uncultured Methylococcales bacterium; assembly: GCA_964653275.1. Taxonomy (GTDB): domain Bacteria; phylum Pseudomonadota; class Gammaproteobacteria; order Methylococcales. The sequence goes on from CAZZET010000001.1 coordinate 11,295, forward strand.
GCACAGCGATGGTGGATGGGGATGGAAAACACACGCGCCCTATGATGCGATTTTAGTTACAGCAGCACCAGCAGAAATTCCAAGCATGTTGTTGGAACAGATGAAATTAGGGTGTGTCATGCTAATACCAGTGGGACGCGGAAAACGACAAACCTTGCAAAAAATCACCCGCATGGACCAGGGGTGTGAGGTCGAAATTATTGAACCGGTAAGTTTTGTACCATTTTTGTCCGGTAAATCTTAAAGAGAATCATTTGAAAAATACTCTCGGTTGAAAATATCCAAATGTGGCCTATTTTTCTGATTATCGTATTCCAATAATTACTGTATTTTGCCTATTTCTAAAGCATTTAAGCATTCTTAATCTTTTCCAAGCGACAGAGTGATATACAATTTATATTATGATAGTCAACAAGATAATCTCTTTTGGAACCACTCTCACTACAATACATTTTAACCAGTTAGTCTCTTAATTCGAGGTAGCAATGTTTTCTCTTATTTACAACAAAATGTTGGCATGGTCACGTCATCGGCATGCTGTTTGGTATCTGTCAGGATTAAGTTTCGCTGAATCATCCTTTTTTCCGTTGCCCCCCGACGTCATGCTAGCACCAATGTCTTTAGCTATGCCCAAAAAGGCCCTTGGCTTTGCTTTGTGGACCACGATAGCTTCTGTACTCGGTGGTTTATTCGGTTATTTAATAGGCTATTTTGTATTTGATTTAATATCGCCATGGTTGCACGAATTTGGCTATTGGGAAAGATACTTGAAGGCAATGGAATGGTTTAATGCTTGGGGTTTCTGGGCGATTTTTCTTGCAGGATTTTCCCCTATACCCTATAAGATATTCACCATAACAGCTGGCGTGCTATCCATGGCTCTGTTGCCTTTTGTGTTGGCTTCTTTGATTGGGCGCGGCGCTCGTTTCTTTTTGGTAGCATTATTGCTTTCGTGGGGTGGAGAGAAACTAGAAGTAAGCCTGAGGAAGTACATTGATAGAATCGGATGGAGCATGGTAATTTTAATTGGAAGTGCAGTAGTAGTTTATAAAATGTAAGCTACATTGGGTTTAAATCAGGATCCCCTTAGATGACCAAATGTTGCAAAGTTGCAACAAAAAGTGGTTTTTTGTCGTAAAACCACGAATTTTCTTGACTATTCCATAAAAAACTATAGAATTTCGGAACTTAGGTACCAATATTATTCTTTGCTTTTATGTTCTCAATTTTGGGTTCAAAGGTAAGAAAGCTAGAGGTCGCTAAATTCGAAAGTAACTATTTCGGGATTCAATCCGAAATTGATCAAGAAATGGGCATGACGAACGGCTTTCAGACATACATAAATAGTACTATCGATACACCGCTAGCCAACTTGCCTGACGAGGCTTTTCAATCCTCGCTATTGGCTCGAGTTTCCCGAACCTTCGCGCTGACGATACCCCAACTCCCTGGCTCGTTGCATACAGTGGTTGCCAATGCTTACCTGTTGTGCCGAATCGTCGATACGATCGAAGATGAGATTGCACTAGATTCGGAGCAGAAACGTGAGTTCTGCCAAAAATTTATTAGCGTCATGCAAGATCAGATGGATGCCGAAAGATTTAGTCGTGAACTTGCACCTTTATTGTCAAATAAGACGATTCCAGCGGAACATGAACTGATCCAACAAATTCCTAGGGTAATAGCGATTACACACCAGTTTGAGCCCATACAAACTGATGCTTTAAGTTCTTGTGTCAAAACTATGGCGGGAGGTATGCCTCGATTTCAGGCACTAGATCTGAGCCACGGACTAGCCACCATGGAAGATATGAGTCGTTACTGCTATTTCGTTGCTGGATGTGTTGGTGAAATGTTGACGAAGCTATTTTGCCATTACTCCAGTGACATTGCAGCACATCAAGAACGGTTAGAAGGTCTTGGCGTATCTTTCGGCCAGGGATTGCAGATGACCAATATCTTAAAAGATATCTGGGATGATTATGAACGAGGGGTTTGTTGGTTGCCACAAGAAGTTTTCATACCTTGCGGATACGACTTGAAAGATCTAGTTCCGGACCACCACAACGAGAAGTTTAGAGAAGGTTTGGAGAATTTGATTAGTATCGCCTACGGGCATCTGCAAAATGCCATGACGTATACGATTATGATGCCTAAACGCGAAACGGGAATTAGGAATTTTTGCTTTTGGGCAATCGGCATGGCAGTGTTAACTCTAAGAAAAATTAAGAAAAACCCTTATTTCAGCCAATCAGTAGAAGTCAAAATTTCTCGAACCAGTGTCAAAACCACGATGGCAGTCAGCCAACTTGCGCACGTGCACGATGGATTTGCCAATTTCATATTCCATAAAGCTGGAGCAGGCCTTTACCGTCCAGGGTGGGATGCGCAAATCTTTGAAATTCGAAACAGTTAACTTTATAGCATTTTTTATTAACGTAAACATCCATGATAGATAATTCTGCCGCATTATTCATTCAAAATGATCGACAGCTACCCGCTAACGGTATCGTTAAGACACCTGTTTCCAGGTTAGACAAAGCCATCGAAAGAGCCCGTGATGCCCTAATTAAATTGCAGCATGACAAAGGCTTTTGGGTGTTCGAATTGGAAGCCGATTGTACGATCTCAGCAGAATATATCTTCCTGATGCATTATATGGGGGACATCAATACAGAATTGCAAGAGAAAATTTGCAATTATCTACGTGCCAGGCAAAGTGCCGACGGGAGCTACCCGCTTTTTACAGGTGGAGATGGGGACCTCAGCTGTACTACCAAGGTTTATTACGCCTTAAAACTCGCCGGAGATTCTCCCGATGAAGCGCATATGGCACGGGCTAGAAATTTTATACTTGGGGCCGGTGGTGCGGCTAAATGTAATGTGTTCACACGCATTGCACTGGCAATGTTTGAACAAATTCCATGGCGTGGTGTACCTTATATACCGGTAGAAATCATGCTGCTTCCGCGTTGGTTTCCGTTTCATCTTGAAAAAGTTTCCTACTGGTCACGTACAGTGATGGTACCGCTCTTTATCCTTTGTACACTTAAGGCCAAAGCAAAAAACCCGAACAAAGTCGATATTCTGGAACTATTCATCACCCATCCGGATAGAGAAAAACATTATTTCCCCAACCGAGGCTGGTTAAATAAACTGTTTTTAGCTCTAGACAAATTCGGACGAATAACCGAACCCATGATTCCCAGAAAAATGCGACAGTACGCCATTGACAAAGCACGTGATTGGTTCTGTGAACGGCTCAATGGCGAAGATGGCTTAGGTGGAATTTTTCCTGCCATGGTGAATGCTTATGAGGCGCTTGTGTTGCTCGGTATACCGCAAGACGACCCAACAGTTAGAACGGCCAAGCAAGCAATCGATAAGTTATTAGTAATCCGTAAACACGATGCTTATTGTCAACCCTGTCTGTCCCCTATATGGGATACCTCCCTAGCAGCTCTAGCATTGAGAGAAGTCGACCCAAACCAAAACGCAGCAGCAATTTCTAAGGGATTAGAATGGCTATTAAGCAAACAGTTACACCATGAACCAGGAGACTGGCGTATTAATCACCCCGATTTGGAAGGAGGTGGTTGGGCCTTTGAATATGAAAACCCCCATTATCCAGATGTTGATGATAGCGCCGTCGTAGCTTATGCCATGACTCAACAAAATAATTCAGAATTTGACGAACCACTCCGACGAGCAGGTGTTTGGGTTGCCGGAATGCAATCAAAAAATGGAGGTTTTGCGGCTTTTGATTCGGACAATACCCACTACTATCTCAATGAGATTCCATTTGCTGATCATGGCGCGTTGCTTGACCCACCAACCGTCGACGTCAGTGCACGCTGTTTGATGTTTCTGTCTCAACTAACGGACCAAAAGAAACAATACGAAACAGTTTTAGATGCTTGTGAAGGCTACATTAGAGCCGAGCAGGAAGAAGATGGCTCCTGGTTCGGACGGTGGGGGACCAATTATATTTATGGAACTTGGTCAGTGCTTGTTGCATTTGAAGCCGCTGGAATCCCCGCTAATGATCCTGCGGTGCAAAAAGCGATTAGCTGGATCAAAAGTATTCAACGCAACGATGGTGGTTGGGGTGAAACTAATGAGAGTTACCATGAGGCATCCGAGCGAGGCCGGTACCATATGAGCACCGCGTTTCAAACAGCCTGGGCATTACTTGGCTTGTTTGCCGCAGGGGAAGCTGCATCCCCCGAAGCTAAAAGGGGAATTGACTTCTTATTGAGAACACAGCGTAACGATGGATTTTGGGCTGACAATTGTTTTACGGCACCCGGTTTTCCCCGAGTATTCTATCTTAAATATCATGGCTACGATAAATTCTTCCCGCTTTGGGCCTTAGCGAAATATCGTAATCGCCACTAGTACTCTGCCAACTTGGGAGTGACAAAGCACGAAGGATAGTGAAACAAATTGGCATTGTGGTCGCCTTACCTGGCGAGTTACGGACCCTGACAAAACACCAAATACAAATTGGTTGTTGGCAACGAATATCTGATAAAGTATTAATTGCTGTGTCCGGCGCAGGACCGTCCCAGGCATCCGAAGCTGCAAAATTACTGTTAGCACAGGGAGCCAACGCCTTGCTTAGTTGGGGTTGTGCTGCAGCACTACAAAGTCATCTTAGGGCTGGATATCTGGTGCTACCTCAGCAAATCAAAAGCGTCGATGGAACAGTTTTTAAAGTTGATCCCGATTGGCATCGCCACGTTTCCCAACACATCTCCACAGAAATCAAAGTAATGGGAACTGGCATGTTGGTCGAGAGTAGACAACTCGTTGCCTCTGTGCATGCTAAACAGAATCTTGCAATTACATCGAATGCTGTTGCTGTTGACATGGAAAGTGCTGCTCTAGCACGTTTTGCCGAACAGATAGGTATACCATTTATGGCTGTCCGAGCCATCGCAGACCCTCTCGAAATGTCATTGCCCAAGGCCGTTTCCTTTGCGATAAATCCTAGTGGTGATGTTAATATGTCGAGATTGCTATCCCACCTTTTTTTGCATCCATGGGAAATCACCGACTTAATCCGCTTGGGCCTTCAGTTTCGCGCCGCACAAAAGACTCTGCATCAAGTAGCAATTTTGCTCAGACATGGGGTTTTCGGAATGCAAGGTGCCAACAATAATTGGGCCTCTAGCTAGTACCTAGACGTTTCAATGACAAGCAAAGCTGATCTTTTACTGGATACAATTCTTCTTCGGTGGGGGAAAACCAGTTTACGCTTCCCCAAACTGGTGCTGTTAATATTTTTATCTCTCAGTGCTAGCAGCCTTTACTACACGTTCAATAACTTAGGGGTCAATACTGACACCACGCAGATGCTGGCGTCCGACCTTCCTTTTCAGCAAATGCGGCGGAAAGTAGAGGAGATTTTTCCCCAAGATTCTGAAATTTTATTAATCCTAATCGATGCCAGTACGCCAGAGCAAGCAAAAGCAGCCACACTGGATCTTGGTAGACGGCTTGCGGCCGAAAAAGGCGCTGTCCAGTCATTATACATTCCTGGGGAAGGGACCTTCTTCGATAAGCAAGGGTTACTCTATCTCGATGCTGATGATCTTGATGCTCTAGCCACTCATTTAGCACGTGCTCAACCGTTTATCGGAAAACTAGCAGACGATTATAGCCTCGCAGGTTTATTTTCGATTCTAGGTAGTGCCATCGGACAAACTGATGACTCATTGCCACTCGAGATTAACCCGCTGCTTTTAAAAGTGAGCACTGGCATTAAAGCCTCAAGTGAAAATAGTTACTATCAATTATCATGGCAACAATTGATGTATGGTTCTGACCGCGTCAGCAACAGGCGGCTAATTTTATTGAAGCCAATACTGGATTTTTCGGAAATCATGGCGGCAGAAAAATCTTTTGTAACGATAAAAAAAATAGTCGGAGAAGTCCAATCTTTTTACCCGGAACTTACAGTCCGTATTACTGGTGAAATCGCACTCGAATTCGAAGAACTAGAGAGTGTAGCCCACAGTGCAGTTTGGGCTGGAATATTTTCGTTGATCTTGGTATGTGCATCTTTGTTGTTTGGTTTAGGTTCCGTTAAATTGATGCTGGCTACCCTGTTGACTTTGATTATTGGGTTGATCCTTACGGCTGGGTTTGCCACGTTAGCAGTCGGTCACCTCAATTTAATTTCTATCGCCTTCGCCGTGCTGTATATAGGATTAGGGGTCGATTACGCTATTCATTTGTGTTTACGTTATCGAGATTTTGTCCAAGAAAAAATGCCAAATGCAAAAGCTCTGACCGAAAGCATCCGTTCGGTTGGCCCTTCTATAATTCTCTGTGCGGTCTCGACGGCTATTGGACTTTATGCTTTTATTCCTACGGACTATATCGGTGTTTCAGAACTCGGAACTATTGCTGGTACCGGAATGTTTATCGGCCTTGTTGTCACACTGTCGGTACTCCCTGCAATTTTTAGCCTTAGCCCCCTATCCACTCCAAAACCACTGGGGGGTTACCTTCCTGAGTGGTTTTATAATATTCCCTTTAAATACGCATCGGTTATAAAACCTTTTTCAATCATTTTGGTCGTGTTAGTGCCACTTTTTTTATTCGATGTCGAATTCGATTCAAACCCTATTAACATGCGAGACCCAAATACTGAATCAGTCTCCACATTTAAAGAATTGTTAAAATCAACTAGCGAGTCCCCTTTTGTGCTTACGATGTTGGCTACTGATGCCAAATCAGCAATGGTATTCGCAAAACAGCTTGAAGAATTATCTACCGTTAAGTCGGCTGTTACCATATTTGATTTTGTCCCTGACGACCAAGATAAAAAATTGGCTATTATTGAGGATCTAGATTTCATTCTAGGTTCCCAATTGAGAGTTTTTGACAAATCGCCGGAAGGTGGGAAAAATAGACAAGCTTTAGAAAATTTTTTAGCGAAAATAAACCATCTTATCAAGGAAAAAGGGGCGTCTGCTAATCCGACGTTACTGACTATAAAAGATGAACTTAGTCGACTTTTAGGTATGATCGATAACCAGCCTGTGCGCGAACCCGAATTGCTTTCCAGACTTGAAACCAGTTTATTGGGTTCACTACCGACCAGCTTGGCAGCAATCGACAGAGGTCTTCAGGCAAGTCCTTTCACCTTGGTGGATATACCGAAAGCTTTGCTTCAACGCTGGGTTAGCAAAGATGGGGTATACAGAATACAAATTAACCCAAAAAAGGATCTTAACGACCCAGCGAACCTAAAAGAATTTGTCGACCAAGTTCAGAGCATTGATGAAAATGTAGCAGGATTACCGGTTGGTGACCAGGCATCGGGAAAAGCCGTAGTATTAGCATTTCAACAGGCATTTATCGGAGCACTGTTGGCAATTGCACTGCTACTAGTGATCATACTACGAAGTATTAAGGATGCTTCTTTAGTATTATTTCTTCTTATCCTTGTCGGTTCATTGACCGGTATGGCTACAGTAGTGTTAGATAGTCCCTTTAATTTTGCTAATATCATCGCACTACCCCTGTTGTTGGGTCTGGGTGTTGATAGTTGCATTCATGTAGTACATCGTGCTCGAAACCTGTCCACCGTGAATCGCAATCCTTTACGAACAAGTACGGCGCGAGGTGTAGTGTTTAGTAGTCTCACCACATTGTTTAGCTTTAGCAGCCTCGCTTTCACGCCTCATTTGGGAACGGCAAGTATGGGATTGTTGCTCACGATTGGAATATTGTTTACGCTTTTTAGTACATTGTTGATTTTGCCGGCCTTTATCGGATCGGCAAATAAACTGCGGTCGAATCGAAGTTTTTAGATGGCTTCACAAGGGCCAATTGATCTTGCACAACTTAACTTGATTTACCAAATATAAAATTTTCCACAGTAAATTACCTATTTTCGGGCCATCCCCCGAGGAGCGAATGAATTCAGAGGTCACGAATGTCGATTGATTTAATTGATCTGCTTAACGATCATCAAGGCGAGAATTTTGCCTTACACGAAAAACACCTGAATACACAAATGGTCAAAGTACTAAAAACCATTGGTTATGACCGTGTATATACCAAAGCCAAAGGACAATACCTTTACGATACCAACGGATGTGAATATCTCGATCTTCTAAGTGGTTTTGGGGTGTTCGCTCTCGGTCGAAACCACCCGACGGTGATAAACGCCTTATCGGATGTATTAAAAGCTGATTTACCCGATTTAGTGCAAATGGACGTATCACTACTGAGTGGTTTATTGGCCGAAAAAATTCTTGAAAAAACACCAGCAGGTTTAAGCAAAATGTTCTTCTGCAATTCCGGCACGGAAGCTGTAGAAGCAGCGATCAAATTTAGTCGGTACACTACGAAACGTTCTAAAATTTTACATTGTGAGCACAGTTTTCATGGATTAACCTTAGGCTCTTTGTCGCTAAATGGAGAAAAAGTTTTTCGTGAAGGGTTCGAGCCCTTGCTGCCCGATTGCAATGCAATTCCATTTAATGATCTTAAAGCGTTGGAGGAAGCTCTCCAAAACAAAGATGTCGCAGCTTTTATTGTCGAACCCATCCAAGGCAAAGGCGTCAACTTACCCCACGATGATTATTTACCCGAAGCAGCACGTCTATGTAAACGATATGGAACCCATTTTGTTGCCGATGAGATACAAACGGGTCTTGGTAGAACTGGGCGTTTTTGGGCAATCGACCATTGGGACGTAAAACCCGATATGATTCTCATGGCAAAGGCCCTTTCTGGCGGGTTCGTCCCTATTGGCGCGGTGGCCATGAAATCCGAGATTATGGAAAAGGTTTTTAACCGTATGGACCGGGCCGTGGTGCACGGATCAACATTTGCTAAAAATAATATGGCAATGGCAGCTGGTTTAGCAACAATCAATGTTATTGACGACGAAGGCTTGGTAGAAAATGCGGCAACTGCTGGAAATGAAATCATATCCGCAGTCGAATCTATGACCACGCGTTACGAGTTTTTAAAGGCGGTTAGAGGGAAAGGATTGATGATCGCTATCGATTTCGGCCCGCCCCAAAGCTTTTCACTCAAGACGGCTTGGAACCTTCTAGAGGCCGCAAACAAAGGTCTATTTTGTCAAATGGTAACAATCCCGCTTTTTTCCAAACACCGGATTTTGAGTCAAGTGGCTGGACATGGAATGAACGTAGTAAAATTTCTTCCGCCACTCAATCTCAATAATAAAGATACCACATGGATTATCAATGCCTTGGACGACGTCATTGCCGATTGCCATAAAGTTCCAGGATCGGTTTGGGAACTCGGTAAGACCCTCGCCAGCCATGCATTGAAGGCTAAGAAATCTTCGTAATCCCCTAACTGCTGAGACTCCTTACCCACGGATAGAGAAGGAATATGTACCTTATAACTAAGGGAAAAAGCAATACATCGTGCTCCTACCATGCAAGTTGAAAATCCATTTGACACTTCTCCCAAAAAAATTCTAATTCGTGGCCCTAACCCAATCGGTGATCTGGTAATGGCTACGCCGAGTTTTCTTGATATACGTCAGCATTTTCCTGAGGCCCATATCACAATACTTGTCAGGGGCGCGCAAGCCAAAGTGTTAAATGGCAGTGATTTTTTTGATGAGTTGCTTGTTGATGATAGTTCTTTCGGACTAGCCAAGCTCATTGGACTAACAAGAAATCTAAGAACCAAACAATTTGATTTGTGTTTGCTGTTTACTAATTCGTTGCGTACCGCTTTTGTAATGGCCATCGCCGGTATTCCAGTGCGAACAGGCTTTGCCAAAGGTGGACAAAGTTTATTTCTTACCCAAGCAATTGAACCGGTATTAAGCCAAGAAAATAACAAAAAATGGCAGCCTATGCCGATGCCCAAGATTTATAGTCGACTGTGCGAAACTGTTGGCATTGAAACTACTCATAGCTGGCCACAATTATCTGTGACGAAAGCATGTGAAAACCAAGCTAATCAACTAAGGTATTCATTAGCAATTAGAAATGGCGAGAAACTCATTGGCTTAGTGCCGGGCGCATCATTTGGTCAAAGTAAACTATGGCCCCCGACTCATTTCGCTGCGCTTGCTGATTGCCTCAGCGAAAAGTATGGTTTACGTACAATTATCCTGAGCGGGCCAGGCGAGGAAACAATTACAGAAAAACTGGTAGCAACTATGAAAACCAAGCCCATTGTTACAGACGGCCCAATTAATCTCGACGTGCTCAAACCCATAATTCGAGATTTAGTGTTACTCGTAGCGACCGATACAGGTCCGAGACATTTTGCTACCGCCTTTCGAGTACCAACAGTCGTGATAATGGGACCAACAGATCCAAGGTGGAGTGGCGCGAATCTAGATTATCAGAAAGTTGTCCGACACGATGTATCATGTGGCCCTTGTCATAAGAAAATTTGCCCTGAAGATCATCGTTGTATGATCGGCATTACTCCCAAAGAAGTTATGATGAGGGTAGATGAAATGAACCACCAATTGGGAATTTTCAAATGAGAAAATACCTCGAGAACAAAAATATCTCGTACATTGTTAGCTCGGATACCACTTCTGAAATCAAACAACAATGGTTAGTTGCTGATGTTAGAAATGTCAGTGGGTATTTTTTCTTCCTTCAGTAAACATTGTAATGTCACGAGTTGTAGTTGTAGGTGCACGCCGCCGCCGCCAAGGTATCGGAGAATTTCTAGCCCATGCCTTTTCTAAGGCTGGCGCAGAAATCGTTGCCGTTGTAGGTACAACGCCAGAGACCTCTATCAAAGCCCAGACAAATTTACTCAATCAATTCGGAATTCGTTGCGCAACTTACAATTCACTTACCCTTGCCTTAGAAAAGGAAGTACCTGACATCGTTGTAATCTGCACACCCTTTGAGTCGCATTTGGAACATCTAAAGATAGTACAGGCTGCAGGCGCACATTGTTTATGTGAGAAACCCCTCACCTGGGAAACAGATAAAGATAATGTTACAGAGACTAGCCATATTGTTGATGGATTTATAAATAATAAGCGTTATTTATCATTAGTGACCCAATGGCCCTATACGCTATCATCATTTTACAGCCTATACCCTGACCTTAAGAAACAACCTATCACTGAATTTGAGATGATACTGAGTCCAATCAGACCAGGGCCCAACATGGTTTTGGATACGTCATCTCATCTGATGAGCATGCTGTACGCACTGGCTGGAAATGGAAAAATACTCAAGCAAAAACTGGGTTTTACTAATAAAACCCAACGACAGATGGCCTTGACCTTCGAATATCAACATGCAGGTGATGTTAATATTACCGTCAATTTTACAGCGAATGTCTGCGAAGAAAGTCCCAGACCAGCATCGTATAGTATTAATGGCCACAATCTATCGCGTAGGATAGTATTACCGGGTTATGGTATTTGGTTTGATGGAAATGATAAGAGTGTAGAAGCGATCGATCCATTAAATTTATTAGTTGCAGATTTTATAAAAAAGATAGACGACAAGTGTATGATTGATCGCCAGGCGATTATTGGGGATATAGAAGCACTTGAACTATTGAATAAAACTGCATTGAATACGCTAGATATATAGTGGTATGTTTGTATATAGCATGATAGGAATTTATCTGAGAAATTGATTATGGCAAATAAAATGCCTGTAAAGACAACGAGCAATAAAAATGAGTTGGCGCGATCAAAGACCGATTCGTCCGGTGTGACATCTAAATCTAAAAGCAGTGTAGAACGCCATATTGAATTATCTAAAATTCATGACTTTGCATCCAAATTACAACAACCCGAAATTCTGAAAGTAGTCAGAAAATACGTTGAGTGGCAAGCTGGGTGTCGAAACCCCAAAGACGGGAATCTTTCTGAGCTTGAAAAAAAACGGGTGCCTGATTTTGCACCGGTATCCATAAATCTGGATATAACAACAGCATGTAATTTTGCATGTGACCACTGTGTTGATAAAGATATCCTAAATACAAGAACGAAATACAACCATGAAGCTCTGCTTGAATCTATCAAGTTGATGGCTAACAAAGGTCTGCGTTCAGTTATTATCATTGGGGGTGGTGAACCGACTGTTTACCCTAAGTTTGGTGAAACTGTTCGATTAATAAAGTCATTAGGTTTGCAAGTGTCGGTCGTCTCAAATGGGTCGCGTTTGCGTCGAATATTGGAAGTGGCCGATTGTCTTGACGAAAATGATTGGGTACGGCTTTCCCTAGATTCTGGCAGTGATGATGTATTCCAAGCTATGCACCTCCCCAAACAGCCCATATCCCTTGACCAGATATGCGAAGAAGTTCCTAAAATAAAAAAAGTTAATCCAAGGTTTAAGATCGGGTTCTCTTTCATTGTGACCTGGAAGGGAGCATCAATAAATGATGCAAGTATTATAGAAAACATTCATGAAATGGTGGTCGCTGCAAAACGAGCCAAGCAATATGGTTTTGATTATATTGCTTACAAACCATTTTTAACTCGCGCCGAGGTTAATAATGCAGAAGTGATGGATCTGCGAGAGATTAATATGCACCTGGACGAAATCATTGCCCGAATCCGTTCACAGGTAGATGAAGCAAAACAGTTGGAAGATGATAAATTTAAAGTTTATGAAACAACAAATTTAAAAGTATTGGAAAATAGGAGTTACGAAACTTATACAAATCAACCGAAGACATGTCATATGCAATTTTTTAGACAAGTACTGAGTCCTTTAGGAATGTACAATTGCCCTGTCTATCGAAACCAGCCCCACGGCCGGGTCGGTGACAAAGATGCCTACGCTTCAAAGGAAAACTTTAACCAGACCCGGATAGGTACAGCGGCATTAATTGATCAATTTAATGCTACTAAACAATGCAAAGAAGTCACTTGTTTATACAATCACGTTAATTGGTGGATTGAGGATCTTATTCAGCATCCTGAGAAACTCGATTTGGTAGCATCACAGACAATCTCAGAACCAGATTATTTTCTATAATTGGTTTCACTTTACCCACAAGCATTAGCGATTAACGAAGCGAGCTCCAAAACAACCAAACGCCGCCTGAACTGGCTGAAAGTGGTAAAAATTTAAGTGATTCGAATTCATTTAGCCAGTTCTTCGAGCATAGCTGTTGTACTATGATCTTTTGGGTCACCAACTAGCTCGACTCGACCCCCATAAGCCTCGACGATCCCGCGTTCCGGAACCTGATCTAGCGTATAATCAGTTCCTTTGGTGTGAATTTGCGGTCGAAATAACTCTAAAAGAGAATTAGGCGTATCATCACTTAAAGGCACAACAAAATCTACAACTGCCAGGGCGGCAATTAATTCGAAACGCTCAATATCAGGATTAACAGGTTGCCGATCGGGTTTGATACGACTCATCGAATCATCTGTATTAACTGCAACAATGAGACAATCGCCCAAAGATTTTGCGGCGCTTAGGTAACGAATGTGACCAACATGTAAAAGCTCAAAACAACCGTTTGCAAAAACAATCGTTTTTCCAATCGCCCGTAAATTGTTAATGCGGGGACTGAGGTCTTTTGGGTCAAGGTAAATATTATCAGTACTCATACTTGCTATTTTAACAGACGAGTTAAATATAAGCGTTAGTCAAACAGCTCAATTGAAAAGAGGAAGGTGGTTCGGGCGGCGTTTTGAGACTATTTAAAAGTTAACCAGTCAAGCCCCATTAATCTTAATATTTGGCCTTTCCCATTGTTTCAATACCCGCAGAGTAGAGGAGCTAATTGCGCCCCCCCTTTTTAATTATTTCTTTGGCATCGTCCACAAATAGGCTACACCATCACAGAAACCTTGAGGAATATCGACTGATCGCTATCGGTTTATTCTCAGGAAGCCTCTTAATGTCAGAACAACCCAGTTAATAAATTAGCCGCCGCCTCATTACCACCGCTTTTTAGATAGTTCGAAATAACAGGAACAAACTGCTGGACCATCTCGGGACTCAGATCTAATGACTTGAATGCACTACCTAATTGCAACAGTTGTCCAGCGCTTTCTACATGTTCGCCTAAACCAGAAAAAGCACCTGCCATTGAAGACAAATCGTTGTCGGCTGCCGGTGCCGCCTTCAGGAGACTGTTCATATTCGGAACTCCTTTAGCCAACTCGGCAAATTGAGCGGGATCAACCTGTTGCTTGACGAAACTGAATATAGATCCCGCACCCCCTTCGGCCTGGGGCTGGGTTATCCCGAGTTGGTCGGTAAGGAGCGTGGTGAGGTCATCCCCAGCAGAATTCTCTGACTGGTTGATCGTTGTTACGGCTGAGTCAACCTGACTGGTTGACTCACCTGCATCATCATCCTGATCAAACGCTTTTGTCACCGAATCAAACAGGTCGAATGCACAGGCATTATTGATACCCATTACCATCACTATCACAGCAACTATCCACACGTTTGTAATTTTTTTTGCGATTGAGCTTTCCACAGTCGATTTCCCCATTTTTTGCCTAATTTATCAGTTACAGTTATGAATTGGCTCCGTCCATACGGAATACAAAGTATTAAAGTATCGATTCACCGCCTAGTTTATAAGCTGAGCCTATCACAAGAGAATCAATAATGTCCAAGCGCGGCTGTCATAACTAACATCAAGCAGTGCGTAACCTTCGATAGCACACGTCTAATAACAAATTACTATTGGCTCGATGTAGATTTCTGTAAGCTGCTCAACCGATGGGGACTAACAAAATTGATTTTCAAATAATACCCGAACGGAGATTGGGATTGAAATCCCATAATGACGCGATAAAATTATCGATAGGTTTTTAAAGGATGTGAATCATCGTCCAAATCGACTACGACAAACTCCTTCACCAACGCCAAACCTACTTTCAAACCAAACCCTCAATCCTCATTAGATCTTCCACGCGCGCCAAATCAGCCTCGGTATCGATTCCTGCCTCTGGTACTGATGAAACCTCTATTACCCTAATCCGTTCGCCGTACCAAAGGATACGTAATTGTTCAAGGTGTTCGATCGATTCAAGCGAACAGGGTGACCAATGGATGTAGCGCTGTAGAAACCCGGCGGTATATCCATAAATACCAATATGCCGCAAGTAGTGTGAATTGTTGACGATATTCTGACTACCCTCGTTAAACTCATCCCTATCCCACGGGATCGGGGCCCGACTGAAGTACAGCGCATCGCCGAAACGATCCACCACGACCTTAACTACATTCGAATCGAACACATCTTCGTCATAGGTTATTTGAGTTGCCAACGTGGCGACGACGGTACTCGGATTTTCGGCAAGAGCCAAGGCAACATCATTAATCAATGAAGGAGGAATCAAAGGTTCATCACCCTGAAGATTGACAACGATATCAGAATCAGACCAACCGAACTTATCCGCAACCTCCGCCAATCTATCGGTACCACTTTGATGGCTTCCACGAGTCATTACCGCCTCGACTCCGGCTTTACTTACAGTACTGAAAATACGCTCATCATCCGTGGCAACGATAACCTGCCTGGCATCTGTTTCCATTGCACGATCGCAGACGTGAAGAATCATCGGCTTACCCGCTAAGTGAATAAGCGGCTTTCCGGGTAAACGAGTTGAAGCGTATCGAGCCGGAATGACAACATAAAAAGGAGTCTTTGATGCACCCATCTCTGGCACCTAAAACCTCAACCTAGCTTATCGTATTCTTCGAGTGATATTTTTCTCGCCTCATCCTCGAGCATAACAGGTATATCATCTTGAATGGGAAAGGCGATGCGATCCCCTTTACAGATTAATTCCTGGTCTTGTTTCTGGTAAATTAACTTACCTTTACAAAGGGGACATACCAAAATTTCAAGTAACATTCCGTCCATCACTCTTTTCCACTAACTGTTTTAAAATCATTTCGCCTAACTCTTTATTCACAGCGGCTTCAGCTGGAACATACCAATGTTGGCGGCCCGCGAAAGCCTCACACTTTACCGCATCTTTTTCAGTCATTAATACAACCAAGTCGTCTCCATACTCGATATCTGAGAGCTTAAAATCGTGATGATCAGGAAATTCTCGTATATCGAAATTGAGCCCTTTCCCTGTAAGCCCATCAAAAAACCTTTGAGGGTTCCCAATACCAGCAAGGGCGTGAATCTTTTTACCTGAAAATTCTATCAGTTGCTTCTTTTGCAATGGATCACGAATATTGATTGCCCATTTTCCCTCGACTTTAATCGTAAATTCATCGGAAGATGAGGACCCGTTATATATCGTAAAATCGACTTTTTCGAGCCGTGATACTGGCTCCCTCAAGGGACCCGCCGGCAAACAAAACTGATTTCCAAAACGACGATGGGAATCGACTACAACAATTTCAAGGTCCCTGCCCAAAGCGTAATGCTGAAGTCCGTCATCGGAAACAATAACATCACAATCGTGATTATTGAGCAACATTTGCGCAGCTGCCACACGATTAGGTCCGACAACCATTGGGCAAAGGGTTCGCCTAACAACAACCAACGCTTCATCACCAACAGAGCGAGGATCACTATCTACACGTACTTGTTGAGGCCATTCCAATGCCCTACCGCCGTATCCTCTGCTGATAATACCGGGTTTAAACCCGGCCTTCACGAAGATTTCAACCAACCCAATGGTCAACGGTGTTTTCCCAGTACCCCCAACCGTGAGGTTACCTACGACAATAACCGGAACCGAAGGAAAACTAATTTTAATTAAACCCTTCCGATAAGCGGCTTGCCGGACGTAAATGACACCAGTATAAATCCAAGAGAGAAGGACCAACCCCCGGGGGGGGCGCTTTCGAACATACCAAACATCAGCAAGCCAATCAATTAGGCCTACCCTAATCGTTGTCATCGATCAGACCACAGACATTTTGATGTTAATCCAGATTAGTTAGAAGCGCTCTTAGTAGCAAAAGAAATATGTACAAAACCCAATTGTTGTGCGGCATCCAACGCTCGAATCACAAAGCGATGCTGTGCACTTGCGTCCGAACTAATCAAAAGAGGTGGTTTTTTCCGATCCCCTGCCGCTTTTGAAATTGCTTTCATTAAAGTTTCCTGTTTCCGATTAACGACCTGATACTGGTTCACAAAATAGTTACCCGTAGGATCGATAGTAACCTCTAAAACATCTTCCTCCTGTGCTTGTTTGCCCGATGATTGAGGTAAATTGACCTTTAGTTGATTCTCCCGGTTAAAGGTTGTTGTCACCATAAAAAAAATCAGTAACAAAAAAACCACATCGATCATAGGCGTAAGGCTTATTTCAAGATTGTCTTTTCTCTGTCTTCGGAAATTCATAGACTGTGCACAATATATTTACGATATTAGTTTGAAGGCATCAGGATCCTTGCCGTTCCCCATGAATCACATCAACCAATCTCAGTGCTTCTTCTTCCATTCTTAATACCAGGTAAACCACCCGTCCCTCAAAAAACCGATAAAACATCAAACTGGGAATTGCCACGGCCAAGCCCGCCGCTGTCGTGATCAAAGCTTCGGATATACCACCCGCCAACACACTGGGATCTCCAACGCCACTGCTGGTTATTAATGCAAATACTTTAATCATACCTACGACCGTTCCAAGTAAACCTAAAAGTGGAGTAATCGAAGCAATTGTACCCAAGGTGTTTAGAAATCGTTCCAGTTCATTGACGACTTGCCTACCCGCCTCCTCCAAACTAACCCGCATCATTTCCCGGCCATACTTCCGATTGACCAACCCGGCCGCCAAAACAGCCCCCAATGGAGAATTTGTTTGCAACATCCGGATTTTGGCACCATCGATCTGATTCTTTTTGTACATACTCCAAACTTGTGGAACAAGTTTCGGCGGAATTATCTTTTCTGTCCGCAATGTCCAAAATCTTTCACAGATGATACTCAAAGAGACCACTGAACAAAGAAGGATTGGCCAAATAAGCAATCCCCCACTGTTTATGAGTTCCAGCATGGTTCATTTACCCTCTTAAAATTTGTTAGAAAAATTTAACCATTGTAACCAGTATAGTTCCCGTGATGAATAGCTACAAAATCAGCATGTTAAAAAAACACGTTCAATGCCTCTTTTCCTACCCCTTTCCGGCTTACAATTAATGCAAACCCACTAATGCCGATTGAGATTAAGCACAAAAACTTAGACATTCTCTAATACGGCAATCACTCCATCGAAAAAACTCCAGAAAGCCAATTATTTCTTATAAAATTTCAACAAAGAACCATCCGAAAATAACTTGAACATCGCATCTTCGGTCGAATTTCATCTGCTAAGTCCTCAATCAGGTCGACTAAATTTGGGTGTATATTGTCCAATTTATTTCTGAGTGACACCTATTAGCTCTGAAACATCGGAGTTTTGCGCCCGATGACGAAGATAATGGTCTAACAACACAATCGCCATCATCGCTTCAGCAATAGGTGTTGCACGAATCCCAACACAGGGGTCGTGGCGACCTTTGGTCACAACTTCAACAGGTTGATTAGCCAGATTGACCGTCACTCCAGGAATTCGAAGACTGGAAGTCGGCTTTAATGCGATGCTTGCGGTAACTGCCTGGCCACTAGAAATACCCCCTAACACACCACCAGCGTGATTACTGTAAA
Source organism: uncultured Methylococcales bacterium (assembly GCA_964653275.1). Classification (GTDB taxonomy): domain Bacteria; phylum Pseudomonadota; class Gammaproteobacteria; order Methylococcales. The sequence continues at coordinate 29,895 of CAZZET010000001.1, forward strand.
ACCCATCGACCCCGATTGGATCACGAAAAATTGTTCCCTTGCTTTCTACACAACCAAATCCACTCCCAATCTCCACGCCCTTCACAGCGTTAATTGACATCAATGCGTGGGCCAAATCCGCATCTAGACGGTCGAAAATAGGCTCACCTAAACCGGGTGGGACACCAGTAGCAACTACGTTTATTCTTGCACCAATAGAATCACCTTCCTTACGAAGCGCATCCATATATGATTCCAACTCGCTTACTTTGGCAGGATCAGGACAAAAAAATGGATTATTTTCCACTTCTTTCCATGAAACCAGCTTAACCTTAATTGGCCCTAGCTGCGCCAGATACCCTTTAATATCAACGCCCAACCTAGTTTTTAAATATTTCTTTGCGACCGCACCCGCGGCAACACGCATTGCAGTTTCACGCGCCGACGAACGCCCACCCCCCCTATAGTCTCGAATCCCATATTTTTTGTAGTACGTGTAGTCAGCATGCCCCGGCCGAAATCGATCGGCAATATCTGAGTAGTCTTTTGAACGTTGATCTTCATTTTCGATCATCAACCCGATCGGTGTCCCTGTAGTTTTGCCTTCGAATACTCCTGACAGAATTTTGACCGTATCAGATTCTTTACGTTGGGTGGTGTGCCGTGATTTTCCTGGCCGTCTTCTTTCTAGATCGCCCTGGATATCGGATTCTGACAATTCCATCCCCGGTGGGCACCCATCAACGATGCAACCGATTGCAATCCCGTGGCTTTCACCAAATGACGTTACGCTAAATAGTTTTCCAATCGTATTTCCAGACATCGACAAGTATTAAATATGGGGTTTGAAAGGTAATCAGAGAAATCTGATTCAAAAAAGCAACTCCTGTTTTCACGCCTACCGCCGGATAGCTTCCTTCATCAAATCACCTCATTCTAAACTAATATTAAACGTATTTGGATCAACGATAATTTTTCAGATGACTCGTTCCAGCAACTAACATGATAAGCCAATCATCGCATCCACAACCCAATGGTCATCCTCACCCAGTTTCCAGCGATAACCCATTATATCTTGAATGCTATCGTGATATGCAGGCTGGGAAGCTAATACTCCCGACGATTCCGGAAATCTCTATAAAGATTCGCCGGGCAATCAATAGCGAAAACGCTAATAGCAGCAAGATCGCTAAAGCGGTTCACATGGATCCAGCGATCACAGCACGATTAATCCAGGTTTCGAACAGCCCAATCTATCGAGGGTATAAAAAGATTGAAAGCTGCCCTGAATCACTGACCAGGTTGGGATTAAAAGCTGCTCAAGGCCTTATCACAAGTTTCTCGTTAAAATCGGTATTTATCGCGAAGTCTCCTGATATCCGTAAACGCATGAACGCCCTTTGGCACCACAGCAGCTATGTTGCGGCAATCAGTGCTCTGTTGGCCCATAAATCGCCAGGCTTTGACCCCGATAGGGCTATGTTAGCCGGATTAGTCCACGACATCGGTGTCGTCCCAATCCTGACCTATGTAGATCGTCACCCAGAAATGGCTCTCCGACCAAAGGATCTGGAGCAAACCATTCAGAAACTACGCGGAGAAATTGGAACTATGATAATCCGCCAATGGGATTTCCCTAAAGATTTCGAAGACATAGTCATTAATGCCGAAAACTGGCAACACGATACCAAACCTGAACCCGATTACACCGACTTAGTAATCATTTCACAACTGCATAGTTATGTCGGTCAAATCGACATTCATAAACTCCCACAAATGGACAAGTTACCCGCATATCGAAAACTTGTATCAGGTAAACTTAATGCCGATCTAAGTATGAATATATTAGATATCGCGAAGGAGGAAATCGCAGAAATCCAAAAAATGCTAACAAATTAGCTGATCGACTCAACGGTTAGAAATGGAAATCAAAAATTCCTTCATAGCACACGAGCAACCTTTAGTTCGCCAGCAAATAGATGTCATTCGGCATTTGCAAATCGGCCAGCAATTCCAGGCCAAAGTATTATCGCAGCTTCCAGGTAAAACTTTGCTGAAACTCGATCTTGATGGTTCCATTGTCAATGCAAAAACTTTAATAAAAAGTGTTCCGGGCCAAATACTACATTTAGAAGTAGTAAAACTCGCCCCTCTCCCCCAACTAAAGCTAATCGGAACACCTCAAACCGAAGACATTGTTGTCCACACAATACGCAAACTTCTTCCTAAACAGGAAAGCTCAAACAGTCTGCAGAACCAACTGCTAAATTTGACACAAAGCAGCTCGAAATTATCAACATTACCACCATCATATCGCCCCATAGCAGTCGCTTTAGCAAATGGATTTCCACAGTTGAAAGACATTATCCGACCCGAAGGTTTGAAGAAAGCATTTAACGATTCCGGACTTTTTTTGGAGAATAAACTGGCTAATGAGGAAAATTTTACCAAATCCCACATTCTATTTGATACGAAAGCCAATCTATTACGTTTATTGGGCCTTTTAAAGAATACAACTTCTCAACAACTTTCACCCCCACAAACCCAGGCCATCATGAGCCAGGGTAAACCATTCATAGAACCAAATAACCCAAGTCAAATTCGGCAAACACCTCCCCCCTTACTTGTTCCTGAAGGAGTTAACTTTAAAAACTTACTCAACCAAAGCGAAGCGGTTCTCGCTAAGGTCGTTCTAAATCAGCTGGCATCGGTACCGAACGATGAAAGTGGCAAACAAATTTGGCAGCTCGATTTGCCTTTTCTAAACGGACAAAACGCAGAAATAACAAAACTACGCATTATTCGTGACAACGGTAGTCGGGAAAACAAAAACAATGAACGTAAATGGACCGTTGTACTCCAACTAAATCCTCCGGGGTTAGGTGCGATAACCTGCAAAGTTTGTCTGACCGGTGAAAAAGTAGACGCATTTTTTTGGAGCGGAGACGACAAATCAATCCATTTGATCAAGAATAAATTAAGCTTGCTAAAAGACCGTTTTCAAAAAGCCAAACTACACCCGGGGCACCTCGGCGCACGGTGTGGACACTCACCATCCGAATCCACTGTACATATTCGCGAGCCGTTGGTCGATGAAAATGTCTGATAAAAAAACGCTCAACCCACCAAATGTCGCCGTTGCTTTGCAATACGATGGCGAAAACGCTCCCAAAGTTACCGCCAAGGGGAAAGGCAGTATCGCCGATAGCATTATCGAATTGGCCAACCAACACAACATACCCCTGCACACTGATACTGACCTGGTGACAATACTCAGTTCGATCCCACTCGATGACGAAATACCCCACACACTCTATGTTGCCATAGCTGAAGTCATTGCTTTCGCTTATCTACTGGGTGGGAAGACACCAGACAATTGGAGAGGTAGTGAAGATCCTAGCGAAACCAAGTCATCTGAAATATCGTCCACCAAATCCAATATATCCGTTTAACTCATAACAATTCGAATGGTTGGTGCTATTTCGAATCAAAGAAAAAGAAATAGCAAATTAAAAAACAAACGTGACCCGGAAGAAAATATTTGTTTCTACGCATCAGTTTTCTTTCGATGGCTCTTAAACTTTTAGCTTCCAAACGGTCATTTGAGCAATTGTGTGTTGAAATTTACGCTGAGTTTCTTGCAAAACGAACGGAATATCCTCCGAACCAAGGAGGTCAAAACGATTATTTAAGGCTTTTTTCAACCCATCCAGCGTCGTGAAATTCTCACCGTTGACCTTTATTCCCCCCAGCCATTTGGCTTTCTCTGTATATTCTTCCAGCCAAGTATATGGGGACGTAAGCACCAAGATTCCGTCGCTGTTCAATCGGTTAGGAATGGAGCTAAGGAACAGGAATGGATCGTAGAGTCTATCGATTAGATTCGCACAAAAGATCAAGTCGTAGCCACTAAAAGTTGGTTTTAAGTTGCAGGCATCCCCTTGGGCAAATTCGACTTTATCCTGGAAAGCCGAATAGCCAAGACGCTTCAAGTTAGCATCCCGATAAGCAACAAGTTCACCTTCGGTTTGGATCGTGTAACGAACTTCGCCCTCATTCTTGAGTTGGAATCCATGTTGAATAAACCGGGCAGAGAAGTCGACACCATCGACATGATCAAAATATCGGGCGAGTTCAAAGGAAGCTCTTCCCACCGAACAACCTAAATCAAGTGCGGCTTTCTTTGGATGCTCCGACAAATATTTTAGGCACGCTTGAACACAAGCAAGTGGGTAATTTTCGACCCCAAAAAACGTTTCACCGTAGTGGAACTCCAGGTAACGCGCTACTGACTCATCAGTTTCATAGATGTTGACTGTATCTATTGAATCTTCTAACGAATCGCTTTGAATGTATCGAAATCCCGCGTGTTGGAAGAAGTGCCGCCGGAACGCATAACGTGCATGCTTAGTGGCTTCGTTTCCCGTTGAGATCCACGATCCACCCTTGAAAACATTGTGCTTACCATCAAAAGTTGGCGTTGAAAAATCGTCGTAGAGCTCGTGCACCTTGAATCCGGAAAATCCATCGATCGGTGTTTCAGTCCATTGCCAGACGTTTCCAATGATATCGAAAATACCTTGGGTTTCGAATCGGTCAATAGGACACGACGACGCGAAATGTTCAAGATTAATGTTACCGGGCGCTTCGACCCAATGCGCTTGATCAGTTTCAACCAAATCGCGCAATGTATGCCATTCAGCTTCCTTCGGCAATCGGACACAATGCCGAGTTATTTTGGATTTCCAATTGCAAAAAGCTTTAGCCTCCAAATAATTCACCTCCACCGGCCAATTGAGCGGCAACTCAACCTCTTCGAGCATATTACGCTGAAAGTATTGATTACCTCGTTTGAGCCAAAAACGAGGCATTTCGGCACGGCTGTAGTTCAACCACGCTGCACCTTCTTCGGTCCAAATGCTTAGATCCTGATACCCACCTGCCACGACGAATTCCAGATATTCTTGGTTAGATACCAAATATTTGGAAGTCTTAAATTGATCAACTGAAACCTTTTTACTCCCATATTCATTATCCCATCCGTAGGTATCCGACATCTCCGGTTTTCCGAGATTGACCATCACGGATGGCCTGTCCACGAACGCATTCTGAGGAGCAGGCCCAAAATCTGGACAAGCTAGCCACTGCGGATGCTTGTTAACATCTTCAATAGGCAACATGCGGATGATTACCGAAGATGTTTCCAAATGAATCCGTTCATGCTCTATCCCCATTAGAACCACCCACGCAGGTGAATCTTGCTTTATTGGGAGTTCTATTGGCATCGAAGCTATGAAATTATCGACCTCTTGGCGGACTTTACTTCGGTAGTCCATAACCTCATCAACCCTTGGCCAATCATAGTGTTCATCGTTGAGATCATCCCAAGACATTTCATCAACACCCACCGCGAATGTTGATTCAAAACTCTCGTTGATTCGTCGATCGATATATTTAGCGAGAATCAGCTTGTTGATAAAAAAGGATGCCGTATGGCCAAAATAGAAGATTAGCGGATGCCGCAATGGTTCAGGCCGAATAAAATAGGCCTTATCATTATTGATGGTAGAAAATAAAGATTCGTACAAAGAGAAAGTGTGGTGAAAATAATCTCGCAACTCCTGTCTTTTATCTTCCAAGGCATCGCCGAACAGTAATGGTGTTTTAGAAATCCGTGATTCCATACCTTCCTTCCAAAGGTTATGTGTTATTTAAGTGTTATTTTCGGATTATCATACAACAGGACAAAAAATTATCACACAAGTTGTTCGTAAGACGATAAGTATCTACAGTTAGCAGCAAATTTAAATTTTGATTGGCGAGCTATACAAATCAAGAACTGCCTGCTTCAACATCGACCCTAAGTTAATCGGAATCGATAGGTTATCAGTTTTCTTCATATCCGCTACCGCTTGGTTAATGGTTGTCTCAAACCATTGACCTTTAAGAAAAACTTCAACGGCACCCATGTTTTTTCCATCATTGAGCAACGAACTTGGAAGATTTTTTGGTTTTGCTAACAGCAGCGCATCTGAATCACCCAGATTGACTTGAGTTTGATCTTTATCCTGTGAGTCTTGTGTAGAAACCCCCTGCTTTTGTTTTAATGCTTCAGCCAAATTGGCGAGCGCAAAAACAACGTTAACATACGAATTAAAATATTGGCTAGCGGCACCCAGGCGGTGTTCGACACGTGACAAAGGCCGCCAATCCTGAATACTGGTCAATACCCTACCCTTACCATCGTAAAGTAACGGAATAACTCCCATCATTTGATTGTGTTTTCCCCATTGTTTGTACAAAGCGATACTACCTTGGTGGCCACCTGATAGATCGTCGGGAGAGCAGAGTTCTTTTTCCAACCCGAAACGCTGTTTCAATTGCAGACGGTCAAAAGCCTCCTGCTCTGGAAGAAACAACAGACTACACTCATAACTGGTATTCAACAAACATTGTTGGAGACATTCTCCGACGCCGCCGACTGGAATGATATTTTCACCCTTTTCGTCAGTAGCACTAATATTGATCTGAATGGCATTGGGTATATGGACTATTTTTTTATCACTCGAAAAGAGAATCTTACTACCTGTCGCCAGGCGACCGCGGTCACCACCCCATATAATGGGTTTGATATAAACCTTTTGAGCGCCAAATTTTTTTAGCAGAGCAGGTAGCAGAAAAAGAGCCGCATCTAAATCCTCAGCAACCTTTAACGATGATTGACCTTCAAATTTTGACACATATTCCCATTGACACTGCCAATATTCAGGCTTAAGCAACGCCTGTATTGCCAAATCGCAAAGTGCTCTGTTAATGCCTACGTAATCAAGCAAACCTTCTTTTTTACCACCGACTGGGCAATCTGGCGTATAACCTCCTTCAAGCTCAAAATGCACGAATGGTTGATATCCGAGATTGGCAATTTGTTTTTGAAATACCTGGATTGCGAGCTTAGCCAACTGACTCAGTCGATTCATTTTTTTTTTCAACACCGATGAGGTCTGCACAGAATTGTGAGGCCACATAGGTTTGAGCATCTGTTTCATGACCATCATGTAGTACTCAAATCTAGCTTATGCCACCAGTAGAAGTTGTATTTAGTTTCTCCTGTATTGCGTTCTCAATATCCTTGATTTGTAGCCAGATTTTTTGCTGCAGTATCACCACTTATCTATAGATGACCGCCCTCGAACAAACTGAAACCAATCAAATATTATCGACCAAATCGCCGAATGATAGGCACCATGGCGGGAGCTTGAATAAACAATGTAAATAAAACAACACCGTAGGCAATCGACTGTATGGTAAACCAATAATCCAGTTCAAGCGGTAACGATAAAGCGAGAGCAAGAGTCACCGCACCACGAACACCTCCAAAAGTGATAATCATCTGCTGACCCGGCGGTATTGGCTTTACGCCGGGTATCCATCCTAAAATCGGTATGCCACCAAATACCGCAACAACACGCGCCACTATTACAGCAACAACCCCTACCAACATGGCAATCCATCGATCCGTGAACATAGTCATCGTAATGGTGACACCTGCCAGCAAAAAGATCATAGCGTTTGCAACATAGGCATTAAAATTCCAAAGCCCTAGCACCATGTTCCAGTCATCAATATGCATTCGGTGTCGTTGCATCTCTCCCAACAGCAAACCGCATGAAAGCACTGCCATAACACCAGAAAGATGAAACACATCTTCCGCAAGCAGATAAGAAAAATAGGCACTGATTAGAGTGACCACACCTAAAATTTCCTGTCTTCGCAGAAACCTAGTTAATAGAGAAGCTAGTCCACCAATCACTCCACCGATGATGAGTCCACCGAAAAAGGTGGCTAAAAAACGAACTAATGCTGTATTCCAATCGGTTGCATCACTACCTGACTGAGCAATCGCAATAAGTAATCCAAAGACCACGATTACAGTAGCATCGTTGAACAGACTCTCACCTTCAAGTAATAACTCCAACCTTTTCGGCGCTTGGTTCTGGTTCAACATGGACACGACGGCCACCGGATCAGTCGCAGACAATAAGACACCCGTCAACAACGCCGCAATCCACGGAAATCCGATCGGATGACCAATGCCATAATAAACAATCACTGCGGTAACACCGGCTGCTAAGAGCATTAGAGGAACAGCAAGACTCAGTACATATACCAGATCTCTAAATAGTCTCCGGGAATTTAGGCGAAACGCAGAATCGAAAACTAATACTGGGATGAATACGTAGAATATAAGATCCTGAAAGCTATGCCATCGTATACCGGTATCGATGCCCTGCGAAACAATAATCTCGGAGCCTAAAAACCCAACCAATACCAAAGCTGCACTGAATGGAAGTCTCACCCACTTCGCGATTGGTTCAATAAGTATGGCGACAAGCATCATCGCCATAAACAAAGATAAGAGGTGCGGGATTGTCATACAAATACGATGTTAGTTAACCGAATCTGAAGTTTTTACTAAAATTAAACCACAACGTATTCAAAGTAATATAGGAAACGGATTACGTGTTCATCTCCTAATACTCGACTACCAACAAGGCTTCCCATAGGCTAGCCCCGGCAAACCTTTTCTCAAACCCATCGCATAACGATTAAAATAATTCTTGGCAGGAAGAGTTGTATTAATCAAATTCATGCCTAATGCCCGTGCTTTGTTTAAGGGCGAAAAAGAAATACCATAGGTTCTTTTCAGTACATCCAGCGCGCCTAGCATAGCGAAGTTATCGCCTTTGCGCCAACGTTCGTACCGGCGTAAAACATGATGGCTGGAGAGAGAAAGTTGTTGATTGTGTGCTTTCAATACAAGTTCTCCAAGGGCAGCCGCATCGAGCAAGCCTAGATTTGCACCTTGACCCGCCAAGGGATGCACCGCATGTATCGCATCGCCAATTAACGCAACGCGTTCATCTGTATACCGCTTCGCAAATTGCAAACCAAGAGGAAATGAAACTCGTTGACCTACAGCTTTAATTTTCCCCACCATACCCGCCGATGCGTCCTCTAGTGCGACAAGGAAATCTTCTTTGGCTAATGCCATATTCCCCTTTGTTTTTTCGGTATCGGCTGACCAAACGATCGAACAATCACCGTTCAATAGGGGCAAAAATGCAAGAGGTCCGGTCGGAAGGAATCGCTGATACGCTGTTTGCCGATGATTCTCACTTATTGAAACAGTGGTTACTAAAGCATCTTGCTTATATGACCATCCACCGACTTTAATCCCGGCAAGATCACGAATCGCCGAAGATCTTCCATCCGCACCGACAATCAATTGGGTTTTTATGGTACGCCCATCGTCAAGGCATAATACCGCAAACTCGTCAAAACGCTGCAAACCCGTTATACGCGCCGGGCAAAAAATAGAGACTGTAGATAGCTGCTCTAATGATTCCCATAACGCCGCTATCGTCACCCGATTTTCGACGATATGTCCCATAACATCCAATCCAGCGTCGGCACCATCAAAATTTAATTCGCCCACCCCTTCAAAATCCCAAACCCGCATCTGCCGGTAGGGGCTCACTCCCTTTTTGACCATACTACGCCAAATATCAAGGGCATCGAAAATATTTTGCGACGCCAATGTCAAGGCCGAAACTCGAAGATCAATCGAATCATTATCCCATTCCCGTTCTGGTTCACGGAAATCAAAAAGTCCAACACTCACACCGCCTTTAGCGAGAATGCAGGCCAGCGTAGCACCAACCATACCACCACCAACAATCGCCACATCGCATTCGGAAATTTCCGCCATTACAATGACCTCAATGGTATCAACCGAGGCATTCTACTTCCTAACCCCATGGCGTAACGAGCAACCGCATGCTTGGCCCACGGTAGACAATCCAGACCGAATAAGCCTAAGTTGCGGGCTATCGACAACGGAACCCAGTCGTTTGAAAAAATACTGACCAACCCATCGGTAAAACCGATTACCCGATCGTGATCCTCTTTTCGACTTTTTGCGAAACGATGTAGTAATTGGTCCGCACCAGGGTCTTTATCCGCACCACAATCTTGTATTAACATTTCTGCAAGTACCGCTATATCCCGTAACCCTAAGTTAAGCCCTTGTCCCGCAATAGGATGTAACTGGTGAACGGCGTTTCCAACGAGTACCGTCCGATCAGAAATCATTGAATCGGCCTGAACCAGTTCTAAGGGAAATGCGCCACGTGAACCACAATAACTCAGCTCACCAAGCCAATGTCCGAATGCAGTCTGAAGTTCCTGATTAAACTCAGCGTCAGACAAGGTCGCAATCGATTCGGCATCTTCGCTCTTTTGTGTCCAAACCACTGAATAGCAACCGTCCTCAGTAGGTAAAAGTGCCAGTGGTCCCGACGCTGTAAATCGTTCGTAAGCGGTAAAATTAGGGCTTACCTCAGGCTTAATGACGGCGATTATCGCAGTTTGGCAATAATCGCGCGTATATTCAGAGATATTGGCCAAACGCCGCACTGTCGAATTACCACCATCAGCACCTACGACCAAACCAACATTTAGATTTAAACATTCTTTGCCTTTTTTCAAACTGACACAAACCGATTCAGAACCCGTTTGCATTCCAATTAACCGAGCAGGGCAAATCCGCTCTATGTTTGACGTGGTTAAACCCTTAGAAATACTGTCTTCAAGAATCCGAGCCACAGCCACATACCCCAAAGCATCGACCCCTTCTTCTTCTGCAAGAAGTCGAGTTTTCCCAAAATGCCCCCGGTCGGAGATATGGATTGTTTTGATCGGTATAGCGCGTTTCCTTACATCAGACCAAACACCTAACTGCTCCAGTAACCATTTTGATCCATGTGCCAGTGCGAGCGCGCGATTACTTGCGGCCGATGACTGCCTTTGTTCATCACTGATCGCTTCGACTACTGCAACATTCAGCCCTGATGACCGCAATGCCAAGGCCAAACTACCGCCTGCCAACCCTCCACCTACGATCAATACATCGTAATCGTTCGTCATCTATCTCTTATTGCATCAACGATTCAATCTCGGAAACTGCCTTCGGAACAGCTGCCGATAAAATTTGATTCCCTGTCTTTGTAACTAAAAGGTCATCCTCTATGCGTATCCCAATTCCACGCCACTGGCTGTCCACCGTCCTACAATTTTTCGAAATATAGAGGCCGGGTTCCACAGTTAGCGCCATCCCGGGTTCGAAAACTCTCCATTGGTCATCGATTTTGTAATCTCCAACGTCGTGGACGTCCATCCCAAGCCAATGACCAGTCCTGTGCATATAAAAGGGTTTATAGGCATCATCCTTTATAAGCTTGGACACTCTCCCTTTCAACAGCCCCAATTTAACCAATCCCTTTGTTAAAACTTTCACTGCCGTCTCATGGGGTTCATTCCAATGATTATCCGGTTTAACTTTTTCGATTGCCGCGGCCTGAGCATCTAGAACCAATTCATAAAGAGATCGCTGTGGCCCAGAAAATCGGCCATTGACTGGAAATGTACGAGAAATATCCGATGCATAATTGTCAAGTTCGACACCAGCATCAATCAGCAATAAATCACCATCCTTTAACTGATGAGCATTGGCTGTATAATGGAGCACGCAGGCATTAGTTCCACCAGCAACTATCGAAGGGTACGCAGCGGCTTTCAAACCATGTTGCATAAATTCGTGAAGGATTTCCGCCTCAATCTGATATTCATACATCCCCGGCTTGCACATCTGCATCGCCCGTATGTGCGCCAAGGCGGAAACATTTGCGGCTTTTTGCATGATCCGCGCCTCGGCTGAGCTTTTAAAAAGCCGCATGTCATGGAGAATATGATCCAATGACACAAATTCGATCGGGGGGTTAACTCCGGAACGGGCTTGGGCCCGTAATTGATTGACCCACACCATCAAGGTTTGATCAAATTCTGGGTCCCGTCCCATCGGGTAATAAACACGTTCTCGATTCTCCAGCATCCCTGGAAGAATCTCGTCGATATCGTCTATAGGAAATGCATCGTCAGCCCCATAAGTTTCCTGTGCACCTTTCAAACCTGTGAATGCCCCTGTCCACAATGCTTTTTCAGAATCGAATTCACGGCAGAATAGAATATATTCACCTTGCATTCTCCCGGGTAAAAATACCGCAATCGCATCAGGTTCATTAAAACCCGTTAAATAAAAAAAATCGCTATCCTGACGATAAGGAAATTCGATGTCACGGTTACGCACGCATTCTGACGCACTGGTGACAATTGCAATATTTCCTTTGCCGAGAGATCGTAATAATTGTTTACGTCGGCGTTTAAACTCATTTTTGGTCATCGAATCATTATTTACGATAAAAGCAGAGAGTTTAAAGTATTGAATCTGGGTTGCGAGGGATTTTTTTGTTATTTCAATGCGCAAAAACAGTCCCATATTGAGCTTTGTAACTGTTTTTAAACGCACAAAAAGACAACAAGACGATAGATAATTTGCTCATCCTGACTAAAGTCAATGCAACACTGGCGGATTCTCTGGTAGACTCTGCAATTCACTTTGAATGAGCTGTATACCCACTCGGAGGTATTCGGTCAACTCCGTGAAAGCCACTTCATTTTCCTCACCTTCTTCATCCGTATCAACGCGTGAAATTTCAGCGACATCACGCAATATCTCTTGACAACTGTTGGGCCAATGACCTTGGCCGGACCTAAAACCTAGTCCGAACAAAAATCCACGGCACCATTCACTTAATGCAGCCGCTCTCTGACTCAATGGTGTATCGTCATCGGGTAAAGCCAGTTCGAACTCGAAATCCGTCCCACCCAACCTACTTCGAGTTTCATCGAACAAAGTAACCAAGGTCATCCGATCTTCCCCATAAATGCCACCAGCTTCTTCGTCAAATACTTCCCTTAACCACTGATCAATCTCTGCCCGCATATCGGCACACAACATCCCTGACAATGTCCCATGTGCCTCGGCGACACTCATGATCGTATTATGGGATAATAAAACCGATTCAACTACATGGTAAACCGACCGAGTTGCCATTTATATTACCTACAAAAAGTTTGTGGCCGAGCATCACACCCTTGAGAAATAACACACACATAATTGCGTAACGACAGTGATGAAAAAAACCCATTGTAATCAGATAGTGTATATATGCTAACATTCATAGGCATTTAGCTAAAATACTTAATGTCTTTCTGTTAAAACTAATCAACATCAATAGACTGTGGACGATAAAAATAACCATCAAAGATGGGAACTTGAAATTCAAGTACTCGAAGATAAAATTCATTCCTTGGTCACATACTGCCAAAAGTTACAAGAAGAAAATCATACACTTAAGACCAAACAAGAAAAATTGGTACGCGACAGAACCCAATTGTTAGAGAAAACAACGATTGCCAAAACCCGCGTAGAATCAATAATCGCCCGATTAAAATCCGTGGAACAGGAAGGATGAACGATAAGGCCACTGCGGTCAACGTAAAGATTCTAGGAAAGGAATACCCAATTGCCTGCTCGCCTGAAGAAAAAGACGAATTATTATCCTCCGCCCAATACCTGGACAAAAAGATGCGAGAAATCCGGGATCAGGGACGCATAGTGGGTTTGGATAAAATCGCGATTATGGCTGCCCTGAATATCGCCCACGAACGCACCCAGATCCAATTGGAAAAAAGATCATCATCAGAAAATTTTTCAGAACACCTTAATAAGCTCAGTAAAAAAATTGATACCCTTCTTCAGGAAATAGATTTTTCATAAAGGGTTCTTTATTATTTCTAATATCAAGTAATTTCGGATGGGAAATTAATAACCACGTCACGGTTCGTATAAACATTATTGTTTGTATTGCCCATTTATTCGCCTTTGTGAATCATTCCGTTTATTCGATCCTAATTCTCTCAATTTGGCTTTGCAATGGACCCATTTGACTTTGATTTGTTTGTTATCGGCGCAGGTTCGGGAGGTGTCCGAACAGCCCGGGTTGCCGCTGGGTTTGGTGCCAAGGTTGCCATAGCTGAAGATCTTTATTTTGGCGGTACTTGTGTTAATGTCGGTTGCGTACCTAAAAAATTATTTGTATACGCCTCCCATTTTTCCGAAGAATTTCGGCATGCCTCGGGTTTTGGGTGGAAACTCGACCAAACACAATTTCGTTGGCAAAAGTTACTTGCCAATAAAAACCATGAAATCAAAAGATTAAACGGCATTTACCAGAACCTCTTAGAAAATTCGGGTGTTGAAATATTCGATGATCGAGCCTCACTGGTAGACGGACACTCAGTATCAATTAGCGGCAAAAACTATCGCGCCAAATATATTTTGATTGCGACTGGAGGATGGCCTCACATTCCGAACCTTTCGGGAAAGGAATACGTCATTAGCTCCAACGATGCATTTTTTTTAGAAAAGTTGCCCGAGCGTGTGATTATTGTTGGGGGTGGTTACATTGCCGTTGAATTTGCTGGTATTTTTAAAGGCCTGGGTGTCGCAACCACATTAGTCTATCGAGGCCCACTTTTCCTTCGAGGCTTTGACGATGAAATTCGACAATGCCTCGCCGCAGAGATGGAAAAAAAAGGTATCAACTTAAAATTCGATACCAATATTCAATGCATCAAACAGTCGCCGCGCGGACTGACCGCCGAGTTAACCGATGGAACCATTGAGGAATCCGACGTCATCATGTACGCAACCGGACGCACCCCCAACACAAACGGTTTAAATCTTGAGACAATCGGCGTAGAAACCAATAAAAAAGGCGCTATCGTCGTCAATGAACACTATCAAACTACAGTTCCTTCAATTTATGCGATCGGCGACGTCACTGATCGAGTGAACCTCACTCCGGTTGCTCTGGCGGAAGGAACCGCCGTTGCTAATTCACTTTTTGACAACTCACCGTCAGCCGTCGATTACCAAAATATCCCTTCTTGCGTATTCAGCCAACCGAATATAGGAACGGTGGGATTAACCGAAGAGCAGGCAAGACAGCGCTATGAATCTATTGATGTTTACCGTTCTCATTTCACTCCATTGAAACACACCCTAAGCGGGAATAATGAAAAAACATTGATGAAAATGATCGTCGACAAAACTAATGACAAAGTTCTGGGTGTACATATGGTAGGATCCGATGCCGGTGAAATCATTCAAGGCATAGCCATCGCGCTCAAAGCAGGCGCTACAAAATCGATTTTCGACGCCACCATTGGTATTCACCCCACAGCGGCGGAAGAATTTGTCACCATGCGTCAACCATCGTAACGAATTGCATTTAAGGAAAAATTATGACAATTTAGCCCCCAGGGATGGGGAGCTATTTCTGCTCAAAAACTTCTTAGAACCCAAAGAAGCCTCGCTGACTCTACAGTGCTTATTGTCCAAACTGCAATGGGAAGAAGAAACCATAATGATGTTCGGAAAACCCTTAACAGTGCCTCGTTTGGTGTGTTGGTATGGAGATTCGGGGACTCGCTACAGCTATTCAGGTACTGTCCATAATCCGATCCCTTGGACTCCAACGCTAATCGACTTAAAAACCCGTATAGAAAGCTTTTCGAATCACCGTTTTAATAGTGTTCTCGGCAACCTCTACCGAACCGGTCAGGATTCCATGGGATGGCATGCCGATAAAGAAAAAGAATTGGGGTTAAATCCCTTCATTGCATCGTTAAGCTTGGGTGTGCGACGGTTGTTTAAAATCCGCCATAACAAATCAAAGCAAATCGTTGACTTACACCTGCCTCATGGCAGCTTGCTATTGATGGGTGGAAATCTGCAACATTGTTGGCGGCATTGCCTTCCGAAGGATCGTATTGCCAAGGGAGTGAGGGTTAATCTGACTTTTCGTTTGATTAAGATGCCTGTCGGTAAATGAGAAATTCACAGACTACCGTATGGATGCGTAAAGGCAGTAGTTTGGCTAGTAACCCTATTCGGTAAGACACGATCAGCACGTAGAAATGTCCGTAAGTCAAAAGCTAATGAGAAACCCGGACTAAGCGCTTAATGTGTTACTGATCCGGTCTCCTTTTGGCCCTACAAACAAAAGCCGGGACGAACCCAAAGGTTGGTCCCGGCTGGGGAAGGGTGTGTGCGGTGAGGGTTTTAGCCGGCGCGCCGACTTATTTTAAGGTTCGTATTAAGCCGCAGTAGCCATCGTTACTTTCTTCCGTCGAGCCGCAAATCCAGCCATTCCAGTCATCAATAAAAGCAGAGAAGTCGGTTCTGGTACTGAACGATTGGGTTCGGATACTGAAGAATATATGAATTGGGTGGGATCCACTTTACCTGTAGGATCGACATATCCGCGTAGAGGAATCGGCAGCTCTGTCACTGGTCCACCCGCAGCCAATTGTTGCAGAGGAACCGTAGCATCAGCAATAGTGTCTATGTGGCCTAGGAATGGAGGAAGTCCTGTAAGCGTGTTGAATAAGGTTCCAATTTGAGATGTGGCTGATAAAATGTTGGACGATGCTAATGTAATCAGGGCTCCTGAAACATTAATCGTCGCGATAGCAAACCATTCCTGGATAGAACTAGGACCTGTTTGGAAGGCGAATGCAGCACTCCCTACATCATTAGTTTGGTTTAGTGCAAATGAAACGCCTGATATAGCACCCGTCATTGTATAATTTGGGGTAGTGCCCTGGGCGAAAATATTCAGGGCATTCGGTAAAAGCGGGCCGGCAATAACATTGAAAGCGATATTTGACAATGGACTAGTCGGAGTTCCACTCGTACCAAAAGCGTTAAACGATGGTCCACTATAAATAATGTTAGCCTGTGCATTACCCGCAAACATCGCAATGATGCACAAAGATGCTAATTTGTAGGTCAGTTTTGATGGAAGTAAGTATCGAATTAGGTTTTTCATTTTTTTTAATCCTCTTAGCGATTAATTATAGTTATTAAGGCCGTTTGGCTAAGCCTAACAAAAGCCAAATGGCCAGTGTCACAGTAGCAAAAGCAAAGGCTATGCCATTCTCTGGAATGTGGCGTCTTACTTAGGTTTTAGTGAATAACCAACTCATATCTGCGAGTGGTTTGTAAAAATTCTTGACCAAATAGCTAAACAAATTTGACAGTAAACATTTTATAAACCCGAGGGGATAATTTGGGCTTTATTTGGAACCAAAAGAATAGGAAATTAAGCTTAACCAGAGTAACGCTGAGAGCTCAGTGAAATCTAGAATTACACTGTTCGAGAACCGGATTCTCTTCCACACTCGACTGAAAATGTCAGTGGCTCACACCGATCTTGAATCAAATTCATCACATCATATACTCAAGGTGTACCGATAATACGGAGTGTTGTTTAAGTGTTACGCTAGGCGCAGTTCCCGAATTAATTTCTCCGGATTGACAAACGATTCCAGCACAAAATCTGCCTTGGAAGCCCCACCCAATTGATTAATATCTCGACTCCGAGTAAAAAACACAGTTGTTGCGCCAGCACTTTTTCCTGCTTCGATATCAAATTCGAAATCACCTATAACGACGACACGTTTCGATTCAACCCCCCATAGATTGCATATATGATGAATGGCCCAAGGGTCTGGTTTTACCGGACCATCTTCACGAGTAATCACCACATTAAATTGCAATGAGCAACGGGACAACATTACTTCCGCCATCGAACGACTATTTCGTGTCACCACGGCCCTTTGAAGATGTTGGCCGTCTATTAATTCAAGAAAGTCTCGAACACCTGTGATGATATTTGCCTTTGTTGCGCCATTTAGCTCGTGCCGTTCTAAAATTTTCGAACACCGGGCCGCCTCAAACCCATCCATTTGCTCAAGCGCCTCTAATATGGGCTTACCTGCCAAAATTCCCATTTCGCTACGCATGGCATCAAAATCAAGATAGGAATTTACTAAGGTGCCATCCAGGTCAAAAATGACTCCTGCAAGTTGGCCCTGAGCAAGCATATTCATGTTATTAGGCGGTTCCAGTTTGCAGTTTCAAAGCAAATAGACCTACGGTGAACCCACCCACAGCACATCCCTTAAATCTGCGGCGCAGGAAAGGTCGAAAGACAAACCGATTTCGAATCACGTTTTAGAAGTTTTGGCATCCTGGGTGGATAGCGCTTCGACTTTTTTCTCTAGTGCCTTCAAGCGTTTCCAAACCTCTCCCAAGCGTTGAAATACTGCGATATTTTTCAGATATTTGTCAAACGGTTGGGGCGGCGTGGCAGCATAAACACCGGATTTTTTTAAACTGTTGATGACACCAGCACGGTGCAACAAAACAGTATCGGCAGGCACACTAACATGATCAAGAACACCGGTCTGTCCCGATGCAATTACCCGTTTCCCGAAACGGCTCGAACCGGCAATCCCTGTTTGCGCAACGAGGATACAATCTTCTTCCAAGACGACATTGTGTCCTATATGACAGAGCGCATCAATTATGCAACCAGCATGTACACGGGTTTCATCATATGTAGCTCGATCAATTGTGCAATTTGCCCCAATAACTACCCGATCTTCAATCACAACGATCCCTGTCTGTGGAATGCGGTGATGACGTCGTTCTTCGTCCTGCGCAAAACCTTGGCCTTCCGAACCAATAATACAACCCGATTTTAAAATCACATGACTACCTATGCGACAATCGTAGCCCACCACACAACCCGGATGGATCACACTCGCATCGCCAACAGAGACGCCCGACTCTAAAACCGAATTAGCCATAATCGCAGCTTTGTTACCAATTGAAACATTGGCGCCCACAACGACCCCTGGCCCGATTAGCGCATCTGCCGCGATGATAGCGCTTTCATGAATAACGGCGCCCGAATGAATCCGCGGCCATTCAGTGCGGAATAAATCACGATCATCATAGCGTTGTTTAATGTGGGCATTAGCCAACCTTACATTCGGCGCGATTAAAATCGCAATATTACCGATCTGCTCAACTTTTTCCACAAGATCTTCACTGGTCACAACGATACCAGGATTCCCCTGACGAATTTCATCAAGGTATTTTATTTTCTCAAAAAAAACCAGATCATTTGGGCCACAACCTTCCACAGGCCTTATATTTTGCACACTTCGATTCGGTCCTCTGTGAGCAACAATCAACCCGTCCGCCTTAAATTCAGAAAAAATTCGGGAACTTTCGAGACTAGCCATCAAATCTGCACCTCTTTGGAGCGTGATCTCAGACTAATCATACATTTATGAAGATTCATTTTAACATTTGAATAAGCTTATCCATCATCTATTTACCTCTCCTATACCAGTACTGTAGCCAAATTGTAACGAGCTATCTTGAGAGAGACAAGGCGAGGGGACCGGTCGGGTACACCACCTAAAAACACAACGCTCGGTAATGCTTGGACGACTAAAAAAATAAAAGAACTCCATTTTGAAGTTCGCAGATATTCTGGAATAATAGCCAGTGTAGTCTCGATTTCTACCATGTCCGCAAAAAAATATATCTTATGGTTGTAAACACCAAGCCACCTTCCGAATTGCAGGATGCGACACGTATAGTACGTATCAACCGGCCGTTCCCTCTATTTCGTGGTGGATCGCTCCCCAACGTAGAAATTGCCTATGAATGCTGGGGAAGGTTATCAAAACATAAAGATAACGCAATTCTTATCTTCACCGGCCTGTCTCCGAGCGCTCATGCGGCCTCCTCTGCCGATGACCCTCGTGAAGGCTGGCGGGAATATATGGTAGGCCCAGGTAAACCGATCGATACTCAACGATTTTTCGTGGTGTGTATAAATTCGTTAGGAAGTTGTTTTGGCTCTACAGGGCCTGCCTCGGAAAATCCCATAACAGGCAATCCTTACCGCCTCGACTTTCCAGAACTAACAGTTGAAGACATTGCAACGGCGGGACGAGAAGTCTTTCAATCGCTGGGAATCGAGAAGCTTTACTCTGTTATTGGTGCATCGTTAGGTGGTCTTAGCGCGCTAGCATTAGCCGCCATGTATCCCGACGAAGTTAAGAAACTCGTGTGTATTTCAGCAGCGACCCATGCGACACCGTTTGCAATTGCGATTCGATCGCTGCAAAGGGAAATCATCCAAAATGACCCCAAATGGATGAATGGCAATTATCGGTTCAATGATACACCTAAACAAGGGATGCGCCTCGCCCGTAAACTTGGATTGATCTCCTACAGGTCTTCGAAAGAATTTTTAGATCGATTCGGTCGTAAAAGAGTGTTTAAATCACAACCCATCGATCCGCCGTTTTCCGCGGAATTTGAAATCGAAACCTACTTAGAATACAACGCCAATAACTTCATCGATCAATTCGATACTAATTGTTATCTTTATTTGTCTCGTGCAATTGATTGGTTTGATATCGCCGCCCATGGCGGTACTCTGGAAGCTGGCATCGCAAAAATCAAGACCTCATCCAATCTCATTATTGGTGTAGAAACAGATTCGTTATTTCCTGTTTTCCAGCAGCAAGAGCTCGCTCATGTGCTTACAAAAAATGGCTTAGAAACGGTGTTTGTCAAAATGCCAAGTGATCAGGGTCACGATGCTTTTCTGGTTGATGAACAACGTTTTTCGCCAGTCGTTCGAGAATTTCTTGCGAATTCATAGGCACTAAATCGTCACGAATTCAACTCGACAAAGTGGCGCCTCGTACAGCCGTAGGTAGAAATGTGACACCGTGACCCCAGATTATGGAGCCGGTGTGAAATCCAGGCTATCATTTCCAATCTTCCGCTTTCTATGTAATGATTGAATGATTTTTCTTATATGGGGAAGCGAATGCACACAGTGACATTAGTGAAAGGAGACGGCATTGGACCCTCCATCATGGAGACGGCAGTTCATGTTATTAACTCCTCAGGGGCACAGATTGAATGGGAAGAAGTAGATGCCGGATTAATGGGATTGGAAAACTCCCAAAACCTCGTTCCAGAAACAACGTCAAAATCAATTGCCAAAACCAGGGTCTTGTTTAAAGGACCTCTCACAACACCAGTGGGTGAGGGTTTTAGAAGCATCAACGTAGCCCTGAGGCAGGAATACAATTTGTTTGCAAACATCCGTCCCGCACAAATATGGAAAGGTGTTAAAACTCGATTTGACGAGGTCGATATAGTAGTGATTCGTGAAAATACCGAAGGACTTTATGCGGGACTCGAACACTACATTGGAAAAGGTCAAAATATTGCCGAGAGTATCGCCTTAATTACCCGAGAGGGTTCTGAGAAAGTAATTGAATTTGCTTTCAAATTCGCCCGAGGCAACCAACGAAAAAAGGTTACCGTTGCACACAAGGCCAATATTCTAAAATATAGTCAGGGGATTTTTTTGGATGTGGCTCGAAAAACCGCGGCCAACTACCCCGATATTGAATTCGAGGAAAAAATCATTGATGCAACGTGTATGAATCTAGTGATGAACCCTGAGCATTTTGACGTCATTGTAACCACCAATATGTTTGGGGATATTTTGTCAGACCTAACAGCAGGATTGATTGGCGGCCTTGGACTCATTCCCAGCGCCAATATCGGCGATGATGCAGCTTTATTCGAAGCGGTTCACGGCAGCGCACCAGACATCGCCGAAAAAAACATTGCCAACCCTACAGCGGTTATCTTAGCAGGTACTATGATGTTGAAATATCTTGGCGAAGATGTAGCTGCGAATAAAATTCAAGATGCCGCAAGGTCAGTAATTGAGGAAGGCCAATTCGTCACTCCTGACTTAAATCCTAAATCTGCAGCAGGAACCCGAGAAATGGGCGAAGCTATTATAAACGCAATGCGGTAGTGGCTAGCTACAGAACATTTTGAATGCCTGAGCACATTCTATTTCTCACCGGTAAACTGGCGGAAAAACAACTCCGCCAGATTCTAGAACAAATGCAACCGACCGAATTTAGCTATACGATACACCAAATCGGTCTAAGTGTTGCTGCACTAATGACCGCAGATATGATTGGAAGACGTCTCAAAGATACTTTCGGGGCCGATCGAATCCTCGTACCGGGACGTTGCCGTGGAGATTTAGCAAAGCTTTCGGAACAACTTTCCATTTCTATCGAACGTGGCCCCGAAGAAGTCAAAGATCTCCCCACCTTTTTTGGTAAAAATGCCCAAAAACCCGACCTGCGTCAATACAATCTAAAGATCTTTGCCGAAATCGTTAATGCACCGAACATGTCTGTGGAGCAAGTCGTCGAGAGAGCATACACCTATCAAAAAGACGGTGCTGATATTATCGACATCGGTTGTTTGCCGAAAACCCCTTTCCCCCAACTGGAAGAAATCATTCGAACATTAAAGTCAGAAAATTTCTCTGTCAGTATAGATTCATTAGAAACCGATGATCTTCTTAGGGGAGGCAAAGCTGGAGCCGATTATATGCTGAGCCTACACGAACGCACCCTTTGGATCGCCGATCAAGTAGAAACCGTTCCGGTACTGATTCCGAGCAAACCTGGTGATTTAGGGTCATTGAGTCGGGCAATAGAAACGATGAGCCAAAAGGGTGAAAGATTTTTAGTTGATCCTGTTCTCGATCCAATTCACTTTGGCTTTACCGATTCACTAATTCGCTACCACCAAGTTAGAAAGCGCCATCCAAACGTAGAAATGCTAATGGGTATAGGCAACCTGACGGAATTAACCCACGCCGATACCACTGGGATCAATGCGGTGCTCTTAGGTATATGCTCAGAGTTAGAGATTACCAGTATCCTCGCCACCGAGGTAAGTCAACATGCTTGTAAAGCGGTTCGAGAAGCGGACTTGTGCCGACGTATTATGTACTATGCCAAACAAACTAATAGCTTGCCGAAACACGTGGATGACGGTTTAATGGCCCTACATGAACGCAAACCATTTCCCTATAATTTTGATGAAATTAAGGAGTTAGCAGGCCAAATCCGTGATCCGAGCTTCCGCATTCAAACCACCCCAAATGGAATTCATATATATAATCGCGACGGTCTTGATACAGCTATCGATCCTTTTGACTTGTATCCTAACCTCAAGGTTGAAAACGATGGGGCGCATGCTTTCTATCTCGGTGTGCAACTAGCAAGAGCGCAGATCGCTTGGGAATTG
Organism: uncultured Methylococcales bacterium; assembly: GCA_964653275.1. Classification (GTDB taxonomy): domain Bacteria; phylum Pseudomonadota; class Gammaproteobacteria; order Methylococcales. Next base: position 52,915 of record CAZZET010000001.1, read on the forward strand.
GGAAAGCGTTTCACTCAAGATGAACCCCTAACTTGGGGTTGTGCTCTTGAGGACAAACAAGAAAACTTGAACGAAACCAAAGAAGCCGGTACAACATTAAAACAAAAAGTGTCTTGCAAAGATTAAACTACCAGTCTTGCTTGTCTATGGTCCTGTCGCTAAAGTCGCACCAGGCGTAATACTCGTAGTTTGAACTTTCCCAGATGTCTAAATACTCCAAAAAATGATTCGAGAAACCATCATTACCACCCAGTCCAAAACGGGTGACGTCCATATCGCCCCGATGGGTATTCATGAACAGGGTAGCCAACTGATCATCATGCCGTTTCGACCTTCGACTACCCTAAACAATATCCTTGCGAACCGAACTGCCGTTATAAACTACATCGATGACGTTCGTGTGTTTGCTGGTTGTTTGACCGGTCGAAGAAATTGGTCTCTTACAGATACCAAAGTTATTCAAGGGAAATACTTGACAATCGCTCTAGCACATTCGGAACTTGAGCTCCAAAATATCGAAGACGACGAATTACGCCCTAAACTATTTTGCAAAGTAGCATACGAAGTCAACCATGCGTCGTTTCGTGGTTTTAATCGTGCTCAATTCGCCGTAATTGAGGCCGCAGTTCTAGTCAGCCGTTTGGGTATGCTCCCATGGGTAAAGATTCAATCTGAAATTGAATACCTTAAAATCGGGCTGGATAAAACTGCTGGGAAGAAGGAACATGAAGCCTGGGATTGGCTAATGCAAGCTGTAGAACAATTCAAAACTAAAAATCCCGAAAAGGTAGCCAACCGATGACAGGCATGCTTGCCAGCGTAACAAATATCGACGAAGCCAGAATAGTATTGAATGCTGGTGCTAATATCATCGATCTTAAGGATCCATCTATGGGCGCATTGGGTGCCCTAGATACAATCGAAATCCGCAAAATCCGAGAAAAAATAGGCCCTCAAACTATACTCAGTGCAACTATTGGTGACCTGCCAATGGTACCCAACAGAATTCTGAATGCCGTAACCAAAATGACGATGACCGGTGTTAATTATGTCAAGATAGGGTTTTTCCCAGGAGGGGATTGGATGGGCACTATTAATGCCTTGGCCAAACATGCACAAGCTGGGATTCAACTGGTGGCGGTTTTTTTCGGTGATACCGAAATAGATACCAAATGGGTAGCAATTCTTGCGAAAGCTGGATTTTCGGGCGCGATGATCGACACTAGAAATAAAAACAGCGGATCGCTCACCACTGTTTGTTCAAAATCAACATTAAAGTCCTTCGTTAAAACTGTACAAGCCCACCAATTATTGTGTGGACTTGCTGGGTCGCTCAGAAAACACGATATTCCCCAATTATTGCAATTAGGTCCCGACTATCTTGGCTTCCGCGGTGCGCTCTGTATACGGAATCAACGTACAAAAAGTCTTGACGAAGCGGAAGTAAGGTCAATTCGCATATTAATTGGCAACAACCACCCATACGTTGGGCGTTTAAATTCGGGTAAAAATTCTTCAACTATTAAAGAACAAACTA
>CAZZET010000001.1:54551-124891 GCA_964653275.1 uncultured Methylococcales bacterium
ATATGAAGGCTTCCGACCTTTTTGTGCAATGCTTAGAAGCCGAGGGCATCGAATATATTTTCGGTGTTCCTGGAGAAGAAAATGCTGATTTTATGATATCCCTCGAAAAATCAGAAACAATTAGATTTATACTCACTCGGCACGAGCAGGGCGCCGCCTTCATGGCTGAAATATATGGTCGACTTACGGGACATCCTGCAGGTTGTTTAGGCACTCTTGGTCCTGGTGCAACGAATCTGATTACCGGGGTGGCCGACTCGAATATGGATCGAGCACCGTTACTGGTTATCACAGGGCAAGGATCTACCGAAAGACTCCACAAAGAATCGCACCAAATCATGGACGTAGTACATATGTTTGAACCGGTCACCAAGTGGGCAACTACTGTTTTACATCAAGACAATATTCCGGAAATAGTTCGAAAAGCTGTCCGTATTGCTCGAACAGAAAAACCAGGTGCAGTACATATCGAACTGCCAGAAGACATCGCCAAACTTCAGACCAAAAAGGCTCCTCTCAAACCTCAACGGTTCCGTCGTCCGGTTCCAGACGATAGAATTGTCGATCATGCTTTCGAAATCCTTAAAAATGCAAAACGCCCAATCATCCTAGCGGGAAATGGGTGCATTCGAAAACGCGCAAGCGTGCAGCTTCGGACACTATGTGAAAAAACTGGAATCGGTGTAATCAGCACTTTTATGGCCAAAGGGTGTGTGGATTTTGACGAACATTACTGCTTATACACAATCGGACTGCAGTCGAAAGATGTCGTAGCCTGCGCGATTGATGCAGCAGATGTTGTCATTACTTTGGGTTATGACATGGTGGAGTACCACCCGCATTTGTGGAATTCGCACGGTGACAAGCATGTGATCCACGCAGACTTTCTACCGGCGGAAATCGATGCCGACTACCATCCAGAAACTGAGATTATCGGGGATCTTGGGCATACCCTATGGATGCTCAATGAACGAGTCGACGCAATGGGGGGATTGCGATTCGACACAACACAACAAGCCGCAACACGCCGCGATATGCAAAAAGAACTTACCCGCTACAAAGACGATATTACTGAAAGTTTAATCAAACCACAAAAAGTATTGTGGGATGTGCGAACGGTTTTAGGTGCCGACGATATCCTGTTGTCGGATGTAGGCGCTCATAAAATGTGGATAGCTAGACATTATCAGTGCCATGAACCTAATACCTGTTTGATACCAAATGGTTTTTGCTCCATGGGATTCGCGCTTCCAGGAGCAATCGCTGCTAATTTAGTTTTTCCTAAACGTCGAATACTTGCGATTTGTGGTGATGCGGGGTTTCTAATGAACGTACAGGAAATGGAGACTGCCCGGCGACTAAATTCAAATATAGTCGTTATGGTTTGGGAAGATCACATGTACGGTTTGATCGCTTGGAAACAGACGAATGAGTTTGGTAGACATACTGACCTCTCGTTCGGCAATCCAGAATGGAAACAACTTGCTAGCGCATTCGGTTGGCACAGCCATTCAGTAGCAAGGAGCATCGATTTGTCAAACGTTCTTGAACAAGCATTTAATGAATCGGGTCCGAGTCTCATAGTGATTCCAATTGACTATCGAGAAAATCTGAAATTGACGGAAAGGCTTGGTGATATCGCATGCCCGATCTAAACAACAAATGAGAAACTAAGATGTCTGAACATTTCCCACTCATGGTCCCAGGCGCCAAACCTGCCGGTAATATTGACGTTACCGCACCCTTTGATGGGGCATTTATTGCCACGGTCGAGACTGGTGGAATCGCCGCTGTTGAGCAAGCTCTTTCAACGGCGCACACACATTATCGCGCAAAAAAAAATTGGCTCTCTGCTGAAAAGCGTGTTGAAATACTCAGCAAAACTGCTGACATCATGCAATCACGTTTTGATGAGCTTGCGATTGAAGCCGCGCGGGAGGGTGGAAAACCAATTGTGGATTCAAGGATTGAAGTAGCCCGCGCAATTGACGGCATCAAAAACTGTACCGAAGTTCTTCGAACGCACCACGGCGAAGAAATTCCCATGTGTTTGAACTCTTCATCGATGAATCGAATCGCTTTTACAACCCATGAACCTATTGGAGTTGTTGTTGCAGTAAGCGCATTTAATCATCCGCTTAATCTTGCGGTACATCAAATTGGCCCAGCAATCGCAGCGGGATGTCCGGTCATTATCAAGCCAGCGGGTGATACCCCTTTATCTTGTTTCCGCCTGATTAACATATTGCGGGAAGCAGGATTACCCGACGGTTGGTGTCAGGGAATAGCCACTGCAAATCTTGAAGCTGCAACTCAACTAGTCGTCGATCCACGAGTCGGCTTCTTCAGTTTTATCGGCAGTGCTAATGTTGGTTGGAAACTACGGTCTCAATTGCCGCCTGGAACACGTTGCGCACTTGAACACGGTGGTGTTGCACCGGTTATAGTCTGTGAAGATGCAGATCTCGAAGATGCTATCCCATTGTTATCCAAAGCAGGTTTTTATCATGCTGGCCAGATTTGTGTTTCAGTACAACGAGTATTTGCGCATTCGTCCATCGCTCGTGAAGTCGCAGAACGTATTTCTGACGCGGGAAAGCAAATGACTATTGGTGACCCCACATCCGAGCAAACCGATATCGGCCCGCTCATTCGCCACTCTGAAACCAATCGCGTACACAAATGGGTTCAGGACGCACTAAATAAAGGCGCAGAGCTTGTCTCCGGTGGTGAAAAACTTTCAGAAAGTATGTATCGATCCACGGTTCTTTTTAATGCTCCAAATGATGCCATCATTTCACGAAACGAAATATTTGGCCCAGTTATCAGTGTATACCCATATGACTGCATAGATGAGGCCATCAGTCTTGCAAATAGTCTTGACGTGGCATTTCAGGCGGCTGTATTTTCGAAAAATATCGACACCTGCATGTATGCATTCCGTCAACTTGATGCTTCAGCAGTCATGATCAACGACCATACCGCGTTTCGTGTCGACTGGATGCCTTTTGCCGGCTTGAAACATTCCGGCCATGGAATCGGCGGTATTCCTCATACCTTTGAGGATATGCAGATCAAAAAGATGATGGCCTTGCGCTCACCTTCACTCTAGAAAAACTAACCTAAAGAGATTTAGCTGGATTCTGATCTTTCTTTTGCCGTCGGTCAAAGTTCCAGTGATCTCATCCCCTTGAAACGTTGCCCACTACCCCTTTGAGACAAGGCCCACTACAATACGAAGTTGACACCAAAACAAGCTCCCATACGAGCAAGTCAACGCCCTACCCGATGTCAAGCTAGTTATAGATTTTAGAAAACTGAATTTTTACCCCACCCGAACGGGCAAAGTATCGAGGCCAAAAACCAAATTGCGCACTATAAGGAGTACTATATTACGTCTTTTCTACCCTTATAAAACAACCTAAGGACTACCAAATCCTCCACAAGGCTCTTACCGGACCGTACTAATATCCAACATCCTTGAAAAAGTAGGTCATGGCCGCCCCCTTAGAATTATACTCAACCGAAAGTGGATACACCAACGGGAACAGACCATGACCACACTAACTCCCCATGTCGAAGCTATACCCGGAAAATACCGAGTCAGAAACTAAGACAAAGTAATCGTTATAATTGTAAACTTTTTACTTACTTACCAAGCACCTCGTCACCCACAGCAATAACCTAACAGTTACAACAGTAAATAATTAGATAACCTGGTTGGGATCAACCGAATCGTACTTACTAGCGGTTGCCCTTACCATCACCTGCAGGACCATAATTCTTATTCATCACTCCGTAGTCACCGCCACCATAAGGTTTCTGGCCGTCACCATCTGGAGAATTCCCACATCCTACTAGAGCAGTTGCAAAGGAACCCGTCATCAAAACGACCGCCACAACCTGTAATAACTTTTTCATATTCCCCTCCTAAAAAACTAGCTATTTATTATAGATAAACACCAAATGCGCAAGATTAAATAGTGAAACCCTTCCTAATTTAGACCTCAGAAGACCACCGCATTTGCATTTGCGGCTTAATAGTATCTCATAATTAACCTTGTCTCAAGCCCTAGTTTTCTCCAAGGTAAAAAAAAACAAAAAACCAGCTGCTTTTCTTTTTACTTCCTCTTTTCCATTTTTAAAAAAATACACATTAGACAACTAAAATTAGGAAACACGCTCTTTAAATTTTGGCAAATCTCCAGAAAAAACGCATATTTAACGACCTCGATATTTCGCAATACTGAAGGAATAAAAATGAATATAAAAATAGCCCTTTTGGCAGCATGGTCAATAGCAGGATCATCACCTACCTTAGCAGTCAACAGTGACTGGGAGGTGCTATGGGTTAAAGATGACATCACTATTCATACTAAAGAATTAGCTGGACACAACTTCCCAGTATTTCGTGGACAAACTATATTCGAATCCAACATCCATGTAATAGTGAGCCAGATAGTCGACACTACGAAACATATGGAATGGATGTATCGTTGTATTGAATCGCGCGTTCTGAAAAATATTAGCGCGTCAGAAGCAGTGTTCTATAACCGCGTGGATGCGCCATTCCCAATCTCTGATCGTGACATCGTAGCCTACGCCAAGGTAAGAGTGAACAGAACAGGCCACGAAATTTTAATAGAATTTAAAGCAATCAAAAACATACTCCAACCAGAAATCGACGGTGTCGTTCGGATTCCAAAACTCGAGGGATTCTATAGATTGAAGATACTCGGGCCGAATAAAACCCATGTCATTTATCAAGTCGAAGCCGATGTAGCCGGTTATATTCCGAAATTTTTGGCCAATTTAGCTACCAAACGCCTGCCTGCGTATACACTCCTTGCACTTCGCAATCGGGTATATACTGTCGGAAGAAGCCAAAGGCTCCCGAACAATTTTTTCGAGAATCTACCTAAGTATTAGTTTAAACTCTATTAAATTGCTCAGAACAAAAAAACCCATCCTAGTAGGATGGGTTATGCAGTTTCATTGCCTCAAGAGACAACTTTCAATCAAAAAATTCAAGTGCAGCCTTTCATCGAGGTATAAAAAGCCGCACGTCGACTGTACCTGTCAGTGGAATATCGTATCTAAGGAGAAGCCACCAAACTCCAGAATTTCTCGCAACCGTTTTAGACCATCCATCTGGATCTGCCGGACACGCTCTCGAGTCACACCCATTTCTTTAGCAACTTGTTCCAATGTCGACTGCTCATAACCTCGAAGTCCGTAGCGACGAACAATCACTTCCCACTGTTTTTCGGTCAACTGATCAAGCCATTCACCTAAGTTTTGGCAAACACCCTCGTCCTGTAGGATATCCGAAGGACCCGCATGTTCATCCGAGATTAGGTCGACTAATGGCTTATCAGAATCTTTGCCGTAGGACACGTCGACCGACGTTACTCTTTCATTGAGTTTAAACATTTTCTCAACATCCTTGACAGGTTTATCCAAATGCTCAGCTACATCCTCAGCATCAGGGTCATGATCCATCTTTTGGGCAAGTTGTCTTTGCGCTTTAAGATAAACGTTCATTTCTTTTACGATATGAATCGGTAATCTAATCGTTCGCGTTTGATTCATAATCGCTCTTTCTATGGTCTGCCGGATCCACCACGTGGCATAAGTGGAAAACCTAAAACCTCTTTCTGGATCAAACTTTTCGACCGCCCGTATTAAACCAAGATTACCTTCTTCAATTAAATCAAGGAGAGCGAGCCCCCTGTTCAAATAGCGCCTTGAAATTTTAACGACTAAACGAAGATTACTTTCGATCATTTTTTTCCGTGCCGCAGCATCACCCTGGAGTGTCCGACGACCGTAATATTTTTCCTCATCAGCGGTTAGCAATTGAGAGGTGCCCAGTTCTTTTAAATAAATTCGTGTGGCATCGAAACTAGCATCCACACTGGTTTCAGGCGTATTTTCATCTGTATCAACTTTATCCAGACCATTGGCCTGTCTACCTTCTGATACCCCAGAAAAAGAATCTGAATATTCAGTATTTCCCGAATTCGGTTTTATAGACTCAATCGTATCTTCCGACATCCCAACTCTCCACGTAGCTATTAAATAGTTATCTTTTTGGAAGGTAATTCAGTGGGTTAACAGGCTTGCCATAGCTTCTGATTTCAAAATGCAACGCCGGTGTTTTCCCCCTCTTTCCATCGAGCTCCGCAATTTTCTGACCTCGACGTACAGAATCACCCTCGCTAGCATGCAATACCCTATTATTTCCGTATGCACTGAGAAATTTCTCACTATGCTTAACAATGATCAATTTACCGTATCCAATGAGCCCGCTGCCGCTGTATACAACTTTCCCATCAGCTGCTACGAATACAGATTGACCCTTTGCACCACCAATATCGAGACCTTTCCTTCCCGTTTGATTAAAAGTTTTCCTAATCCTTCCTTTTAGCGGCCATTGCCAGAGAACCTTTAACAAATTTTTTTTAGATTTTGGAGTTTTCCAGCTTTTCCCTATCTGGGATGCCTTTTTGGCATTCCGAACCTTTCTCCTTTTTTCTGAAATTTTTTGTTTTGGTGGAAATAGTTTTAGTTTTTGCCCCACACTGATTGTGTACGGCTTGGTGATTCTATTCCATCGCGCTACAGAGTGATAATCCAAGCTGGCCCGCCACGATATGGCAAAAAGAGTATCGCCTTTTTTTACCAAATAGTACTTCGTGTTTGGCTTAATAATTGGGTAACGCTTTGAACCTAGCCGAGGCGATGTGCTACAAGAAACGCATAGCAAAAGAATCAGAACAAAGTTGATGACGATTAAGCATAAACGCTTAAACCACATATCTCACCAGATTTTGTAGCGATTGGCCGTCAGAACACATAGATACAGGGTGTAGTCTGGTCGTACATTGTGAACACCCTTGGAACGCAACAAAGTAGACACGTAGCGTCGCGACCCCATAATAAAAAATTGGTGGGAAATGCGGTTAAATCCACACATATCACCCTATCCTAACAAAACATCTTTAGCTTGATTAATTTTCGCGGCAAGATAGTCAGACCCTCCCCGATCCGGATGGAGTTTTTGAATAAGCCGCCTGTGGGCTTGTTTGATCTCATCATCTGAAGCGTTTGACGACAACCCAAGAATTCGGAAAGCTTCCTCCTTATTCATAAGACCGCTTTCTGTTTGATTAAACCCACCCTCCCCGCCTGTGTTCTTGAATGTCTCTTTCCACTCTACACCATGTACCCTATCCAAATAAGCTTCAACCAATTGACCAGATTCTTGATCACCTACCATGCATTCCTTATAAAATTCCACCAGCTGATTTAGTGGCATTTCGTGAAGATGTTGCCCGATAAATTGCCCCTCAAGCACTTGCCCATCGAGTTCACCCGTCTGATGGTCAAGTTCCATACGGAGAAAACGTGCTTCCACAGTAGAATGACCAGATGTTTTATGAGCGGATGACGAACCACGAGATTTAAGTTGCGCCCAGAGACGATGTAACAAAGGAGCGTAACGCACTAAATGAGGCAGAGATCTCACGAAAACAGCTACCATCGCCCCAACCAGGGGAATCACCCAATTCAATCGACCGGTAATCGCTAGCAAAACTAACACACCTGCACCGAAATAAATCAAAACCCCCTTTAACCAGTTCGAAACTTGAGAAGGTGGCGTCTTTAAAAACCACCGCAACAACCAAAGAGCGGCAATGACAACCGCAAAGACAAAAACAATTCGAATCAAGGTTTATTTTTAGTGATTTGACGACTTAATTTTAAAGTAGTAGCACCCCGCTTTTGACTGAAATCTTCTAAGCCTTGTAGACCAGCTGCAGCATATACAGCAACCGCACTCAACAAATCCTTTAATTGTTGCGCGCTATTCGCGTCGAACCGACAATAGGCACCCCGAGTTAGCGATGCAATTTGCTTAAATACTGCTTCTGTGGTGGACTCAAAACCCTCTTGAAACATGAATACCGGAACACCCAGGATGCCTAACTCACCACTTACCGCACACAATTGATCAACTTTTTCTTCGACACTATCCCCCACAAAAACCATCGCATTCACTTTCTTTTGATTGGTCTCAAGTTTGCCATGGTCGAGCACCCTGATTATTTGAGTGTACCCTCCAAGGCAACTCACTCGACTCATTTCTTGTAGCAGATCATGCGCATTGCTTAGCCAAGATCCAACATAAAATTCGTCGATACCACGATAGTAGCAAAGCTGTATATCCAAACCACCCATTGCCGAAGTTGCCTGAAACATCTCACTTTGAATCTCACATGCTTGAGACCACGTTGGCCCTCTGCTCGCGGTTGCATCCATAGCAAAAATAAGTCGCCCCTTTCCTTCAGATGGTTTAACAATTTGGCTCTTTGCCATTTTATTTAGAAATTGATCGATTTCCGAACGGCTAGATTTCGTGGGAAGTTTTTTCATGTAATTAATGAAGCCTTAAGTCTAAAAAAAAACCGGCAGCCAGCCGTCAATCGATTGTAGCCAATCAACCTTGCCAAAACAAAAGAAAATGGTATTGAAACTATTGTAAAGGAGTCCAAAGCCCCAAACCAAACCATCCGTTATAATAAGAACCTATCCGAAAGTAGAACGCTTGCTGCCGAAAAGCAAATTTTGGTCAACTTTCCCAATTAATATAATGAATTGATCTCTATATTTTAACCTTTTCTTGATGTTTTCAGCCGTTCAAATCTGCTCCAAACGAGTATATCGCAAACTATGCCCGATATTTGCCGTGAACAAATTGGGACAGCGTGACAACGACTTCTCTTTTTAGACAACCTTCAATCGCTCATTCGCCCTAAAATCTTTACTATGAATTTAATGTCGTGGAATGTAAACGGAATTCGTGCTGTGCAAAAAAAAGGATTTGAAGAATCTATTAAACAGACTAATCCTGATGTTATTTGTCTACAGGAAACCAGAGCCCAGCCCGACCAAATCGTCGAAGCGGTTTCTAAATTAGAGGTATATCAAGTCTATTCAAATTCAGCTGCACGTAAGGGTTATTCTGGGACGACAATTCTGACAAAAGTAAAACCTCAACACATAATTCATGGTATAGATATTCACGAACACGACCAGGAAGGACGGGTTATCACTGCTGAATTTAAAGATTTTTACCTAGTTTCGGTGTACGTTCCGAATTCTGGGAATGAATTGGTACGTCTCAATTACAGGGAAACATGGGACAGTGACTTTCTTCATTTTTTAAAAAATCTTGAAAAGAAAAAACCAGTGATAGCTTGCGGTGATTTCAACGTTGCCCACCAGGAAATTGATATTGCCCGGCCGAAATCTAATTACAACAAAACCGCGGGTTATACTCAATCGGAAATCGACGGGTTTAGCAAATTTATCGAAGCTGGATTTGTCGATACATTTCGCCACCTGCATCCAGATACGATTAAATACAGTTGGTGGAGTTATCGTGCCAATGCTAGAGCCAAAAATATTGGCTGGCGCATAGATTATTGCATCGCCACATCGGATTTAACCGAAAATATAAAGGATGCTTTTGTACTGACTAATATTCTCGGCTCCGATCATTGCCCGGTTGGACTAGAAATTAGTTTTTAGACTGGAGAAATCACCCATAACCGTCAAAGCAACGGTTAAGTTCGTATTGCCAATTAGGTAGATGTTTCATTAACGATCAAAACGGTCCTCTTTAAGCATACTCAATAAATATTGGCCATAGTCGGTCTTTGCCATCCCACAACCCAATGCTTGGAGATCTTCAGAACTTATCCAGTCCTGAAAATAGGCTATTTCTTCTGGGCAACACACCTTGAGCCCTTGTCTTTCCTCAATAGTTTGGATGAAGTTAGATGCCTGCATCAGTGAGGTATGAGTCCCAGTATCTAACCAGGCGATTCCTCTACCCAGGCGCTCAACCCGCAGCTGTTTACGCTGAAGATAGATCTTATTAAGGTCGGTAATTTCCAATTCGCCCCGGGCTGACGGCAGTAATGTAGCAGCCATTTCCCCGACCTGATTGTCGTAAAAATACAATCCCGTAACAGCATAATTAGATTTTGGACTCTCCGGTTTTTCCGCTAGATCAATCACTAACCCAGATTCGTCAAACTGAGCAACGCCATAGCGCTCAGGATCTTTGACCCAATAGCCGAATACAGTGGCACCGGAATGTTTACTGGCGGCATTTTCAAGAACACGCTGGAATCTATGGCCATAAAAAATATTATCTCCCAGGATCAAACAAACACTGCTATCCCCAATAAATTTCCGTCCAATGATAAAAGCTTGCGCCAAACCGTCCGGTTTCGGCTGCACAGCGTATTGAAAATTCATGCCCCATTGGGAACCATCGTTCAACAAGTCATAAAATAATGCTTGATCATCAGGCGTAGTTATAATCAGAACATCACGAATTCCCGCCAACATTAATGTCGACAATGGATAATAAACCATGGGTTTATCGAACACCGGCAACAATTGCTTGCTAATAGATTGAGTCAATGGATATAGCCGACTTCCAGACCCACCGGCTAATACGATGCCTTTCAATTTTATTGTTTCTCTACTACAGTGCGTCTTTTAAGGCACGACTTATTCTTCGTCGGTCTCCATAACGCCAAGCCCTAAACGTTCCCCAAGATAAGTGCCATCCATCACACGTTGAGACCAAAAAGTATTATCAAGGTACCACTGCACGGTTTTTCTTAAACCTGACTCGAACGACTCAAGCGCTTGCCACCCCAATTCTGTTTTGATTTTACTTGCATCAATGGCATACCGAAGGTCATGCCCGGGACGGTCTGGTACGAACTTAATCAAATTGGAATGAGGTCTGTAGGGGGAGTCGGGTACTAATTCGTCCAATAACGCGCATACTGATTTGACGACTTCCAGATTGGTTTTTTCACTATTTCCACCAATGTTATACACTTCTCCAGGTTTGCCTGATTCAAGCACACACTCTAAACCCCTACAATGATCTTCCACATAGAGCCAGTCTCTGATGTTTCCACCGGTTCCGTATATCGGTAGTGATTTCCCTTTAATCGCATTGTTGATAATTAAAGGAATGAGTTTTTCCGGGAATTGATACGGACCGTAATTATTTGAACAATTGGATGTCAACACGGGCATACCGTAAGTATGATAATAAGCCCTGATCAAATGATCAGTGGCTGCTTTAGTTGCAGAATACGGAGAGTTCGGTTGATATGGCGAGGTTTCGGTAAATTTTCCGGTTTCGCCCAACGAGCCATACACCTCATCCGTCGAAATTTGCAGAAAACGGAAACTATCTTTTTCATCTCCAGAAAGCTGATTCCAATACTGCCGAGAAGCTTCGAGCAGTTGGTACGAACCCAAAATATTCGTTTGAACAAACTTTTCCGGAGAATCAATCGAGCGGTCAACATGACTTTCCGCCGCAAAATTGACTACAGCACCAGGCTGATATCGATGCAATACGTACTCGGCCATATTACGATCGCCGATAGAACCCAATACAAAATAATAATTCGGGCTGTCATCTACCGCCGCTAACCTATCCAAATTCCCAGCATAATTTAGCGCATCCAGATTAATCACACAGGCATCTCCCTTCGCGACTTGCCTGAGCACGAAATTGCCGCCGATAAACCCAGCCCCTCCCGTGACGAGAATTCGCTTTTCGCTTTCCATTAACCGTTACCTTTTCGTTTGTTCATACCCTTAATAGGCTCATAACCCAGGATAGCCAAAGTTAAAAACACCACCAGGGTGACCAAAGTATAGTAAAAACTATACGCATTAAACTGTCCGTATAACGCGAATCTCACCAATTCAACGGCTTGAGAAAACGGATTGTATTGGGCTAGTCTATAAAGTAATTCACTCGACTCTTTCATCTTCCACAATGGATAAAGCGCAGTAGACATGAAAAACATAGGGAAAATCACAAAATTCATCACGCCAGCAAAATTTTCTAATTGTTTTATAAAAGTTGAAAGTAGCATACCCAAAGCGCCTAACATCAATCCGGACAAAACCAAGGCGGGAAACAACCATAGATACCCCTCCCATGGCGGTTCGATATGATAAAACCACGCCACCAACAAAAATGTGTAGACCTGTAGAATCGATACCGCAGTTCCAGCCAATAATTTACTAGTCAATAAAAACCAGCGCGGTAACGGACTTACTAGTAAAATACGCATACTCCCCATCTCCCTATCGTAAACCATAGACAGAGAACTTTGCATGCCATTAAACAACTGGATCATACCCACCAACCCTGGTGCGATATACACCTCATAGAGTATATAGGTCTCATAGGGTGGAATAATCGCGATCCCCAAAGTCGAACGAAACCCCGCCGCGAATACGAACAACCATACCAAGGGGCGTACCAAAGCAGCAATAAACCGTTCCCTTTGTCGAAGAAACCGCCATAATTCTCGCGCCATAATTCCACGCATCGCACGAAAATAATGCAATATTTTCAAGGCAAGTTTTCCTCATTTGTGAAGAAATGGAAGGCTTGCTGAACATTCTCTGCATTGGGTGCTTGCCCGATCACATCCTTAACAACTCCTTTGGCCCGTATCAAACCCTGGTGCAATACAATAACGTGGTCTTGTTCATAAACCTCATCGATAAGGTGGGTAGCCCATAAAACAGCAATTTTCTCAGAACGGCAAAGTGCGTGGATGTACTCCACAATTGCCCGACGACTTGGAACATCTAATCCTACCGTTGGCTCGTCAAGAAGCAATACACTAGGTTGATGCAACAAAGCTCTTGCGATTTCAACGCGCCGCCTGTGCCCTCCATTCAACTGTCGAACCTTTTCATGTCTCCGTGGGTATATCCCTTGCCGCTCAAGCTCCTCTTGGATCCGCTGGACACTCTGTTTCCGCGACAACCCATGAAGCGAAGCGTGATAAAGCAAATTCTGAACGACACTCAAATCCAAATCCAAAGTAGGTTGTTGAAACACTACACCAAGTTTCGTCAAGGCCGTAGTTGTTTTTCGTTGGATGTCGTGACCATTGATTGCTATTTTTCCAGATCCAGTATCATACAGCCGCGTGATTAAACTGAAAAGCGTTGTTTTTCCCGCCCCATTCGGACCAAGCAAAACAGTACATTCCCCCTGTTTAATTCGGAAATTAATGTTTTCCAACGCTATTTTCCTGCCAAATGCATAGGTAATATTTACCACCTCCAATGCTGAACCACTACTCATGGTTTAACCGCGATACCCCAGGGGTATCGGCCTACTGCCACGGATTTCAATACTTTGTGTGTTTCCAAGTCGATGATCGAAATATCATTACTCACACCATTTGTTGTATATAGGCGCTTTTGATCCGGCGAAAACGCCAGATTCCAAACCCTTTGTCCCACTAATAAGTATGTCTTAACCTCAAATGTCTTCGCGTTTATAACTGCAACTCGATTAGCTGGACCCAACGCCACATAGACCCATTGTCTGTTAGCATCTACTTTCAAGCCCACAGGTTGAATCTGTTCTGCTAATACTCCCGAAATTTTAAAACCGATTTTTTTGATAATCCGACGGCTTGATACATCTATAACTGTTACATTTCCAGCAATTTCCGAGGTTAACCAAAGTTGTTCAGTATCTGCGGTAAATGCCACACCCCTAGGCCGTGGATCAACCAAGGTATTGTCGATAATTTCAAGGTTTTCGCGATTAATCCAATGGACCATGTTTGTCGTTTCACTGGCACTGACTACCCACCGGTTATCGGGACTCACACTGATGCCCTCGGGCTCGACGCCGACAGGAATTTGTTTCACAATTTGCCCCTGCTTAACATCAACTACCGTAACCAGATTGTCGTCTTCATTGGACACGTAAAGAAATTGACCACCCTGATCCAAGGCGAATGTCTCTGGATCTTCACCCGAAGGTAATGTCCCTACAACTTGGTAGGAGTTTGCATCGACGATCTGTATGATATTATCATCGCTGGTAGCAATGTAGAGATGGCGGTGATCATTGCTCAACACTATCCCCCTGGGCCTTTGACCTATTCCAATAGTATTGATAAGCTTGCCACTCGCCCCGTCTACAATTGCCAAGGCATTGTCCTTTTCCAAGGTTATAAAGAGTGTTTCACCCTGAACAACACCAACAAGCAATATAAAAAAAAGTGCTCCTCCCACAAAAACCTTTTTCATTACCCTATTTTTCAGCGTCATAGTTGGTTAAAATTTGCATACCGATTCGGATTCATCATAACCCAATGTATCCAATTGATTCTTTGGATGTAAAAACCCTTCTAAAGGGGCAACTGCTACCATAGAACGGGCACCAGCAAGCAAAACTGGTTGCCTTAGTTGGCCACTCCAACGCCGAAAGGTCAACTTTCTCCCTTTAAATCCTGCCAGAGCGAAGTCATCGCTCAGAATATATGAGCGGATTTTCTCAAATTCCAAGGAATGTTGCCGAGTTGCTGCCTCACCAATTGCCCGAACAGCAAGCCACCCCCCATAATCCTCTTCGGTCATCCAACGACCTGTTAGTTTTTTAAATCGGTTTTGCAGTTGCACCGCCCCCCACTGCTCATGTGTTCGATGCCACGATGTAGGTACCAACCCTTGAGTCCCAGCAACAGGCCTTGGCATCCAGGTCCGATAGGCCAAATATTCCCCAAACATTCCAACTTCGTCAGCCACAATTAGAATATCGTAGTCAATACCTTGGGTAAACACTGGTATTTCCGATTGCGCGGTTCGGCGAGCATCATGGGTATATTCCCAGACTTTCTCCTCGACAATTCGCATCCCATAACGTTTTGCGGCCCGTCTTAACGCATCCGCGTACAGCCGATCTTCCTTTAATGGCCCAACAACCAAAAACCATTTTCGCCATCGCTTTTTAAGCAGATATTGCGCTAGTGCATCACCCCGCATCGCCCGACTGGGACGGAAATGGACAACATTCGATAAACATTTCTCTTCCCTCAACCGATCATCTATAGTCGAAATATCATAAAAAAATAATGCTTGTCCTTCCACAGCCTCGGTCAATCGAAGCAAACTTGATGACGACAAGTTTGTCACGAAATGTTGAATCCCAGAATCCATAAGTTTACGCAATGGCACTATCACATCATCATTCCGTGGCACCACCTCAACCTTCAGTCTAAACTGTTGGCCAGTAAACCGGCCAGTGGTGTTATTGTCAGCGATCGCAAGCTCGGCACCTTTCATCCCGCTATCATTGATGATCGGGTCGAGATTTGATAACGCCTGTGGAATCGCCTTTTCTTGCACCAAATACACAATCTCCAATTCTGATTCAGATGCACCCATTAGGGTACAGGGAATAAGGTTTATGAACACAAAAAGCCAAAACGAAAGCTTTATATTTTTGTGTTTTTTGTTTAATTTGCCCAAAATTGCGACCCCTTCAACCAATGGCCATAAAAAAATCTCCAGAACCCATGCATAGTACTTATGCTCCTAAAAATTTTAAAGTTTTTCCTCGTATTTTTGTTTATTAAGAAAAAAGAGGTGTAAATCAACGACAATTCCATTACACTCTCAATTTGGCGACAATGAATACTACTGTATTAGCTAATTGCCATAAGGAGGGAGGGCTGATTGGGAGAAGTCCCATGAAGACCATAAAAACAATAATACTCTATTACACGTCGCAAATTTCGAGCGATAACTATCTAAAAAAAATAATAAACTCGAAAAATGCCCGCTTCTAGCGGGCTTTTTTTTTCGATCAATGAGCAAGAATACCCAGCCAGCGGCTATAAGCAAAATTGTTATAGGCACAGACGGTCAAGTTAGTCCCATAAATAAATCCTATTGCGATTATCGATGCTACGAGATTCCCTAGTGAAAGTGATTCGATTCTATCAAAGGTCAATTTCTCCCTATTTGCCTGCGTCATGCAGATATCAGCCAAGTTGTTCAGAATATGCTATGGAAGCAATCAAAACCCATGGAACATTGATTGGAGTTTGGTTAGGGATCAAAAGGATAGCTCGTTGCCATCCTTTTGGTGGCTGGGGGTACGATCCAGTACCCTCGAAACAAGAGAAAGATCAACAATCTAAGGACTTGCGGTAACATCGCGCAGGGAGACACAATCGATCATTGCGAAAAGTCACCACGCTAGCTGGATCTATATTTGCCCAGAACAAGAAAAGTAGTTGGGCTGGCATCCAGGGGTCCAGTGCCATTAACTTAACGCCCCCTAGTTATGCGTTCATAGGCCGGAAATAAGCGTTTAAGTGTAAGCCATTGGTTTATGTAGTACTTTCTCTATGAAGCAAAATAGACTTGAACTATAGTTAAAAGTGAGATTTTGTCCCTAACCCAAAGGAGATACGAGATGACTTCGCATGAACACAATTGCCGCAATCCACTCCAATGTATTCTCCCACCCTATATTCTCAGTGGGATCGTAAATAATGGTACAAATAAGCAAAAACAACGAGCCTTGTTATCGTTGAAAAGTTCAGGACGTTTTCGAGGAGAACGTGAAGCACTCATTGATATCACACCGCGACGGCGAGGTGCCACGGCAAGCGCGAGCAAACGGCGAAAAGTATACGACGGTGAAACTACAACACAGTTGCCAGGTCGTTTAGTTCGCAGTGAAGGCGACCCCGCGACGGGTGACGCAGCAGTTGATGAAGCCTACGATGGAGCTGGAGATACTTTCGATTTGTATGCGGACGTTTTTGGGCGTAATTCAATCGACGGCCAGGGTCTGGAATTGATATCCACCGTACACCACAGAATGGGTTTCGACAACGCTTTCTGGGATGGCAACCAAATGGCCTATGGGGATGGCGATGAAGATCTGCCGGTAAGCGAACGATTGTTCAACCGCTTTACTATCTCGCTTGAAATAATCGGACATGAATTGACCCATGGAGTGACTCAATACGAAGCCAATTTGGTTTATAGAAATCAACCCGGCGCCCTCAATGAATCAATGTCGGACGTATTTGGAGCCCTAGTCAAGCAATACAAACTCAAACAAACCGCAGAAGAAGCCGATTGGCTCGTTGGAACTGGACTTTTTACTGACAATATTGATGCACAGGGTATTCGCTCGATGGCAGCTCCTGGCACGGCATACGATGATCGAAGACTTGGAGGTAAGGATCCACAACCCGCGCATATGGACAACATTTACACGGGATTCAATGATAATGGCGGTGTCCACATCAATTCGGGTATACCCAATCATGCGTTTTATGTCACCGCTATGGAGATCGGTGGTCACGCCTGGGAAAAAGCAGGGCGAATTTGGTACCGAGCATTAACCGAAAAACTCAGCCCTTCCACGAAATTTTGTGAAGCGGCCAGGATCATTTTCACTCTCGCTGGTGAAATGTATGGGGTAGGTAGTACAGAACAACTCGCTGTCCGCAAGGGATGGGATACAGTAGGTATTGATGTAACTCAACCTTGTCCCGATGGGCGTCCAATGCCGCCAACGGGATGTTTGGTAGCGCCTGTGACCATAATGGGTTCTTATCTAGGGTTCCGTGGCGGCGATATTTTTTAAGCTTTAGGAAAACGGCTATCAACATTTCGTTTAAAAGGCGTGGTGGGATCATGGGTATAACCCTAGCCGCTGAAATCGATACCGAATCGCTGCCTACACAACAAGGCAAAAAAATTGTCGAAATGGTGGAAATGTGCGAATTCTTCGATTTCCCGTCAGAACTGCGTGCCCCTGCGGGCGGTGCGGATTGTTTCGAATACGAGATTACGGTTGCAGAAAACAAAAGAAATCACACCGTAACGGTGCACGACGCGGCGATCCCGCCTTCTCTTCAGCTTCTTTTAGATGTTTTAGCACGAATAGCACGTTCCCAAAGTCGACAAAGCTGAGTTGCCACGTTTATATGAGATTAGCGTGCCGATTTTAAACAGGTGCCAAGTAAGCAAATCAAGGAGTTATGGCTGACTGGTTTTTAGAAAAACCATCCGGGAACGACCTGGGAGCGACTGAATCGCCGTTCTCCCAGAGTCCACTTACATTACCGCATCAAATCTTGAGGCAGTAGGCTTACTTAAAAGGCTCAATTGTGCCCAGGACCTTAAGAGCTTTTTCCAAAAATGCGATGGATTCGTCCAACTTACCATCTCTTGCTCTCCGTTTGGCATCATTAAGTTCATAAACGGCCTTCGATTTTTTGCGGGCTTGGTTGGAAACACCAGTTACTATATCACCAACTACTCGCGCAGCTTCGGCAGCAACTTTTTCTGTTTCCTTTGCGTGACCTTGCTTGGCGTGCTCGATAGCCTCTTCGGTAAGCTTAATCCCATTAGCCACTTTTTCATTATTCCCTGCCGCACTACATCCACCACAATCAGAACCGACACCTCCAGCAAACACCGCGCCATTGACGCCCAATAGGTTAAAACCGGCAAATAGCAATGCAATCACAATTGTCTTTCTCATATAAAATTCTCTCTATAAAATAAAAAAACAGTATTATATCAACATCGATCCCACCAATATAATAAAGCAGCAGGAAAACTAAGCTTGACCTTTAAGCTAAAAGCCAAGATCCAAAAATAACCTAGCCGATATTAATTAAACCCTCATTCTATAGATGGGTGAAGACTTTGACAAGCACTACAAATCAAGCAATTGATTCTACGATATATTTTTTATGTCACCAAAGGTATCGAACAACTACCCCTGTTTCAGTGAGGTCGATATCAAAGTCCACTGGCTCGTTGAGAAATTCAAGGGATGGGTTTGATATCGCCTTCTCAGCCGTATCCCTATCGTCATCTATCCGGTCCAATTTGTTTTCGCTCGAACTTGCTGCTTTAAGACCAGTAGCACTATGGGTTTTCTTGTTTTCGGAATTCTTATTGTTTACACGGTCAATCACAGCACCGTATTTCCTTAAAATCCCACCATTTTCACCCTGACCCGGCACCGAATAACGAGAAGATGATCCGTGTTTATTGTCGGATTTTTTGAGCCCACTCATGGGTCTATCAGATGGATTCAAATTACCTTTCTGGACAGAGGGGCTCTTTTTATGTTCGTTACGAGGTGGTTGTCCTGGAAAAGCCTCCGAACTAAAATGTTCCAAAAACCCTTCTTCCGATTCCTCAGACGATGGTGACAGTAAGCTCGTACCCAAAATATTCATCATAGATACCGGCTCAGAGAACGCAACCGATTGACCCACTCCAAGGACTAGTGCGAAAAGAACATTAATCAAACTTTTTGTTGAAGCACCTTTAAAAATACCGAAGTTCCGAGTTTCTTTTACTTTGTGAGTATTCATAAGCTACCTCTCCACTAAATTACATTCACTAATACACTACCAATCGAAATCAATATGGTCTTAAATCCAAATTGGGTAGACCCGTGCTATTAGCATTTACAAATAAACAACGCTAAAATCGCGCCAATAAAACAATTGCTTTTATATTTAGGCACCTAGAAAATATTTTATCTAACGCCCTATTCTTTTCCAGTCAATTGAGCGTAAATCCATCCAGATAGTGGTCCAAAAGTGACCATTTTTTTCAGGCAAGTCATGATAAAACGAAAAGCGCCGGAGATGCTGTGAATCAGTTCACAGTTCGTGAATATACAAATACAATCATTGTTATTAAAAGTGTGACTTAATACCCATGCTCAAATAGATCGAAGAAATCCGGAGAAATTGAAATTCCAATCAGGTTACAACCTAATATTGCGCAGTTTTCGATATCCAACACAGTACTTATAACAAAAACCATGAGTACTATGCCTATTAAAATATCGCAAACAACCTCCGTAGATCTGTTTTACGAACTATCGACTGGTTGTGTAACGCTCAGTTTATAAAAGCCACTAAAAGCTAAGATATTGAAAATTAGTCAATGCAAGAACGCAATACCAATCATTATCGTTCTATTCGGACTTTATTATTTTCGGATAGACTTAGTTAAGTTTGTTTTAAACACTATTTTTGATGAACACCAAATCGAACTGGTGGCATTACATGGCCTAGAGCTAGATTCAGAATCCATTTCAATCGGTTCGGTGGATCTGGTTTTGGGCAACAATCGATCCAAACAACGTTTCGAAGATCTAACGCTCAACTATTCGATAACATTATTTCGATTTACAAATCTGCGTATCCACTTTGCTTCTTTATCAATCCCCGAATTCATAAGCTCCGTTCATTCACCTAAAGACGTAATACTGAGCGAACTACTGTCGCAATTCGCAGACATACCCCTAAAATCCATAACAATTGAATTGTTAAAATTTTTGGGACAGGATGTCCACGTTGAGTGGCAAAAAATCGGCCGGGAACAACTACTGTATATCAACGATACAAAGGTGCAATCCAAACTTAAACTCACTCACCAAAACGACGTAGACTCACAGATAGAATGGCTCCTACAGACGAAAAACAATGCTATTGTCAACACACACCTAGACCTGCAGAAACTTGGAGAAACATACAAATTGACAGGGACTAATTTTGTTCACATAGATCCACTATTTCGTCTACTAAAACCATTTATCGCAAAATGGCCTGATAACATCCAAAAAATTAAAGGAACATTAGTATTCGATCTGCAAACAGTATTAAAGGATAAGCTCAGACTATTTGACCGGCGACTACCGGATATGAGCCTTCAACTTGATGGCAAGTTACTGTTGAACAGTTTGACGACACAGGATTATAAAATTCAGAAACTTAATGCCAATCTAAAAGGTCAGCTTTCCATCGGACAAACCCAAGTGTCCCTGAAACTTTCTCCCAATGAGCTTCTCAAAACCCATTCCATCGAAACTCCCAGTCTCATTGTCAAAAACTTTAAGATTCAAACAGAAACTGATAGCAAAATTAATTATGAATTAGACAGTGGAAAGTTACAACTGGACCAAAAGCAACTCTACGTCGACCTAACACAAGTCAAAACTTCGCAAGCGAAATTATCGGCTCGAATTCATGTAAGGGATATTCGAATTGTTCACACCGGTCACACAAATGCCTACCTCCGATTAAACACTAATAAGATCAATCTACAAATACCTGGGCAGTGGTTACCAACATTTGGTTTACGTAGTACAGTTAAATTGAAAAAACAGCACCTCTCATTAAATGGCCATCTCACCAGCGAAATTCAGAAAAAATTATTTGACTTTTCAGCGCATTACAACCTTTCAAAACAAAAAGGAGCTGGACATATATCTATCAATATGCAATTTGGCCCACACACTAACAAAATGTCCCAGTATTTTTCATCGTGGCCTTTCGCCTGGGATCTGCAAGATGGCCAATTCAAAGCTACAACGGATTTCAACTGGCAGCAAAGTGATCACGGCTTTAAAATTCTAAGTACTGTTGAGCAAAGCTTTAGCCAATTGTCTGGTTACTATCACGATATAGTATTCATAGGTATGGACAGTACCTTTCTAGGGGAGTACAAGCCAACAAATCTCTTGGTGAGTACAAAACCAGGTAAACTAAGTATCCAAAAGTTGGATATAGGTCTGCCAGTGGAAAATATCCAATCAAGTTTCTCGATTGATTCCTCACGTAATCTTCTAGCCATACATACCTTCGACGCCCAACTATTAGGCGGAAAGATCCTCGTGCGAGATTTCGCTTACCAACCCGAAATAACGCAAAATCCATTATTGCTCAATGTCCAGCGCATCCAATTAACCGAGCTTCTTTCCCTCGGCGCGTTTAATACCGTTTATGCCCAGGGTGCGATTAGTGGGAAATTGCCTATTACCCTATATACACAGGGAATCAGTATGGAACACGGTCGTTTAGCAGCAGAAAAACCCGGTGGAGTTATTCGATACCAACCCGATCCTTCGGCCAAAATCACCGCAACCACTAATCCTAACTTGCAGCTTGCCGTCGACGCTTTGAGCAATTATCATTTCGACACTTTGCAGGCAGATGCCCAATATTCAGCGAATGGGGATCTGACATTACAGATGAAAATGCAGGGATTGAACCCGGATATGAATAATGGCCAACGTATTAATTTGAATCTAAACGTCAGCGATAACATTCCAACTTTGCTAAGGAGCCTTCAATCGGGGAGGATCGTCGCCGATGTGCTAGAAAGAAAATTGATTCAGTAAATGTTAAGACTCAATCCATAAAATATGTTCAACATTCCGTACGCCGCAATTATTTACAAACTCAAATCAATCAGTTTGCACGAATCGACGGGCATGCCTATCACTATTATGAAGTAAAATAGGTATGTTGTGACTGATTTAAAAGGCATGGACCTTATGATAGCTAGGAATATATTTCTACCTTTCCTGTTGATTTTCCTCCCAGTAGCCTGCACACCGACAGTGCAGGTGGCAGTACCGAACAAACCTATTGAAATCAATCTGAACGTCAAAATCGAACATGAAATCCGCGTAAAGGTGGATAAAGAGCTCGATGATTTATTTGAAAAAGATAGTGGGCTATTCTAGCATCCATCTGACTCACTTCTGATTACATGATCATTACGTCATTTAAATGTTAAAGCTAAACATGAAGAAATTGGGATTTGCAGTAATTTTGAGTCTGGCAGTTTTTGGCCATTCCTGGGCGTTGAGTTTGATAGAACTAAAAGCCCAAGGACTTGTAGGTGAAGGCAACGAAGGTTATTTACGTTACGTAACCGGCCCAAAGACCAAGGAGATCGATGAATTTGTCTCCGATATCAACAATAAACGCAAAGCTAAATTTACGAGTGTCGCCAAAAAAAGCGGTGCCACCACACAACAAGTGGCTTATCGTTTTTATGAAAGAGCAAAGCAAGCTACGAAAGCGGGAAACTATTATCAGAGTGCCACTGGAAATTGGGTAAAAAAGTAGTTCTACTTTTACAAAAAAACATCCCAAAGCCCGATGACAACCCTAATTTAGTGAAATTTCAAATTACCCTAAACCTGTGGTAGCAATTCGGTTGATCTACGAATTATTTGACCGAACTCAATGAAGATAACCCACCCATTAATTCACATCGCTTTTAATTGGGCCATCGAACTGAGTTCCATTGTTATTTTTTGGGTAGCGTTTAATTACTATGGCCTGATGAGCGCTATTTTTTGGAGTTTGGTCGCGACCGTAGTGGTCGTTTTACTGTCGATGATAGTTCAACGGCGATGCCCGATATTCCCTTTGGTTATGTGTATTCTTGTCGTCAGTTTCGGCAGCTATTCATTGATCACGGACGAACCGACCGCTTTTATTTTTCAGCATACCATCTACTATGGTGCGGGGGGTCTGATACTAATTATAGGGTTGCTAAATGAAAAAATCCTGCTCAAACCCATGTTTGACAACCTCTTCGCACTCACAGATCGTGGGTGGATTACTTTAACTCGCCGTTGGGCAATCCTATTCCTTCTACTTGCGCTTGGAAATGAGTGGGTATGGAGAACAATGTCAGAATCTGCCTGGGCAACTTATAAAATGGGCATGACCTTCACTATTATGTTGTTCGGTCTTTGGCAATTCCGCGTATCCCGTCGTGAGCGCCTTCCAGAAGCCAGTCGGTGGGGATTTAAAGTTCACTAAAATCTAGTTGTCTTGCGTTTAAGTTTTTTCGAATCCCATTAAGGAAACGGCGCATTACCTCCTAAGTTTCTGCGGTCAAAACTTGTTTTTCCCCTGTTTAACCAAAATCAAGACTCCGCCTTGCACTTAGTATCAGTTGATCGTTCCATAACTTCGCGTACCGCTAAAATGGCCGTAGCTAGAACCAAGGGGATAAGGTAATAGACTATTCGATACACCACTAGGCCCGCTGCCAATGATTCCGCAGGAAGCGAGTCTTTGAATGCCAAAAGAATCATACCGTCAAAAACACCCAATCCACCCGGCACGTGACTAATCATTCCAGCTATGAAACTTAAAGAATACACGATAAGAAATCCGACAAAAGGAATATTTGGTTCAGATAATAGAATATATAAACACCCACCAGCAAAAATCATATCTACAACCGAAACCATTAACTGTGACAGTGTAATTTGAAAACTAGGCAATTTAATCTTCCACCGACCAATTTTGATGGGCGTTTGTTTGCAAAAGGTTATTACCAGAAAAGCAATACAAAAACTCAACGTAAAAAAACCAATATTCCATAACACCACTGAAGATATACCAGTAAATTCAGCAATAACATCCGGGCGCAAACATAATGCCATAGCTGCGACTACCGAGGTTCCAACGCTAAACGCGACCATCCCGAATAGCGTAATACGAATGACATCTCCCGCACTAAGACCTGCCGCCGCATAAATCCGGTAGCGAACTGATCCCCCAGAAAGGAGGTTGACACCCACCGTATAAGATATCGCACAACTGCAAAATGTCGCCCATACCACAGTCACATACGGCAGTTGACGGCCTAGATAACGTAACGCCATCCAATCATAACCACTCAATACCCAGTAACTAAGGAAGGTAAAAAGCAAAGCGAGGCTAAATTGTTGATAGGATAACCTAGAAACCTCCAAAACGACCTGCTCCAATGTTATTTCCCCCAACATATGTCCTATTGCAGATATCGATGCCACAAACAATACAACGGTAATCAGCGGAAAAAGAAAACGCTGAATTCGTTGATTAGAGGGCACACCCAAGCTCGTCGGACGATCCGGTAAAGTCACGTTTTGGCCAGTAAGGTAAAAAGATTCGGTTTATTTCGAGAAGATTGTAACGCATTTAAAATTGTTGTACCTGAAGACAATCAAATGCGGAGTCAATTAGCATTGATACAAGACGGATAGGTACAAACCACTCGTGTTATTTATTGGGTCTTTGACCTTTATCCCACCCCCCAATGCAAAAGTGTTAACAAGCTGTAGTTAAAATGAATTTAAGCTAAAATAGACACCTTTTCACACTACCTCAGATAGTTAAATACAATTGAATTTAAGTTTGATTCATTCTATACGGCATTTTATATCTCTATTTCAAGAATATAAATAGCCTAATACATTAAAGGCTGTTATTTATATACCAATACAATGACACTGCTTAAATCAGGCCTATATTTGTTTTTGTTAATAGCGAATATGGTTGGATGCTCAAAAATTAGAATAGGCACCTTTGATGAAGAAAAAATATACTATTATGCGGTAATCAATGAAGAAAACTTCGAATTCCTTAAAAAAATCTATATTTCCGCCAAAATAAAACCTACAAAGTTAATAATTAATAGTATTGGAGGAAATGGGCTATCCGGAATCAATATAGGGAAATGGGTTTATCAAAACAACTTAACTATCGAAATAACCCAATACTGCTTATCCTCTTGCGCTAATTATATTTTCCCATCAGGCGTTAAAAAAATACTTCACAAAGATGCTTTACTGGGATGGCACGGCGGATATTTCCAAGAATCTCTTTCGGAGCAGATAACAGCGCTATACAACGGGGAGCACGTCGGTGGTGATCACGAAGCAACTCTATCTTTACGCAGCCAAACAAAAGACAAAAACCATCCCTGCTGGAGTTTCGAGAATCTAGACATCCAAAAACTAACACACATTGAAAAACAAAAGCATATCCAACATGACGAAAATTGCCTACGCTTTTTAAAGAAAAAGGAATCCGATTTCTTTAAAAGTATAGGTGTCGATTCTAACTTACCCTATTATGGGCAAACACAAAAATACAGGAAACAGTTCAGCAAAGAAAGATATAAAATGTTTTATTATTCGATTGAAGACATGGACCACATGGGGATCAAAAACATTCAACTAGAAGACGGAATTTGGACTCCGAGAAACAACAGCTTGTTCAAAAAAGTATATTTGGTTGATATACCCAATGATTCATAGTAATTAAATTTAAAGACAATCACTTTTGCACACTATTTCTACAAATCTTCTTTTTTTTGCCAAATTAAATAAATCGCACAGGATATCCCGGCTGAACCAAATATCATACACATCACCATTATTTGGTAACGGGTAGCAACGAGAGGTGAAACACCCGATAGTATCTGCCCAGTCATCATTCCAGGAAGAGAGACCAAGCCCACAGCAAATAAAGAATTGACCACCGGAATTAGCGCTGCTTGAAATGCGGCCGCACGAGCATCGGCAAATGTACAAGATCTATTTATCTCAACTTCAAATCGTTCAGCCGCAATACTGACGGCGTTCATAGCACTAGCGAGAATCATACCCGCCAGAGGGATAAGGTAACGCGGTTGGTACCAAGGATCCAAACCCACGACACCTTGAGTAACTATTACGAGCGTAATCATACCCCCAATGGCAATCGAGCCCAGGACTTTAAAATAGAGCAAATGTGTCTTTTTTCTAACTGGCCTCAAGGTAATAATACTTGCGGCGGCAAGCATGACCACTAAAATGCCGATGACAATCACCGAATTGTCTACCGCAAAGACATAAATCAATGCATAGCCAATCAAAATCAATTGCAACACCATACGAACTAATGCATAGAGGATCTCGCGAATCCCTAATGACCAGCGCCAATAAATAACAAGCACCCCCAGCACTGGCACCAAAACCCAAAGAAGATCGATGTAACCGACTTGATACAGTAATGGATTCACCGTTTATTCTGTTTCTTCCATTCAATCTTTCGCCAAAGCCCATGATCCGAAAAACACTCCCATCCCCACTGCAACCAGCGGAGCAATGATAGTGCGAGCCATAATGCCCAAAAAAGCATCAACAGATGGTAAATCCAAATTGCCACACTAAAAACCCACACCTGGGGTAAAGTAACTCCCACGCGGTCGGCATACCAATTAAGATTAAAGGCCGATGAACCATTACCTGCTACCTGCATGGAAGGAATTCCTAGGAGCCCCTGACTCACTGCATAAAAGAGAATTGTTAGTGCCCCTAACGTTAGGATTGCTAAAACGATCTGTATGGAATTAAAGCGAATTTGGCTTAGCTCTTCCGGCAATTTTTTTCTAAAACTCAAAGCAAGTAACCACCCAATGACGATTAGACTTTCTTCCACGGGAACTTGGCTTAACCCAACTAAAAGCAGAAACCACTGGGAAATACCTAACGGCGTTGACACGTACCGCCCTAATGCGAATGCAAGTCCCACAATAATCACCAGGAATCCCCAAAATAAAACTGCCGGACCCAACAGCGGACCACCTGTCGAAAGAACCCACCGGTCATTGCCAAGACTCAAGGCTATGCGACTATTGACACTTTCTGTATTGAGGACAACAGGTCCACTTCGGAACAACATTTCATCGTTACGTGTTTGACGCCAGTTCACTACATAAACCTGTTTCCCTGGTCGAACAGGCAATATCAAATCGCTGCCTTGAAGACGAATCGGCTGTCTTCGTCCATCAATAGCGACCGAAAGCAATTTGCTTTCAGTGGGTAATCCAATAGTATGCTGTCCCCCTTGGGAACTCCTGAGACTAAATTCCAACAGGGTATCTGTTGATCGTATTCCTAGATTAATCTTTAAATTACTGTCATCAATGGTCAGAGTTCGACCTTTCACCGCCTCTGGACGCGAAATAGTTAACGTTACCATCTCATTCGGCCACGGCCGCCACTCCGGAGTCCAAACTTTAGCTTCGTTCTGCTGATATACGACCGGAATCCCGGAATATTCCATGTGCCATACTGGGCTGGAGTTGACCCGCCAAACTTCTATCCATTCGGTTGTTTTTAAAGCCTTCAGCTCAATTGATTCCCGTTGATCAAGAGTCGATCGCCATACTAAAGATTTCTGCCCCGGTGGTAAGTTTACAATCACCATACTGTTTTCGACACGGATTTCACTTGAAGTAACCGCCTCACCCGGCAACAAGGGTACTTTGGCGATAATTGCATCATTCAAATTGGATAACCGTACAATTCGGGTTTCTACACTCCATTCTATGCCTAAAAAAAGTGTGCGTTCCACACGAAAAAATGGGGGTAAGCGCTGGGCTTCCACCTTAACTGATTCCCCATTGTTTTTATCAGGGTCGATACGTGTCAATTGCAACTGGGCATCTGGACGACCGTTTTCATTGATACCCTCAATCAACCAGCCCGCACTTTCAACCAAAATACGGTGCGGTCTTAAAGGTAACGGAATCTTCACCCTATCAACTATGGGTAAGGAACCCGAATACACAACAGTCGATATACCTTTTTCCACATTTATCCAAAGCATTTGATCTTCTGTACGAAACAGATTTACAGGATGTTTCCTATTCAATAGTGCCTTACGCGGTATCCAACCTCCCGTGGGAACCGGAGCAGGAATCGCGACCATTTCCTCTGCATGTATTTCTGCTTCCACGGTTATAGTGGACGGCGATACTTTGAGTTTCAATAACTGAATCTGGCCACAAGACGGAAGGCATTCGGGAGGTAGTAACAATTTTTCTTGTAATTGCTGTAATATCGTCTGATCAGGGATGTCGGCCCAGACCACATCTATTCCACTAATCAAAAGCAAGGGAATCAATACCATACCGGTAGCAAAACCTCGTGGAGCACGCGGCACATCCAAAATTCCTTTCCCCCGGATTACACACGCAGAAAAAATGGCCAATAATATGACTCCTACGATATTAAGAACCTTATTGACCCCGGGTGAAAGAAACACGATATCAACAGTTTGGCCTTGATCCACCGGACCGTTCCAGCTTAAATAAACTTGCCGCCACTTCCATTGTGGTATTCCTGGACCAGTCTGTACCTTTGCATTGAGATCAACCTCGTCAACCACTTGGGCATACGATTTCTTTCTATTTTTTGAAGAAACACCAGCACCCCGGTTAGTATGAAGCGGTTTTTCATTCTCCATCATCAATGCCACATCACTCTCCAACAGTGGAGAAGGTATCTCGGACGATTGTTGCAAACCCGATATAGCAAAAGACTGTTTACCCGATAACTCCAACTGAGGATGCAAAGCATTACGGATCCTATCCACCATGAATGGAATACTAATCAAAATCAATGCCGCGATAGAGATATTACGATACAATGTTAACGAACTACAGAGTTTTCCCTGGGGGACTACTCTCAATAACGCCACTGGCGCGAGGATATTTAACCATACATACTGAGGTGCACCTGATTCATGCCACACTAAAGCGAGTGTCACTAATGCAACAAGAATCCAACCTTTTCCCCAAAGTTTTCCGCTCGCAAAAGCGATAATCAATACAAGAAAAAGATCAAGAAGACTCCACTGATTGATCCAGGTCTCCGCATTGTTGTCAACACCACGCACTGAGAACAACCGCCATCCGGGGGGTAAATTCAAGTGAGTATTGACTCGTTTAAAATCCTGCCGCCAACCTGTTGCATCCAATCTCGATTGACGACCATCAATCCTGCTATCAGCGGAAAAATTAATAATTCCTTTTCGTACTTCGACACCTTCTTCTTTAGAGTCGGACGCTAGTGTAATCAATTGGGGTTTCCCATCAACCAATACTCGCCCCAGTTTCATCTCTGGATTTGCAATTAAACGCCAACCCTGCGTCAGGGTCCCTTGAATGGTGTCTTTAACAGTGAATCCATCGCCATCAAAATCCAACCACAGAGTTTTCTTCAAAGAAAGTTTATTTGGTTCCGGGTCTTGATTCCCTCTACGAATAACCTCCAGACGCATCACGTCTCCAGCACGCACTCTGAATGCAGGAAGTATTTTCCATTGCTGAGGAAGATTGGTATGGGTAGGATCGATTGGTGGAACTCCCTGTATTTCTACTACCCGTTGAAACCGACGCGCGTCGAATACCCATATTTCTTCCCCCGGCAACGGATTAGTCAAACGAGGTACTTCCAGGGTAGTTAACGGAGATAGATTGCGAACCGTTAAATCGACCACCCACTGGCCAGGACGCAATTGCATCCGCAACCTACCATCGGCTTCCAACCGAACTGGAATTGGACTCGTTATGGATAACGGATAAAAACCAGTTGAATACAATTTACCTAGTAGAATTTCGCGATGTTCACCTGACACATCGATTTCTAATCGAACTTCCATCAGCAACGGGACATCATCAATAATTCGGCGGTAAACCTTAATTGCGAGAGCATTATTACTATTGTCCAAACTAGATCCCAATTGTCCTGCACGGTTCAACCGAAGCTCGCCCTTGGCTATATCAGGAAAGTCCACGATTTTCCCATCCCATTTCAACCCAATCAGGCCGATAGTTTTGGGGATAGTTAAGCGATCGGGTGGTCTATCCCAATTAAATCGTCCATTAATTCGGTAATTACCGGGTTCAAGCCACAGGGCAGGCTTACCTTTAAATTCATGCACCACCGCCGCCTGATTATTGACTTTAATTTTCTGTGGCCAATAATTCAGCCCTCCGGGTAATTCCACCCTATTTGTAGCATAAATGCGCCAATTAATGGAAAATACACCACCACCCTGGTTTAGATACAGATTAAGCCGACCTGGCCAACTACAATGTTTGGTTGCGAAATCATTGAATACAAACGGACAGTTCTGCTCACTGTGTTCATAGAGAACCCAATGCACCCATGATTTCAGCGGAGTTGGAACTTGTTCTACGGTAAGCCGATCAGCAGAAACACCTGCTGAGCCCAACAACAGGAGAAATACATAACTTTGCAACCTAGCCATTTTCACTCCCAAAATTTAATTGGATACAGAATTACATAATTTTCTTTTAACGATTGTGAGTGCATACTGAAGCAATTCTAAGAAGATTTAACAAGGAGTACATCCCCATGTCCGAAAAAAATCCGGAAATTTATTTGAGTGTCGATATCGAAGCTGATGGCCCAATTCCGGGACCCCATTCGATGTTGAGTCTGGGGGCGGCGGCTTTTTTATCCAACGGACAATTGACCAATGAGTTTACGGCAAATTTGGAAACTCTTCCAGAAGCGAAAGCTCATCCAAGAATGGCGGAATGGTGGCAAAAATTCCCTGAGGCATGGGATGCTTGTCGACAGGACCTAAGAACCCCAGTAGATACCATGAACGAATTTGCGGACTGGATCGAAGCAATGCCTGGAAAACCAATTTTTGTAGCCTGGCCAGCAACCTGGGATTTCATGTGGGTTTATTGGTATTTAGTAAAATTCACCGATCGCCGTCCGTTTTCTGAACACGGCATTGATATGCGCTCTTACGCCATGGGCATGAGAAAGCGCGACTTCCGCCACTGTGGCAAAAACTATTTACCCAAACGGTGGTTTTCTGAACAACCGCATACCCACATTGCACTTGATGATGCCAAAGAACAGGGCGCATTATTTATGAGTATGATGGAAGAGAATCTATCGACCAAGGACATTGAAAGTAAAAAATAGATATTAGGAATTGGACGCTCTTAATTGATCATGTCTTTACCCAATGCTAACAACCCTTATAACTTCGATACTTTTCTAGCGTGGAGGAACAAGTTTGATTACTACCGAGACGATCCCTTCATCCAAAAAGTTGCTAAGCATTTTGCTGGAAAACATTGGAACCAAATAGATCAAGAAGCCCGTGAGCTATCGTCTAAAGCCTCGTTTCGGTGGCGAGATATGGCGGAAGCTATTTCCCACCCCGATAACAGGCCCTCCGTCACCCATTATGATGGGCACCACCATCGTATAGATCGAATTGTCCGACCAACTGAGACAGAAATAATGGAAAAGGAAGTATTTTCAGAGGCGTTGTTTTCTGGAAAAACGTTACCTTGGGCCCGACTGCTAAAAATGTATCTCATCTACCAAAATGGAGAAGCCTGCATATCCTGCCCTCTAACCTGTACTGAAGGGCTTGTAGCCTTGCTTGAAACCCATGCTGAAACACCCGAAACAAAATCTATACTTAACCATTGCAAAGAGGGAATTAATGGCAATTTTGCCATTGGTGCTCAATATCTGTCGGAAATACAAGGTGGATCTGATGTTGCTTCAAACTTACTAAAAGCCGTTCCCAAGGAAGATTCTTGGCGGCTGTACGGATCGAAGTTTTTTTGTTCCGCTACCCACGCCGATTACGCTGTTGTTACTGCCAAACCAGTAGGCAGCGAAAAGGTCGGTCTATTTGTGGTGCCATCCTGGCTTCCCGGTAATAAGCAGAACGAAATTAGAAATGGATACACCATTGATCGGCTTAAATGGAAATTGGGTACCAGTGAATTAAGTACCGCCGAAATCACTTTTGACGGTGCTGTCGCATATCCTATTGGGCCGCTCGACAAAGGCATTGCAAATGTTGCCGGTGTTGTTCTTACCTATTCTCGCTTGACAGTAGGTTTGTCGGCTGCAGCCAGCATAACCCGAGCAGCGCGGGAAGCTGAACAATACAGTAAGTTTAGATGTGCATTCGGCCTTCCAATTGGCCAATTCCCAATGTTGGCGCGCCAAATTTCATCGATTCAATACACCGCAAAGAGGACAACCGCTGGAGCTTTCAAACTTTATAGTGAATTTCTAAAACTGAGAAAAGATTTAAAAGACGGCGTCGTCAACGGAGGGCCTAACAAGTTGAAGAAGCAACAATTCAATATCCGGGAATTAATCATGCTCCAAAAAATTACGGCTTCATCTGATGCCGTCGATGTTCTCCGATCCGCTTTATCAGTTTTTGGCGGGCATGGTGCGATGGAAGATTTTTCCTCACTTCCAAGGCTATTTCGTGACGCCATTATCAACGAATTATGGGAAGGCCCCCGGAATGTATTGCTCACCCAAATTCACCGGGACTGGCAGCACGCACTTGAATGGTATAAACCCGTCGAGTTTGTACAAAGTATTCTTAAAGGCTGTGATCCTAGCGTAATCCAAGAACTCAGCGATGAAATGTCCAAACTCGTGTCGTATCCTAATCTGTTGACGTTGGATGAGAAGACTATGTCTGTTTGTGAAGAGTGGGACACATTTTGCCAAAAACTTTTTCAATCCTACCAAGACTTAGCATTAACTGACATCACTTAACTTACCTACATTTCCCACCACTTTCACAGAAATGGACCATAAATTTGTGTAGTGACAGTGTGAACATCGATTTGGGCAAAAACATACTAGTAGCACATGAACACCCATACCGAGCGCAGTGAGGTTTCAAAGTAGAAAACTAATGAGCAATACAGTTGAGGATGCCATCACAAACCCAATGTTACAATATGACTTGGAGTTTTAATCAATTTGTATCTTTAGGTGATAATGATGTTTTTCAGAAATACTTGTCCCAGTCTCATATATTTACTTTGCTTAGTCCTCCCCTTCCAAGCTATGGCCGAAAAAATAGGGCATGTTGACACGAAATTTAAATGGCTAGGGCCGGACGACCGAATCATCATTGAAGCCTTTGATGATGAAAATGTCCCAGGAGTAACATGCTATCTAAGTCGAGCAAAAACCGGAGGGATATCCGGGGCGGTCGGTATTGCCGAGGACACATCTGACGCATCGATTGCATGCCGACAAACGGGGCCCATATCCATTAGCGATGATATAAAAAGCGGTAAACTTGACGGTGACGAAGTCTTCCAAAAACGAACATCCCTAGTGTTTAAAACACTACAGGTGGTTCGCTTTTATGATTCTAAGCGAAACACCTTGGTATACCTGGTTTATAGTGATCGTGTCGTCGAGGGATCCCCGAAGAATAGCGTAACGGCGGTTCCAATCGTTCAGTGGAAGCGTTGACCGCTGCCTGCTAGCGTTAACAAGTGGTAGTATCAAAAAATAGAGAGTACTGGGACATTAGTTTCCTTAAGCAACTGGCCTACACTCATTAAGCGGTAAAAGGAGTACCATCTCAAAATCAATACCCTGAAAAGCAATGTTGATACCTCTGATAGGCATTGTATAAGTTATTAGCAAAAATTACCTAATAGGTACACTTTTGGTTCATCCTAAGCCATTACAGCACTTAAATATTATTATTTTTCCTTGCTGATTTTAAACAACCGTTCTCGCAGTCCTTCAACTAATACAAAAAATACCGGCACCAGCATCAAACTCATTAGAGTAGCTGCCAACATACCGCCAAATACTGTAGTACCGAGTGAATGTCGACTTGCAGCACCTGCCCCAGAGGCGAATACCAGCGGCACAACCCCCAGAATAAACGCAAAGGCAGTCATCAATATTGGGCGCAAACGAACCCGAGAAGCTTCAACTGCAGCGTCTAATATAGAGTACCCTTTCTGGCGCAGACGTTTTGCAAATTCAACGATTAAAATCGCGTTTTTGCTGGCCAACCCGATCAACATAATTAGACCAATTTGGCAATAAACATCGTTGTCCAACCCTCTTAGCCATTGAGCCGAGAGTGCACCAAGCATTGCCAGGGGTACAGTCAGCATCACCATTAAAGGCATCGACCAGCTCTCATAAAGTGCAGCCAGAAAGAGAAAGACAAAAATCAGTGCCAGGGCAAATACAATTACTCGTTGGTTACCAGCTTTGAGTTGTTGATAGACGACCCCAGTCCATGAATATCCGTAGCCATCCGGCAAGATTTCCTGAGCTAATTTTTCCATCGCATCGACCGCCTGTCCAGAACTATAACCCGAAGCTGCTTGCCCGTTGATGGTAGTAGAGCGGTATAGATCATAGTGAGAAATGTTTCGAACTCCGACTGTTGGTTTTATTTTGACCAAGGTGTTCAAGGGAATCATATCGCCATTTTCATTGCGTACGTAGAGACGTTTAATATCATCTTGTGTTATTCGGAGTTGACCCTCTGCTTGGACTAATACCTTGTAGATACGACCGAATTTATTAAATTCGTTGACATACAATCCACCCAAATATATTTGTAATGCATCAAAAACATCTGGGATCGATACGCCTTCAATCTTCGCTTTTTCACGATCAAGCTCGACATATAACTGAGGTGTGCTGGCGCTGAACCCACTAAACAAGCTGGTCAATTCCGGGCTAGCATTGCCTTTCTCGACCAATTCCTGAGTTAAGCGATCCAGTTCCTCCAAATCGCCCGACCTAAAATCTTGGAGTTCGAATTGAAAGCCACCCGCTTGGCTCAGCCCATGGATCGGGGGTGGGGGAAATGCCGTAATAGTGGCCCCCATAATTGTACTCAATTCTTCGTTTACTTTTGCGATAATCGCAGATTGATGTTGTGATGGTTTACTTCGATCTTTCCACGGTGCGAGGATGGGAATAAGGTTCGCAACGTTCGACGAGGCCCCATCAATAAAACTGAAGCCAACAAAAGAAAGTGTTCTACCAACCCCATCAATTGGACTGATTTTTGCCGTTGCCTGGTCTAGAATTTTTTGGGTTCGTTCCAGAGAAGCTCCCTCAGGCAATTCAATATTGACAATAAAATACCCTTGATCTTCTGCGGGAACGAAAGCAGTGGGAACGAAATTAAACATGTATATCGTCAACACGACCAGTGCGACGAATGCACCTGTGGTTAAGAACCAACGGTCGACGAGATGGCGTATAACAGCTTCATGGTGAGCTGTTAAGCGGTTGAAGATTAGATTAAATTTTTGCCTCCGCTTGCTCTCTTTCCGAGTGGAATTACGCAGAAAAACAGCACTAAGAGCCGGGCTAAGTGTCAACGCGTTGAGTCCTGAAATGCCGACCGCGCAGGCAATAGTAAGTGCAAATTGCCGATACAATTGCCCGGTGATTCCAGGGGTAAATGCGGTCGGTATAAAGACTGCCATCAACACCAGAGTAGTAGCAACGATAGGAGCCGTCACTTCCTGCATTGCTGCTACGGCTGCCTGCCTTGGGCCTAATCCTTTTTCACTTATTTGCCTAACCACATTTTCGACGACTACGATTGCATCGTCGACAACCAAACCAACGGCGAGCACCAAACCAAACAGCGTGAGTGTGTTAATAGAAAATCCTAGTGCGTTAAGGAGCGCAAAGGTACCAATCAGTGAAACCGGTATAGTGATCGCAGGGATTAATATCGACCTTGCGTCGGGAAGGAAGACGAAGATGACCAAAAACACCAGAAGTATTGCTTCGACCAGCGTAATGATTACCTCACGGACAGATGCGCGAACAAACAATGTGGTGTCATAGTTAACCCGATATTCCATACCGTCTGGGAAATTTTTCGACAACCTTTCCATTTCGGCCTTAGCCTTATTAACAATATCAATCGAGTTACCTCCAGCACGCTCTGAAATACACATATTGGCTGCATTTAACCCATCCAGGATAACGCTAGCAGAATAATCTTCTGCGCCGAGTTCCACACGACCAAGGTCTTTTACGCGAACAATCGCG
Source organism: uncultured Methylococcales bacterium (assembly GCA_964653275.1). GTDB lineage: Bacteria > Pseudomonadota > Gammaproteobacteria > Methylococcales. Next base: position 90,775 of record CAZZET010000001.1, read on the forward strand.
TTGGCCGAATCCGCCCGTACGATAATATTTTCGAACTCCGATACTTCACTCAATCGTCCCAACGTCGTAATCGCATAACGAAATTCTTGTCCTTCCGGTACCGGCTCAGACCCAATGGAACCCGAAGCTACTTCACGATTCTGGTTACTGACTGCATTCACCACATCGTTGGCCGTTAAATTGAGTCCAGCCAATTTTTCGGGGTCAAGCCAAATACGCATTGCATATTTTCGTTGCCCCGTTGTAGAGACTTCCCCAACTCCCGGAATACGACGCAATACGTCGACAATATGAATGTCGACATAGTTACTCAAAAACAGTTCATCGAAACGCCCGTCCGGCGAAATTACATCCATACACAGAGTTATAAATGGTTCCTGTTTATTCGTAACGATCCCTTCTTTAATCACTTCATCAGGTAAAACCGATCGCGCAACATCGGCACGATTTTGCACATCAACAGCGGCGATATCCAAGTCGTATCCAATCTCAAAGGTTACGATAATGCTTGTGCCACCATCGTTGGTACTTGTCGATGACATATAAATCATTCCCTCAACACCGTTAATCTGCTCCTCGATTGGGATGGTCACGGTTTGTTCCATTACCTCGGAGCTTGCTCCGGTATATGACGCGCTCACCTCAACAGAAGGAGGTGTAACTTGGGGAAATTGGGCGATCGGCAATAACGGGATTGACGCCACACCGATCAACACAATAATGATTGCAATGACGGTGGCAAAAATCGGCCGGTTAATGAAAAATTGGGCAAACACCAAACGAACCTAAATAAACTAGTTATTCAAGGAATCAGGTTTTATAGTCACCGGCTTGGTTATTTTCGGCAATATTTCTTTGGGATTCTCTGGATTGGCGGTTGATTGCAATTGAATTTTTGTTCCACTTTTGAGCTTCTGCAGTCCCGATACAACCACCCTTTCCCCCGATGTAAGTCCATCCAAAATAACTCGCATTCCTTGATAAGTGGCTCCTAGTGTGACCTGACGAGCGCTGACAACATTGCCGGTACCAACCACAAAAACACGGTAGCCACCTTGTTGTTCGCTCAACGCAGCCTGGGGAACCAACACTGTGTTTCCCTGATTTCCAAGAAATGCCCTCACTTTGACAAATTCGCCTGGGATCAAAAGACCATCTGGGTTAGGCATCACACCTCGCATTTTAATGGTATTGGTCGAAGGATCGATGCGATTGTCGATCGCGTCAACTTCTCCAATATGCCCATATTGACTTTTGTCGCTTAAAACGACTGATACCTGAATCGGAGTTTTACTCTGTTGCTCAGACATGCGAGGAAGTTGTTTGTCACTGGGCCGGAAAACAACATAAATCGGGTCCATCTGTACCAACCGCGCTAGCTTGGGATTTTCCGAGGGAGTTACCAGATTACCAACATTTACCGCCGTGTAACCAATGCGACCGTTAAAGGGTGCATGTATCGAACAATAGCTCAAATTCAGACGAGCCTGATCGACAGCAGCCTGATCTGCCTTTACCTGACCTTCTTTCTCCTTAACCTGAGCGAGAAAATTATCAAATGCCTGTTTAGAAATAAAACTTTTTTCGACTAACGGTCTTTGGCGCTCTAGCTTATGCTTAGCATTGGCCAGCGCAGCCTTACTTACGATCAGTTGACCTTCAGTTTTTTTCAATGCAGCCTCATAAGGCTTAGGATCTATCACATACAGAAGATCCCCCGTACGAACCGTGGAACCTTCCTCGAAATTACGAGATTTTAAAAAACCCTCAACACGCGCGAGTAATTCGACAGACTTGACCGCTTCTATAGATCCGGGAAATTCTATGTAGACAGGAATCGTTCGAACTTGGACGTCGGCAACAGATACAATCGGTGGAGTACCAACACGCGTTGGTTCGGTTTGCTGGTCACAAGCGATCAAAAATAAAAGCAAACAAACAAAAGTGACTCGAACACGAGGCGCATGTCGATTGAAGGCAATTCGATACATAGGTGTAGGAGTCCCACATAGATAGAAGTTTGTTACAGAATACTACCCACGAGTGCAAAATTAAAGCGAAGCAAGCATTAGGGGTGATAAAAAAAAGTCAGATTTTGGTTTGCTGATTGGGTAGAAAAATATGACTTCGCTTGGTAATCAAATATCCGGCCTGGATTTAACCTGATGGCGTATTAACGGTTTTGAAACAGCTTTGGTTCAACCTCTGCCAGCATACTTAAAACTTATAGACCGAACAAGAGTTCTAACTATCGAAGAGCTTTTATAGTCTTCAACTCAGTTACTAGAGATACACCCGCTACTATAAACTAAAATATATCTGCCCCAATTTTTTCAATTCACCGTATCCTTAACATCGGTTGGTTATTTCTGCAGTACTTTACTTGTGGATTTTGTGAGGAAAATAGGAATCAAACTTGATCCCTATTTTCCTCTGGCAGGCATAAGCCAATATCAAAATATATTAACGAACGAGCTTTGACGTCGTAAACTCGGCCAAATATTTTCCAAATCCCTCGCTTTTTAAATGTTCAATAGGAACAAAACGCAATGAAGCAGAATTGATACAGTACCTGAGTCCCGTGGGGTCTGGACCGTCTTTAAAAAGATGCCCTAAATGGGAGTCCCCAAAATAACTTCTAACCTCTGTACGTGGAAAAATTAGTTTGTAATCAGTTTTTTCTACGACGTGTTCTAACTCAAGGGGCTGTGTGAAACTTGGCCAACCAGTACCCGACTTGAACTTGTGTTTGGATGAGAACAACGGTTCACCACTGACGATATCAACATATATCCCATCGCGTTTTTCGTCCCAGTAGGCATTTTGGAACGGACGCTCGGTCGCTTCATTCTGAGTGACTTGGTACTGAAGATTGCTCAAATTTCTGCGTAGAATCTTATCCGACGGTTTAGTATACAAACCCGATGACTTAATCGGTAATTGCAATCCACCCCCCCATACTGTTTTCAAAAACTGATCTCGTCCAGAATTAAACCGATAATAGTGATACCGAATTGGATTCCGCTTGTAGTAATCTTGATGATATTCTTCTGCTACGTAAAACTTTTCGAATTTCCGTACTTCAGTAATAACAGGGTTATCATAACGCCCCGATTCATTCAGTTTTTTACGCGAGTCTTCAGCGAGCTGTCGTTGAGCCTCGGTATGATAGAAAATCAATGTTCGATATTGGGCACCTCGATCTACAAATTGGCCATTATTATCGGTAGGATCGACTTGACGCCAAAATGACTCCAAAAGATCTTGGTAGGAAATGACCTCAGGATCGAAATGAACCTGTACACTTTCGACATGCTCGGTACTTCCAGCTGAAACCTGCTTATAGGTGGGGTTCGGAATATTTCCACCGCTAAATCCAGAAACAACTTCGTGTACTCCTACCAACTTTTCGAAATCGGATTCAACACACCAGAAACACCCTCCAGCAAAAGTTGCAATCGACAATTTTTTCTTGTTTGCTAATGTGGTTTTTACACCCTCGGAATCAGCAATAGTCACTACTGTCAACAACACTAAGACTAAAAGCGAAATCCAGACAATACTTTTTTTCATGGTTCCTCAATGTTTAATACAATACCGTCCAAAAGACCATTCTTTGTGTTTATTTCTTTCACATTTGAATAGGAAATAATCATTTCGCCGCAATTGATAGTTTACAATATGCCTTTGAGTAACTACTTAGTCTATCGGCCTCTATGAATGACGCTGAATATCCAATACGTACAAACTTTGTCCGACATATCATTGATGAAGACCAGGAATCAGGAAAATATTGTGGCCGTGTAGCAACCCGTTTCCCACCGGAACCCAATGGGTATTTGCATATCGGACATGCCAAATCGATCGTCTTGAATTTTGGTATTGCCGATGACTACAAGGGTACATGTAATTTACGTTTCGACGATACAAATCCCCATAAAGAGAACATCAATTTTGTCGAAGCCATTAAAGAAGATGTGCAATGGCTGGGTTACAAATGGCGTGAGCCTGTGTTTTTCGCATCAAATTATTTTGATCAATTGTATGATTTCGCCGTCCAACTCATAAAAAAAAACAAGGCTTATGTCGATGATTTGAGTGCCGACCAAATTCGAGAATACCGTGGGACGTTGACCAAACCGGGTAAAAACAGTCCTCATCGAGATAGGTCCGTTGATGAAAATCTCAACCTTTTTCAAGGTATGAAGTCTGGAAATTTTTCGGACGGTTCAAAAGTCCTGCGCGCAAAGATTGATATGACCTCGCCAAATATCAACCTTCGCGATCCAACCCTCTATCGAATTCGCCACGGCATCATCCATCACCAAACGGGTGCAGCGTGGTGTATCTATCCAATGTATGACTTCACCCATTGTTTATCCGATGCGCTAGAAGGAATCACCCATTCAATTTGCACACTGGAGTTTGAAGATCATCGACCACTATACGATTGGTTTTTAGACGAATTAGAAACGGAATGCCACCCTCAACAGATCGAATTTTCAAGATTAAACCTGGAATACACCATCACCAGTAAACGTAAACTGACTGAATTGGTTGACGAAGGTATTGTAGAAGGATGGGATGACCCACGTATGCCGACAATCGCAGGCTTGCGCCGACGTGGTTATACAGCCAAAAGTATTCGTGATTTTTGTAACCGTATTGGCGTTACCAAGTCCGAAAATACGGTCGAAATGGCCCTGTTGGAGGATTGTATCCGCTCAGACCTAAATGAGAAGGCCCCACGGCGCATGGCTGTATTGTGCCCCTTAAAGGTTGTCATAACAAATTATCCGGCCGATCAGACTGAAACAGTCATCGCATCGAATCACCCACAAAATGAAAACATGGGAACCCGTTCGATTGCTTTCTGCAACGAAATTTATATTGATGAAAACGATTTCAGGGAAACACCACTCAAAAATTTCAAACGGCTCGTCGATGGTGGCGAGGTACGCCTGCGTAATGCCTATGTGATTCGCTGCGATAAGGTTGTTAAAGATGGCTCAGGCAACATAGTTGAATTACTTTGCAGTTATGACCCAGGTACCCTGGGAAAAAAACCGGAAGGTAGAAAAGTTAAAGGAGTAATACATTGGGTCTCAGCAAATCATGCTGTGGAAGCAGAAGTACACCTTTACGACAGACTTTTTAACCACCCTACCCCTGATATAGGAGTAGAGGGTAACGATTACAGGGAACACGTTAATCCAGATTCCATGAGTATTTTAAGCAATTGCTATCTCGAATCCGCTCTTGCTGATACCTTACCTGGAGACCAAATTCAATTTGAGCGCGAAGGCTATTTTTGCCTTGACAGCGCGCACATTGAGGGTAAAAAACCTGTTTTTAACCGAATTACAACCTTACGTGATACCTGGGCTAAAACAATCAAAAATTTAAAAAATGGCCAATAATAATCTAGAAACAGTTGAAGTAACTCCGAATGGTACCGCCCAAGCAAGTGTGATCTGGCTGCATGGTCTCGGAGCAGATGGGCATGATTTTGAACCAATCGTGCCACACCTACACCTTCCGGATACAATCAAAGTAAGATTTGTTTTTCCCCACGCTCCTAAACAACCGGTTACCGTAAATGGAGGCTACGTGATGCGAGCTTGGTATGATATCTATGAACAAGCTTTAGATCGAAAAGTTGACTTAGAGGGCATCCAAACTTCATCAAAATATCTCGAACGGTTAATTGCCCGTGAAATCGACTTCGGTATTTCACCCACCAATATAATTCTTGCCGGGTTTTCACAAGGCGGGGTTATTGCACTGGAAACTGGACTTAGATTTCAACCAAAGCTTGCTGGAATTGTTGCACTATCCACATACTTGGCTGCCCCTGATCAGATACCTTCGGGAAATTTACCAATCTTTGTTGGGCACGGAACATTTGATCCAGTAGTACCCTTCAATTTAGGACAACAAATTCGGGATACGTTACAAAAAAGTGGGCACTCGGTACAGTGGCATAGCTATCCGATGGAACATTCGGTTTGCATGGAAGAAATTGGAGCGATCGGAAAATGGATAATTGAACGATTAGGAGCAACACTGCCCCTCCAGGGGTAAAACAATGCGCTCTTGTTAATTACTTTTTTCTAATATTATTTGAAAACGTAGGTTGGATTTCTTATCCTAGGCAAACCTATAGCTCTTACCAGATTCGGTGATGTTGGTTGCGGGGTTATCTGAATAATAGATCCGCATAAACTCGCCTCATCGGGCATACGGTAAACATACGATATCGTACCCAGTAGAGCTGGTGAGAAATGTAGGCATGAGTTCTTATCACAAATCATCCATAAATTAGAAGGAGGAGTTATGATCGGAGCAGTATTTGCCTTAGCCACCGCAATTTGGTTTTTCAAAACCGCTCGTAAAGTTGGTCGAGATGCCTGGGTGTGGGCGTTGATTGGTTTTGCTTGCTTTCAGGGGTTTTTTTCCCTCTCGGCTAGTATATTTGTCCTTCCTATGTCTATGTTAATGCCAACAACTCACGATAATAGCACTGCACTTTCGACTCTCGTGTGGATTTTAGCGCTCGCCATGAGTTGGTTCGGTTCAGTCTTTGTCCGTGCAAAATTCCTAATGAAAAACCCTAGCGTCCAAACCAAGCAAAATGAATGAAGATACGTTTAATATCGAAACTAGAAAATTTCTCAAAAAAGTAGGGATTACATCACAGCGTGAGATAGAACATGCTGTTCTTAAAGCTATTAAAGAAGGGGCTATAACCGGCACAGAGTCGTTGAACCTTAAAATGACACTGGAAGTACCCGAGCTTGGGATCCAAGAATGTATTGAGGGAAATATAGCTCTTGAGTAGAGCCCAATTAAAACACTCTGCGTTTCAAGAGCCATAATGCTCCCTAAAATTAGGAGCGATATGGCTCTTTTCGGATGCTCTGATTGATCGCGATATATAAAACTTAACTGGAGTTTGAATATATGGTGATCGGATTAATTCTGGATGGCTTCTAAATTTCTTTTGATTTATCTTAGTCCTCTACACTGTTTGACCAACGACAAAAATTCAATAAAATCATTAACCACACAATCCGGCTGATAGGGATGTTCCTCTGTACCCGGAAAAATCCTGGAAATCCAATCGGGTTCCCACTGGGCACCATTGTAAAAAATGTTAGTCACTCCTGCAATCTTGGCCGAAATGGTATCCGTGGTGCTGTCGCCCACATACCAACAATGGAGTCCGGGGTTTTCGCCGAGGTTCTCAATAGCCTTTTCAATAGGATCAGGCGCCGGTTTACGCTTCTGAATATCGTCACCCCCAACCACAGTACCAAAAAGATTGACCCAACTCCCGTTGTCGATGAACTCGAGCTCATGTTGGAGAAATTCACGATCGCGATTACTCAAGACGCCAATTTTGATATGCAAATTGGATAATTCTATGAGCATATCGCGTACTCCGGTTTCAATCGGATGTGCTTCTCCAAAATGATTTCGATAACAGTGATTGAATGCGATGTGCGCAATGTCTTTTGCCTCCTCATCACTGCCAAACAACACTTCGAAGATATCTGTTCGGGAAATCTTTCGTTCAGCTTTTACCTTGGGATGCAACCGACGGTAATCTCGAACATATTCGACCAGTTTTGCATCTTCAACCGTCTTGCTCAAAGTGGGATCTATCAAACGATCGATTAATTCAAGGCCATCAAATTGCGGTAAAAGATCGTCAACCGCATGATACATTGCATCACGGGTGTCCACTAATGTAGCATGCCAATCGAATATAATAACTTTTGGCGGTCTTAATGAATTCATTTGTATATCGTAACAAATGGTTACCATATCTGGAATGAAAAGCGCCACCAATCTGTGGCTAAACTACTGAATTCTGGTAGCCAATCTATCTAACGTGGGTCAGACGAGCAAAGTTACCGTTTCGTTCGTATAAACTTTATAGGATTAATTTTCTTGCCGTGGCGAAGTACCTCGAAATGAACGTGTGGTCCCGTAGAATGACCGGTAGACCCCATTTTAGCAATAGTATCCCCCTGACTTACCCTGTCTCCAGGAGATACAGTTAGCTCTTTGTTATGGGCATAATGGGTTACATAGCCTCCCCCGTGGTCTATTGCTACCATGTTTCCATAACCTCGATATTTTCCGGCTGATGTTACTAAGCCCGCAGCTACCGCAACTACGTTGGAGCCGTTCCGGCCGGCAAAATCGATACCATGATGAAATGCTCGACGTCCGTTGAAAGGGTCATTGCGCCATCCATAGGGCGATGACAGCCACCCTTTCGTAAGCGGTCGGCCCGCCGGATAGGCTTGTTTCCTAATTTCTCGGTTAACCATAAACTCATCAAGTACGTTGAGTTTCACATCACGATCCTGAATCTGAACCGATAGGTTGGCAATCTGGTCTACTAAACTTGTATATGTCTGTGGTTGGCTTTGTATGTCAATGTCGATGCCTCCTCTCGGCGGCATTTCGGAGAAATTAAATTCTCCTTTGCCAATTTTTAGTTTTTCAACGACCCGTTGACCGACAGCATTCATCCTGAGTATTTGTGATTGCAACTCACCCAATCTTAAAGCAAGGGCATCCATTCGATTTTCACTCGCTTTTCGCAATTCACCTAGTTTTATTTCTTGGCTTTTTAGCTCGGCAATACAGACATTGGTATTGTTATGTGCATGCTTTAACTCCAATTCAGAACCGTGCTGAACACCAAAATAAAATACTCCAGACGAAATGAATAAAAGAGCAGTAAAGCCCAATAGGACACCAGACCAGAGGCTAAATACTTTAGACTTACCGCCCAGTGGATCTATAAAGTAAAATTGCATTTGTGGTCGATTAACTCATTTGGCGTGAAATAACGAAAAGTTTAGTAGCTCCCTACAAAAACCCAGTCTAGTGGAACTGTCCAATTAATTTTGTGACCTGTACCACACATTTGTTGTGACCCACCCCACAACACTCAAAATATAGGTGAGTTAATTCAACCCACCTCTTTTTTTGCCTAGTAACAAGAACTATTTACTCAAAAATCCGCGGAGAATCCCATCTACAACGACGATTAATTCAAGCCGAATTTGACAAGAGGAAGAATTACACAGGTTTGGCAAAGCTCAGTGCGCCGAAACGACATCTACTGAAACCTTGTTTAGGTATTGTAGATCATAAAATGCCCCCGTGGACTTTTACCAATATCCACCAAAACAAAATCTATTGCGTCTGTGTACGATGAAATTTCTTGCGATTCCAATCCATTAACCTTGAACGTTTACAGAGGTACGGATAACGTGTGCGGCCTGCGAAGGAAGAAAATAAGGATAAATCGGAGCGGAATGGAGCGGGTTGTCATTTTTGAAAGTGATGCCGTAAAGCGAAAAATACGCAGGTTTCATTTCCGGTACAATTTCACGACGAGACAGCAATTCCAATAATTTACCATTTTCGATACTCCCCTCCAAGGACTCGTCTATTTGCCTTAATCGACGACGAATATTACCAGGAATATCTTGATTCCTTTCTGGCCGGGTAAAAACTTGCTCTAACAGACCCTTGGTATACTCTCCAGTTGGTATCATCGTCTCGAGCCCAAATCCTTTAACTGCTCTGATCAACTCCGACAAAGAAACCTCAATACGCCTGTCTTGGAAAAAGCGGGTGGCACGAATGGCAAGGTGATGCGCAGTATAACCATAGACATGATTCCAATGTTGAATAATCTGAGAATTGTTATCCAAAGTGGATTGATCGATAAACAGCCGCAATTGCTGGCCATTGTCAAGCATTTTATACAAAATATAAGCATCCCAACCGTCATCGAAACGATAGTAATTTTCACCCTTCAATTGAGATGGAGCATAACCATGGTGGCGTTGAAGATTTTCAACTACACGCTGTGCATCATTGCGCCCAGAACATCCACAACGAATAGCGAGGTGGTCAAAATGAAGAGTCCAATCCTGCATTTCGGCCAACTTTAAAAGGGCTAAATCAGCTTGACTGTTCAGTAACGACTCAACGGCTTTCACCGCGGAATAGAGATCCAGATTCGCGACAAAACTAGCAATTCGGCGTGCATCATCGTCTTCTAAGACTTGGAAGGCACGGGATAGAATCTTTTCTAAAAATTCAAATGCATAGGTCGAAACCTGATCGCAAGCAACCGGGATGTCTTCTTCAAACAGCTTGGATCGTCTAGCACGTCGGTACGCTTTAACCAGTCCATCAACGGAAGTTACCGAACTAAAAAACCCCTCTGCATCCGCGGGTTTTACAGCAACTGCGAACGGAGTTAAATCAAGAGACGCCCATTTAGCACCAGGATAGGGCGACAACACTTTCTGCGGGTTAACGGAATCAATCCGAAAGCTCCTCTCGCGACCCAATATATCACCAACAAGCTGAGCCCCAAATTGATCGTGGGGATTAGCCAAAATTCACCTCAAAGCAATAATCCAAAAACGTATCAACTGGACATACTTACCAAAACTAATGACTCACTTTTTCAATAACTCCACAGGCAACACGTGCTCCTGCAGCTCCGGTAGGTTGCGAGGTTAAATCGTCCCGCCCAGCGTGGATAATGATGCCTTTCCCTATGATCCCATTCACACCATCAAACGATATCACGGTATCCACACGATCATACCTAGCATTACCATCGACATCAGCTATAACATTGCCTAAATCACCCACATGCCGCTCTTCCGACTCCGGGTTTCCATGAAAATCATTATGCGGATTAAAATGCCCACCCGCTGATTTACCATCATGCGAAGTGCAATCACCTTTTGCGTGAATATGAAATCCGTGAGCACTCGGAGTAAGACCCGACAAATGAGCTAAGATATGGACACCTGTTCCAACTTCTTCGAACAAAACTTCCCCTCGTACATTATACCCCGTTGTGGATTTAAGCAACGAGACTGCTTTCGGTGTTTGACTTGAGCCAGGCTTGGTTTTAGATGCATTTGAGCAACTCGATATACCCAACACGATGCCGGTAAATGTTACGATAAGAAAAGTTCCTGAACAGTAATTACTTGCGGCCATACTCAACCTTTTAAATCGTCTATTTTTTACTAAAAAAAACACACAACCGCAGGTAAACAAGATTTAAACCGTGTACCGGCGATCACTTTCTCTTGATCACCTGCGGTATCCAAAATGTGCTTATTCCTTGTCGCTAATGATTAACTGAGTCCCCGTGGAACAAAGTAAATTAGCCAGTTTCATCAGTTTTCTCTTCATCCTCAGCTTCTGAAGACTCATCATCTTCCCCAGCATCCTCAGCATCCGAGCTATCCGATTCATTAGAACTACCCATATAGTCTGCATAGGCGGAAGAATCGAAAAACATGGTATACAAACACCAAGCATAGATTAGAGCACTTAAAATATTTATCATTGTTATGTCTCCTCCGAAAAAACGTAATTGTTATTATCAGTACACACTCATCACAAGAAAAAGCGGTAAAAGACAGGCATAATTCCGATTTTGACGTTAATCAACCTATCGGTTGTCCATTTTTGATCATTTTCATCCAAGACACAACTAAAAACTATTAGAAAATTTCCGATTTACCCGTAGAACCAGCCTCCTTCAAGCGTGAAAGCAACAAATTTTCGTTGTCAGCAGTACACCATAGTAGGCTTTAGCAGCTTTCACAGTTTCAGCTAAGCTTGAGTCAAGACGCCAAATTAATCCTTTTAATCAAGTAGATCAAACGAATTGTTGCTAAAAAATATGTCGCGATTTCGCGGTCAAATCCTATTCCATCTGAGTATTTGGACAATTACTATATTGCTTCTAAACTTTTCGGATGCCTCGGCTCGCCGGATCGAAAATCTTGTAATGCCCGATGTATTGATCAGTGGACACGCAAAGTACGAAGAGGAATGCGAACGCTGTCATCTTCCCTTTAGTAAAAAGAGCCAATCTAATTTATGCCTGGACTGCCATGAAAAAGTTGATGCCGATATCAAACTAAGCAAAGGCTTTCATGGCAAAAAATCGGGCATCAAAGATGTGGAATGCAGTTATTGTCATACCGACCATAAGGGGCGAACTGCAGTAATTATTTTATTGGATAAAGATGCCTTCGACCATGAATTGACCGATTTTCCCCTAAAAGGGGGGCATAACAACCTAAACTGTGCAAGCTGTCATGAATCTGATACCAAGTTTCGAGACGCCAAACACCAATGTATAGATTGTCACAAGGATGACGACCGGCACAAGGGCAATCTTGGTGAGAAATGCCAAGATTGCCATGATGAAAAAACTTGGTTAAAGGGAGAATTCGATCACGATAAAACCGATTTTCCTCTTGTCCATAAACACAAAGATGCAACGTGCGAAAGTTGTCACCCTGATGAGCGCTACAAAGATGTCCCCAAAGATTGTTATTCCTGTCATAAATTGAATGACGTACATGGAGGTCGTTATGGAAAGAAGTGCAAGGACTGCCATTCGGAACGGAATTGGGACAAAGCTCGGTTCGACCATAAAAAAACGGACTTCCCGTTAATTGGCAAACATCGCGCCGTCAGTTGCGATGCCTGCCACAAACATGATCTTTATAAAACACTGGATACAACATGTTACGCGTGCCACAAGGTTGATGATGCTCACAGAGGGCACTTTGGCGACAAATGTAAAAGCTGCCATTCCTCAAAAGGTTGGAAAAAAGTGAAATTTGATCATGCTAAAGATACCGAATGGCCCCTTAGGGGAAAGCATACAAAAGTTGCTTGTGAGACTTGCCACAAAGGAGACCTAACCAAGGAAAAATTGAAAACAAACTGTTTTTCCTGTCATCGACAAGATGATTCGCATCAGGGACAAGAGGGCGAAAAATGTGAAGAATGTCATTCCGAAGAGGGTTGGTCGAAACGCTTACGATTCGATCACGACCTCACCAAATTCCCTCTAATTGGTGTTCATGCCATAGTCCCCTGTGAAGAATGCCATTTTGAGCCAACTTTTAAGGATGCAACCACGAGTTGCAACGCTTGCCATCAAAGCGATGATATTCACAAAAACCGGCTTGGAAGTAATTGTGAGCTTTGCCATAACCCAAACTCTTGGGCGCTTTGGGAATTTGATCACAATACCCAAACAGACTATCCCCTTGATGGAAAACACGATGGTTTAGATTGCACTGCTTGCCATAAAACAGCCATACTGGACAAAATCGAATTACCATCAAACTGTTATGCCTGCCACGTTAAAGATGATGTTCACAGAGGTTCGTTTGGCCGGAATTGCGAGCAATGCCACAGTACAGAGTCGTTCAAAGACGTGGGGTTTTTCCGGCAGCACTAAAAACACGTTTTAATCATTAAATTGTACGTTTTGCTGGATCCGACCGGATTGCGGCTTCTTCAACCGTAAGATAGTAGAATATTCCGCCGATACTTTTCTTGAAAACAAAATCGCCCAAACCCGCATTGAGATTTGGAACGAAAAGCAACTCCTGGTATGGACCAATGGCTCCGTCGTAGGTTTTTACGGCTCCTAAATAATTAAGACTGTCCGTTATAAATTGGTCGAATTTCTTTAGCCAACGAAGGCGACATCTGTTGCACATGACATACACGAAGCAGGTATCAGGAAAAGCAATATTAGTTTTATTAGTATCATCTGATTACGCCGAAAAATCTGTTTTAAAATAACAACGTTATCTAGGTTTTCTAGTCTCGGACAATCGCCATGTTTTCTGAGGATATACTCCACGTTTACCAAAACATGCATCGTCCCAGAGTATCTAAACATTAGCCCAAAAGGAAATGATCAAGAAATCCCCCCATTTAGGTTGAAAAAAACCCCGAGAACTACGACAATGAAGTCTGTTTTCCTTCGATCCACTATATAAAAAACGACCATTTCGGCTGGGAAGCGCCCGATCCAATTCTCGATTTGCCTTTGTGCTCCCTAAAAATTACGAACCTCTCCTTATGATCGGTTTAAAAACTAACGCGTTCTATGCCCCGATTGCCTCGTTCCACGTTTAATTTTAACAGCCGCTCCTATACTGCTGCGGTCATCGGTATATTTGTGCTTGCGGTAATATTGTCGTTGTCGATTTCATGGGTAATAAGTGCCAGCACTGGAAGTCATGTCCCTGGGCAGGGAATTCAAACAGATAACGATATAACTTCGCCAAGTTCGGCTTCTCTTTCCAGTAATTTTAACCCACATCAAAATAGTAGTGAGTCCATACATCCAAGGGTTGGGATTCAGTTAGTAAAATTGGGAACGATGGGTTTGCCGGCGGGGATGCAAGGTATTTTTGTAGCCAATTTGTTAATGGCAGTGGTATTGGTGTCAATTTTTATGTTGGCTTTACACATTATCGCAGGAAAACTGGCCATCCCAGTTGAGAATTTTTCCAGCTTCAAGCGACCCAACCCTGCTATTTTTGAAACTTGTGTCAATACGGAAAATTCAGCCTATGACGAAAACCAAAGAACAAATGATCAAACTAGAATCGTTTTGATTGCTAACGATGACATTGATATGCAATTAGTGATCGCCAATGCCCTTGTATTAGATGGTTTAGTTGTTGAATATGCTTCAAATGGTCACGAAGCGTTGAGTAAATTTAAAAGCTGTAAACCAGATTTGATTATTATGGCCGAAGTTATGCCCATAATGACTGGGTTTGATGCTGCCTTTCAAATCAAACAAACCCCAGCAGGTAGAAATACTCCAATTTTGATGATTACGGAGGGGAAAAACAACAAATCGATCGAAACGGCCTTTAAAATAGGCGCTATTGACTTCATCCCAAAACCCATCAATTCTTTAGTATTACGCTATCGAGTCAAACGCATTATTGAGGCTCGCCAATCAGAAAAATGGGCAGAGCGACTAGCTTATATCGACAATTTAACCGGATTACCTAACAGGGCTGCCTGCACCGATCGATTGGTCCAAAATTTGGCCTTCGCAAAACGAAATGCAAATCGGCTTGCAGTATTGTTCATCGGTATCGACCATTTTCAGGATGTTAACGATAATCTAGGACGTGCGGCTGGTGATACATTACTTAAGTTTTTAGCAGAACGGGTCCAGGGCTGTGTGCGAAGCGAAGATACCTTAGCGCGAGTCGGTGGGGATGAATTTGTCGTGGTTTTGAGTTCAGTGAAAGACCCGAAGGGTGTTGATACAGTCGCAAATACCTTATTGAAGATTTTGTCAACACCGTTTCATATTGCAGACAGAGAAATTTATGTTGGAGTCAACATTGGAATTTCGATGTATCCCGAAGACGGCGAGGATAGAGAAGTATTAATGAAAAATGCCGATACCGCTATGCATCGAGCCAAAACATTAGGCCGGAACAACCACCAGTTTTATACCTTTGAAATGAGCACTTCCATCTCAGACCGGATGGAAATCGAAACTGACTTGTGGACGGCACAAGAGAATGAGGAGTTGATCCTCTATTACCAACCTAAAGCGGATAGTGATACTGGGAATATTTTGGGTGCCGAAGTACTCCTTAGATGGCAGCATCCTCGCCGGGGATTTTTGCTACCAGGTGAATTTATCCCAATCGCTGATGAAACTGGGGTACTCGATAGCATTGGTGGCTGGGTAATTAATTCAGCATGTGGTCAATTTCGTGACTGGCTAAAGTTCATCCAATTTGAGGCTGGAATCGCGGTCAACGTCTCGGTCCGTCAACTAATGTCACCCAGGTTTGTAGACAATGTTAAACATTGGTTGGAAATGGCTGAGTTGGACCCGGAATATCTAGAATTGGAGATTACGGAAAATACCCTATTGGAAAACACCAAAGAAACCATCAAAAAATTAAAGCAGTTAAGATCGATGGGCGTCAAAATAGCTATTGACGATTTTGGTGTGGGTTATTCATCATTCAGTTATCTGAGGCAATTACCAGTAAACATTTTAAAGATTGATCGCAGTTTTGTGCGTGACGTAGCAGACCATTCATCGAGCGCGGCGATTATAGATGGAATGATTAAATTAGGCCACAATCTGAATTTGACGATCGTTGCAGAAGGCGCAGAAAATGATGCTCAGCGTCATTTTCTACGCGACCATGGTTGTGATATTTTGCAAGGAAACTTTATCAGCGAACCGGTCCCTCCAGAGAATTTCCTTAACCAATGTTTGGCAAACAGAGTACGATCTCACTGAATGAATTTTCCTACCATTGAATCGTTTGTCGGTTCAACACCCCTAGCTAGATTACAGAGATTATCAGCACAAGCTGGAAATAGTGTTTTAGTTAAATTAGAAGGCAATAATCCAGCTGGCTCAGTAAAAGATCGTCCGGCTATGAGCATGATCAAACAGGCAGAACTTAGGGGCGATGTGAAACCTGGAGATAGGTTGATCGAGGCAACGAGTGGAAACACCGGAATTGCACTGGCGATGGCGGCGGCTATCAAAGGTTATAAAATGACGCTGATCATGCCTGACAGTATGAGTGTCGAACGCAGGGCAGTCATGAAAGCGTTCGGTGCTGAAATCATTTTGGTACCTGCTGCTGGAAGCATGGAGGCAGCAATTGATTTGGCGCGAGAGTTGGAATCAAAGGGTGAAGGCAAAATCCTTGACCAATTCTCTAACACAGATAATCCATTGGCTCATTATGAAGGAACCGGACCGGAAATCTGGAGAGATACGCACGGTTTAATCACCCATTTCGTCAGCTCCATGGGAACAACCGGCACGATTATGGGCACCTCACGGTTCTTGAAAGAAAAGAATCGAGACATTCAAATCATCGGGGTGCAGCCCAAAGACGAAGCCAAAATACCTGGAATCAGACGATGGCCAGAGGAATATTTGCCGAAAATCTATGAGGCCTTTCGTGTGGATAGAGTTATTGACGTAACCCAGGAAGAAGCCGAAGAGACCACCCGGCTTTTGGCTTCACAAGAAGGAATCTTCGCAGGGGTTTCATCGGGTGGTGCGGTTGCCGCCGCGTTGCGCCTGTCTCGGGAAGTGAATAATTCAGTTATTGTAGTGATTGTCTGCGATCGTGGTGACCGCTACTTGTCAACGGGTGTTTTTCCAGACTGCTGACTACATGCCCCAGCAACGTTTAAAAAACCCCTATATTTCTATCAGTATTGCACAGCAACTTCTTGAATTGCGGCATGGTCAGAGCCTTCTGAAATCATTCCGTATATCTACAGCAAAAAACGGGCCTGGGGAAAAATTTGGTAGTGAGTGCACGCCAAGAGGTAGGCATCGAATAAGAGCCAAAATTGGTGCGGGATTGCCATTAATGTCAGTTTTTGTGGGTCGGCGCCCAACCGGCGAAATATATTCTCCAGAAACATCATTAAAATATCCAAACCGGGATTGGATCCTAACGCGTATACTTTGGTTAGGTGGAATGGAAGCAGGTAAAAACCGGTTCGGCAATGTAGATACCGCCAAGCGGTATATATATATCCATGGAAGTCCAGAGACTCAGGTAACAGGTGTTCCTAATTCTCATGGCTGTATACGCATGAAAAATACCGATATATTAGACTTATTCGACCATGTCGATACGAGTACTTATGTGTTGATTGCGCCATAGCAGTCTGCTCTTTCCGTGGGATAAAGCTCAGATAATGGCTTTGGAATCTCAATCCCGTATCCTTGAGCATAATCGATACCGATTTCGTGTAGTGTTGCCAAAATAGTTTTGTTTTCCACAAACTCCGCGATGGTAGTTAAACCCATGACGTGCCCAATTTGATTAATCGATTCGACAAAAGCACGGTCAATCGGATCTCGAACGACATTTTTAACGAAGTGACCGTCTATTTTGAGAAAATCCACGGGAAGATTCTTCAAGTAAGTAAATGAAGATAGACCACTACCAAAATCGTCTAGTGAGAAAAAACACCCCATATTTTTGAGTTCACTGATAAAATGTATGACTTTCGTCAACTTAGCAATAGCCGCAGTTTCAGTAATCTCGAAACAAAAACGGTCTGGAGGAAGGCCCGATTGGTATAAAAGGTCTTGGACATCCTTTAAAAAAAAGTCATCGCTAAGCGAAGATCCCGAAAAGTTGATACTGAAAATAGGCAGCGTTTGTTGTTGATAACTGGGCATCGACGCTAAAGTTTTAAAGAGGTTGCGGATAACCCACCGATCAATACTGGGCATCAAATTAAATCGTTCGGCTGCTGGAATGAAATCACCAGGAGGAATCAATTTGTGGTCATGATCGAGCATACGTATTAAGACTTCATAATGATCTTCTTCTTTTCTTCTCTCAGAAATGACCTTTATACGTTGAATGTACAAGCAGAAACGGTTTTCATCAAGAGCATTTTGAAGCCTGGAAATCCATTTCATTTCCATTTGTAAGATAGACTGTTTGTTTTGGTCTGGTTTATGGATATGAACGCGATTTCGGCCGGTATCTTTTGCAACATAACATGCAGAATCTGCAGCACTGAGAATTTCCGCTGCATCTTTTTCTGTTCCACGAATTTCTGCTAATCCGATACTGACACCCAACACGAAAATCTGTTCGCCCCAGGAAAAACGAAATGCTTGAATTTCTTTTCGCAATGCATTTGCTATCCGTAAGGCCACGATTTGTTCACACCCTTTCAGGAGAACACAAAACTCATCTCCACCAATTCGTGCTAGGGTGTCATTATTACGAAGTTTTAACTGGAGAATAGAGGCGAGTTGACGCAGTAACTGATCGCCAGCGACATGACCACAAGTATCGTTAACCAACTTAAATTGGTCGAGATCTATATAGAGCAAAGAATGATGAGTTTGATTGGAGCGTGCATCATTCAATAATTGTGTGAGTACAATCTCAAACTCTCGGCGATTAACCAATCCGGTAAGCGGGTCGTGTTTCGCCTGCCAACGTATTTGTGCAGCCAGCTTACGTGAATGGGTAACATCCCTAAAAACCAGAATTGCACCCATTACCTTGTTATCTTCACCCATAATGGGGGCTGCCGATTGAGTAATGGCATGCTCCTGGCCACGTTTATCTACTAGAATAAAATCCTGGTCATTGTTAATAACTAATTCTGTTTCTAAACAAAGGGTTGCAGGGTTAGCAATTTCTTGTCTCGAATCCTCCAAATATATGGGAAATATTTTAGGAACAGGCTTATTGACTGATTTTTCGATAGACCAACCAGTTAGTTTTTCTGCCACTTTGTTCATGGACAATATTCGACCCTGAACGTCAGTTGTAATCACACCATCCGCGATCGATTGTAATGTCACTTGAGCACGTTCTTTCTCTTCACCGAGTGTATCGGCGAGTTTCTTTAATGTATTGGCTTGCCTTTGCAGTTGTTTCTCACGTTTAAATACCGAAGACACATCGCTAATTTGTATAAGACACATATTTTCCAACCCATTGGAATGAATTGGTTTTATGGAAATATGCTGTGAGATCGTTTTACCTTGCGAACTGAAAAGTGGAAGTGGGTGACGATTGAGGGCATGGGGGATGACCGAACAAATCTTTGAGTCCAATGCATTATGCACGGCACGCATGAGACTACTATCCTCTACGACAGAAAAAAGTTCCTCAAGAGTTTTTCCTTGTGCCTTCAGTTGGGATATTCTGCTGTGATCGGCAATCCAATGATTCCAATTGACAACCTGTTTTTCAGCATTGACAACAATTAAACCAAGATCACAGATACTAAATGCCGTGGAGATCGTAGATTCTCCAGCACAACAATACGAACCAACTGAATTCACTAAAGGAATTGATTTATCGATCATAGCCTAGTGAAAAAAAATAAACTTAAGACTGTTTTATTGCATTCCCGTGTAGTTTTGACCGTTTTTCTCTAGGCGGTTGTCCGAGAACAGAAGTCGTAACGAGAGCAAGCAGTTTTGAGGTCGTTTTTTCGATCTTATGAGGCGAATACTTACAGTCGTTATAAAATTGAATTGGAAAAATAGGCCAATACTTGCTTTTCCACATTTTGCCCTTTATTCCCGAACAATCCCCTAGAAAATCGATTAAAAAGATGTCCATTAGAATAGGCACACATCCAAGGACACTCCTCTTCTCCTTCGTAAATTTCATTTTAAGCAATAGAACTGTTTCCTAATTAGGATGATTCTCCGATGAATCGAAGGCTTGAATGAATGCCGAACATGTTAAAATCTATAGTGACGCTTTGGATTCCTAGCTGATCAACTCTTCCTGGCCTTTCAATATCCTGTCAATAGACCAGCAGGGATGCATAGCTTCGATAAAATTTTGTATCATCACCCTCGACATCACATCTGTCGTCAACAATGAGACAAATTAGTCGTACCATCTATGGCCCCTTAAACATGGCTCGTATTCCAAACTTTTTATTATTAGAAATGATTGGTCGATGAATCAAAGGTTAGTTCTTAGCGGTAATTTTTCCAGTACATATCGCCTTATTTTCGACCAACATGAGGCGATTTTTTCACTCCACTGAAACATACACAACATTTCATGCAGGCTAAATTCGTTCATTTACGGGTACATACGGAATATTCTTTAGTCGATGGAATTGTTCGCATAAAACCGCTAATTGAAAAAACACGGAAATTTGCGATGCCAGCAGTCGCAATAACCGACCACTGTAACCTATTTGCGTTGGTCAAGTTTTACCGGACTGCCCAAGCGGGAGGCGTTAAAGCGTTGATTGGCGCCGATGTTTTAGTCCGCAATCCAGATCATCTGATGTCGCCGTTCCTTTTGACCTTGTTAGTTCAGAATGAAACTGGCTACCAATCTTTAACCAAATTACTTTCGCTCGCCTATCAAGAAGGTCAATATCAAGGGATACCAATGCTGAACGATGATTGGTTAAGAGCAGACAATGCCGGCTTGATAGCATTATCCGGAGGACGGGACGGTGCATTAGGCCAGGCTCTACTTGGTAAAATATCGATAAATCCAGGAGTTGTCCTCGAGTCGTGGAAAAAGATATTCGATGGGCGTTTTTATATTGAATTACAACGTACAAATCGGTCTCGTGAGACTCAATATATAAGTGATGCAGTGCAACTTGCGGTTGATTTTAATGTCCCTGTTGTCGCAACAAATGATGTCCGCTTTCTTAACCAAGAAGATTACGATGCCCATGAAATCCGAGTATGCGTGAATCAAGGGAGAACACTAGATGACCCGAGGCGACTCCGAGAATATTCTGAATATCAATATCTCAGGAGTGCAGAGGAAATGGAATTGCTGTTTTCCGATTTGCCAGAAGCGCTGGAAAATACTGTAGAAATCGCTAAACGGTGTAATTTGACCTTAAAATTAGGGAAAAATTATCTCCCTGATTTTCCCGTTCCCAAAGAAACAACGATGGATCAATATTTCGTTGAACAAAGTCATTTGGGTTTGAAGGATCGTCTAAACATCCGTGCCAAAAACCAATCTAAAGATAATTCTGAAGCAACACAAACAGAGTATCGAAATCGCTTGGACATGGAGCTCAAAGTGATATTGCAAATGGGATTTCCAGGTTATTTCCTGATCGTTGCAGACTTTATTCAATGGGCAAAAAACAATCATATTCCAGTCGGTCCCGGTCGGGGTTCAGGGGCGGGTTCGTTAGTGGCGTATGCATTAAAAATAACTGACCTTGACCCTATCGAGTTCGACTTGTTGTTTGAGCGTTTTTTGAATCCTGAACGCGTATCGATGCCCGATTTCGATGTGGATTTTTGCATGGAACGCCGCGATAGAGTCATTGAATATGTGGCGAACAAATACGGTCGAGATCGTGTTTCCCAGATTATTACCTACGGTACCATGGCTGCTCGGGCCGTAGTTCGTGATGTCGGTCGTGTCTTAGGGCATGGTTATGGGTTCGTAGACCGATTAGCAAAATCAATTCCTTTCGAGCTCGGTATGACACTTGAGAAAGCTTTAGACGAAAGCGAAGACCTTAAGAATGCCTATGAACACGATGAGGACGTAAAGACGTTAATCGATTTGGCAAAATCCCTGGAAGGTATTACTCGAAATGCTGGGAAACATGCTGGCGGTGTTGTTATTTCTCCATCAAAACTAACCGATTTCACCCCCTTGTATTGCGAGCCTAGTGGCGAAAATCTGGTAACCCAATTCGATAAGGATGATGTTGAGGCCGTTGGCTTAGTTAAATTTGATTTTCTGGGATTAAGAACACTAACTATCATCGATTGGGCGGTAGAAACGATTAACCATCAACGCACGGAAAACAATAGAGAACCCATCGATATTACCGAAATTCCACTTGATGACACAAACACCTATGAATTGTTAAGCCGCTACGCGACTACGGCTGTTTTTCAGCTCGAATCAAGAGGTATGAAAGATTTGATCAAACGTTTACAACCGGATTGTTTTGAAGATGTAATCGCTTTGGTCGCTTTGTTCAGGCCCGGACCTTTGCAATCGGGAATGGTCGATGATTATATCAATGTCAAACACGGTAGAGCCGAAGCAGAATATGCGCACCCGGTACTCGAACCCATATTAAAACCAACCAATGGAGTCATTTTATACCAGGAACAGGTGATGGAAATTGCACGGGAATTAGCCGGGTATTCTCTGGGTGGAGCAGACCTGCTCAGGCGAGCAATGGGAAAGAAAAAGCCCGAAGAGATGGCAAAACAACGGTCGATTTTTACCGAGGGAGCAATATCACGTGGAGTCGAAGAATCTACCGCAACTTATATATTCGATCTAATGGAGAAGTTTGCAGGTTACGGCTTCAATAAGTCCCATTCGGCAGCCTACGCCCTAATAGCATACCAAACGGCATGGCTCAAAACCTATTATCCGTCTGAATTTATGGCAGCTGTCCTTTCCGCAGATATGGATAATACGGACAAAGTTGTCACCCTAACAGACGAATGCCGGGAAATGTGTTTAGAAATTCTCCCTCCAGATATCAACCGATCAAGTTATCGATTCGCTGTCGCTAATCAATCAGAAATCGTATACGGTTTGGGTGCAATTAAAGGTGTTGGACAGGCCGCGATAGAGGAAATTCTAAATGAGCAAGCGAGCGGCCATGCGTTTAAGAATCTTCAAGACTTCTGTTACCGTATCGACCTGCGTAAAGCTAATCGCCGGGTTCTAGAAGCGTTAATTCAAGCAGGGGCCTTTGACAGAGTAGTCAATGATCGTGCACAAGCTATGGCAGAATTGCCAGTTGCACTGAAAACGGCAGAACAGCAAGGAAGAATGGATCAAACGGGTCAAGACGATCTATTTGGGCTCAACGTTGAGGGGGATGAGAAAAATACAGAGCATGTTCCAATCGTATTCGAGCCTTGGTCAGAAGCAAGAAGGCTTGCAGCGGAAAAGGCCACGTTAGGACTCTATTTGACTGGTCATCCAATCAATCAATACGTGAAGGAAATTTCAAATTTTACCCATGGCCGTCTTTCGTCTTTGACTATCGACTCCGTAAGATCTAACACAAAACCAAATATTCGCGTGGCAGGTTTAGTGATTGAGATTAGGACACGACAGACTAAAACAAAGAAAAATATGGCTTTCGTGACACTCGACGACCGAAGTGGAAGGATAGAGGTCGCTGTATTTACTGAAGCTTTTGAAAAATATCATCAATTATTGTCCAAGGATAATATACTGGTAGCAGAAGGTAACCTGGGTGTGGACGACTTTTCTGGGAACTTGCGTTTAACAGCTGAGCGACTTTTCAACATCGACCAAGCCCGTGGCCTATTCGCTAGGCGTCTAGTTCTCCATTGGCATGATGACGCCACTTTGGACAAACGAGGATCGGGCCGTAGACTAATTCGGGATTTACAGAATCTCATAGCGCCTTTTCAGGGAGGCAATTGCCCGGTTTGCATTCATTACATCACCAAATCTGCCCGTAGCCGGATTCAGTTAGGCAACGAATGGTATGTGCATCCGGGTGACGAATTGATACATCGTCTCGAGAAATTTTTGGGACCAAACCAAGTTAAGTTGGATTACACTGGAATTTCGGATAATGGAAAAGCCGAATAATAGATGGATCCGTGTAGCAAATTGGCTCAGAAGAATGTCATTCTCCAGGCAATTCAATTATGTCGCTGTAATGACGCTTGAATATATTCGTTCATTCCACCGTATCCGCAAATAGGGACCTAAATGACAGACATTCTTGAAAAGTCCTTAGAGAATCTGGCTCTCGATTTAAGATCGGGTATGGTAAACGTGCAAGATCTAGCTCATGCGGTTGTGGACAATCATAACTGCTCCAATGGTTCGTTGAATGCCTATAAAATCTGGGATAAAGCGAAAATTCTCCAGCAAGCAGAGGTTGCTAACGCTGCATTCGCAGCCGGATTCGACGCAGGTTTATTCCAAGGAATACCAATATCGGTTAAAGATCTTTTTGGTGTGGATGGCTTCCCGACTTTTGCAGGGAGCCCCAAACCCTTGCCCAAACTATGGGAACAGGAAGGGCCCGTAATTAAAGCACTTAAAAGCCAACTAGCCATGTTAACCGGTAAAACCCATACAATGGAATTTGCCTTTGGTGGACTAGGCGTCAACCCACATTGGGGAACGCCACGAAATCCTTGGGACCTGGCAGAACATCGTATACCTGGTGGATCCTCCAGTGGCGCTGGAGTTAGTTTGGCAGTTGGTTCGTCGCTTATGGCACTTGGAACGGATACCGCCGGGTCGGTACGTATTCCGGCCAGTATGACCGGAAGTGTAGGATTAAAAACTAGTATTGGTCGGTGGAGTGTAGGAGGAATTGTACCTTTAAGTCCGAGTCTGGATTCAATTGGGTTGTTGGCCCGATCCGTTGAGGACATATCGTTTGGGTTTTTCGCTTTGGATCCCACCTCTAAATCGAATTTCCAACGATTATTAGACTTAAGGACAATTGATATTACTGGGCTACGATTGGGAATGTGTGATCGGTTATTTTGGGACGATTGTTCGCCAGGAATTGATGATTGTGTAAAGGACGCCGTTAACGAATTGACGAAAAAAGGTGCGCGCCTACAAGCGCTTGACTTACCCGAGGTAGAGCAAATCTATCCAGTTTTCAAAAAAGGGGGCTTGGCGGCACCCGAACTCTTTTATTTTCTAAAATCGGCTTTGCCAGAATGGATCAGCATGCTTGATGAAAAAATTGCTCAACGCTTGGAAGACGCCGCTACGCTATCAGCTTACGAATACATCGATAGACTGAAATTGATTGAGAGACTCTCCCTACAAATAAACGAGCGATTCAAAACAGTTGACGTCGTAGTGTCACCCACCGTTGTCATAACACCATCGACCATTGAGGATATCGAAGAGTTATCCGAATACCGTAGAACCAATTTATTATCCCTTAGAAACACCAGTATCGTGAATTATCTGGGATTGTGCGCATTGACTATGCCCGTCGGGCTAGATAGTGCAGGTATGCCTGTAGGCCTACAGTTGATCGCCCGAAACGGTGAAGACGAGCGATTGATAGCAATTGCAGGTACAATTGAAAAATGTCTTGGGTCGGGTCGATACCGCATAGGTAAACCACCGACCTGGGGTTAAGGAGAACCAGTAGCTAGTTAAATAATGTTGCCGCTCACATCGAGATCAAGCTTATTCCTAATTTTTTACGAAGTTCTTTGTTGGCTAGGCACCATCTATGCAGGTTAAAACTTCTCGGACTAATCCTGGTCCCCGATAGACCAAACCCGTGTACACTTGAACAAGTTTCGCACCGGCTTCGATTTTTTCACGTGCATCCAAGCCATTCATTATCCCACCAGCCGCTATAATCGGAATTTTTTCTTGAAGGACCGCATAGAGCGCTGATACGGCTTCTGTTGCTTTGTTCTTCAACGGTGCTCCGCTTAAACCTCCAGATTCACTTGCATTAGGTAGCTTTTCGACTCCAGATCGGCTGATCGTTGTATTGGTAGCGATTACACCATCGATTTCAAAATCGAGTAACTGTTGCGCGATCTGCGAAAGTTCCTCGTTGCCTAAATCTGGAGCAATTTTAACGACGAGTGGCACGTATTTGTCATGAATATGTTTTAACGATTGTTGTTCAGATTTCAACTGTTCTAATAGTGCCTTCATTTCACCCCGCTGCTGTAGTTGGCGGAGATTTTTTGTATTTGGTGAGGAAACATTGATAGTGATGTAATCGGCATGACGATATACTTTTTTCAACCCGATCAAATAATCGGAGATAGCCCTATCGATCGGTGTGTTCAAATTTTTTCCAATATTGACCCCAAGTATGCCGGCAAACTGAGTTTCCTTCACACGATCCACGAGATAATCTATGCCTTTGTTGTTAAACCCCATACGGTTGATAATGGCCATAGACTGGGGTAGTCGGAATAATCTCGGTTTGGGATTGCCCGGTTGGTCAAATGGGGTAACGGTTCCGATCTCAATAAATCCAAATCCAAGGGATGCAAGCCCATCGATATAATCTCCATTTTTGTCCATGCCTGCCGCCAAACCGATTCGATTCGGGAAATTCAAACCCATCACACTAATCGGATTCGAGTTTTGTTGCTTTCCTTGCAACCGATCCCCACCCAAACGATGCACCCTAGCTAATCCATTGAGCGTTAACAAATGGGCAGTCTCAGGATCCAACTTGAAAAGCAAGTATCGAAGAAGAGGATAGATGTTCAATTTTATGTTTCGCTGTTTTTCTCAATGAGAGCAGACACAATACATTTCTATTTAAATGGCGTATACGAAATCTAGGGCTTATTACAAAGAGAACGGCCCCCATACATTTTTAGGCAGATTGTTCTGCAAGTCTTGCTGAATAGCCCGATTTTATCCCGTTTCACCTCATAACATTTTGTCTTCATGGAAAAATGAGAAGCAGCAATAGCCAGTTCGACATATAGGTGAAATAGACTGGCAATACCAAATTGCCTCGCTAAGCTTGGATTATGGAAACCGATAAAGCTTTTGTAGAAATCCGACCAACCGATCTACCTTGTCTGAATCCGTCGGTTATACAAGTGATGCAATTGTGTTCATCCCCTCAAATAGCACCTGCTGAAATTGCCAACCTCGTTGCTCAAGATCCCCTGTTAACCGCCGAATTATTACGTGTGGTAAACACACCGTACTTCGGTTTGGCAGCCGAAGTCAAATCCGTAAAACACGCCTTAAGCGTATTGGGCATGAAGGCTATCCGCAATCTCGTTTTGTGTTTAGCTGTCCGCGATCTGCAGTCATCGAATGAAATCGACGGCTTTGAGCACCAATTATTTTGGGAAGATACTTTACGTCGGGCAGCGACCGCTCGCATGTTAGCCGCACAATTTGGAATCGACGGTGACGAAGCATTTACCGCTGGAATGTTACAAGACATCGGATTATTGGTGTTATTTTACCTGAATCCTGGCAAAGCAACCCGGTGGACAAGCTTACGGTTGCTCGCACCGGATTTTCGCTTAAATGTCGAAGAGGAAACGTTTAGTGCTCGCCATGATTTCGTGGGACAGATGTTAGCAGAAAACTGGAATCTACCCAATGAATTGTCTCGTTCGATTGGCGACCATCATCAAGTAGAGAAGCTTGATGTAAGGAATTCATCGAAACTCGCGTGTGTTTTAATTTGCGCCGACTGGATGGCTGCCGTATATACCTCAACCGATACCGGCACAGTACTCGCTCGATGCAAAGAAATAGTGGGCAAATACGCGAACATCGAGCCATATCAATTGGACAACCTACTGAAACAGGTACCAGAAAATGTAGGTCAAGCTGGTGTAACAATGGGTATCTCGACATCAGGCAAAGACAATTACGATCAAATCATGACACAAGCCAACCTACACTTGGCGGAATCCAATATCAACTTTCAGGAACTTACTTGGCAATTAGAAAAAACCTTAAAGGAACGAGACGCATTGGCGGCTGAATTGAATGGAGAGTTGAAATTGGCACGTGAAATTCAGCGCAGCCTGTTACCAAACGACACCGAAGAGGAAAAGGTCAGAGCTTTTAATTTGTCTGCCCGTCATCTTTCTGGAGATTTCTACGATTATTTTCGAGATGTCAAAGGGTATCTTTGGTTCTGCGTGGGGGATGTAGCAGGTAAAGGTACCAATGCAGCCATACTAATGGCAAAAACCATTGGAATTTTTCGGTGCTTAGCGAGAGACGGATGTTCTCCTAATCACCTTATGATGCGTCTGAATTCAGAATTGCTAGGCTGCTGTATACGTGGCATGTTTGTTACGATGGTTATTGGCAAGCTGGACACGAAAACAGGTTCATTGGAACTGATTAATTCAGGTCACCTACCAACTTTAGTCATTCAGGGACGCGATGTTAAAAGCTTAAGAGCCCAAACACCGCCTCTGGGAATAGTGCAGAATCTTCAATATCAAAGTGTATATTTGCGATTAGCAGAAGGCGTGGTATACCTATATTCCGATGGCGTCATTGAAAGTCGTGACAATAATGGCGATGAATTAAACATCAAAGGATTTCTTCAAATACTGCTAAAAGTACATTCCATGCCATTGGCCGAACGCATGAATCATTTGAAAACCTATTTTAGTAAGCTACCGGGTCCACAGCGGGATGACATTACCCTTCTGGCCCTCAGTAATTAGGCGAAGCCTGCACAATCACGCTAGCCCGATATAGTCATATGAGTCCTCCCGCGGAACCACGGTATCTCTACTGCACTACACTCGGTTTGGCACCCCTACCCACACAAACTTGCGCGTTTTTGCGGTCCTCACTACGAATATTCATTCGAGGACCGCTTTAACACTTAAACCGCTTCCTTTAATTCAACGGTCTCTGCAATATCCCGATAAAGATCAATCTGATCAAAATTCAAGTATCGATATGTTTCCGACGCAAACGCATCGATCTGTTTCGCATACTTCATATATTCATCCAAAGTAGGGATACGCCCCAAAATCGAACAGACCACCGCTAGTTCAGCCGAAGACAAGTAAACGAACGCTCCCTTACCTAAGCGATTAGGGAAATTTCTAGTAGATGTAGAAACAACTGTAGACTTTTCCGCAACCCTGGCTTGATTACCCATGCACAGGGAACAACCTGGTAATTCGGTTCGCGCACCGACCCGGCCAAATATAGAATAATAGCCTTCTTCGATTAATTGAGCCTGATCCATTTTAGTGGGAGGACAAACCCACAAACGCGTTGGCAAGGCACCTTCGTAGTTTTCTAACAATTTACCTGCGGCGCGAAAATGGCCAATGTTGGTCATACATGAACCAATAAAGATTTCGTCTATATGGGTTCCCGCAACTTCGGATAATGTTTTAACATCATCTGGATCGTTCGGACAGGCCAACAAAGGTTCTTTAATTTCGTTTAAATCGATTTCTATCACTTCAAAATATTCCGCATTGGCATCTGGCACCATAAGCTTTGGATTTTCAATCCATTTTTCCATTTCCTTAACGCGGCGTTCGATAGTACGAACTTCGCCATAACCTTCGGAGATCATCCATTTCAACATCACGATGTTGGAATTCAAGTACTCACGGATTGGTTCTTCGCCTAGCCGAATTGTACACCCGCCAGCAGAACGCTCAGCACTAGCATCGGAGAGTTCAAACGCTTGCTCGACTTTTAAATTGGGTAATCCTTCGATCTCCAAAACCCGGCCGGAAAAGACATTTTTTTTGCCTTTCTTTTCTACGGTAAGCAATCCTTTTTGGATAGCTGTATAGGGGATAGCATTAACCAAATCACGCAATGTGATACCGGGTTGCATTTCACCTTTGAAACGAACCAAAACCGATTCCGGCATATCCAATGGCATAACACCCGTAGCAGCTGCGAACGCAACTAAACCTGAGCCTGCGGGGAACGAAATACCAATCGGGAAACGGGTATGCGAATCACCCCCAGTACCGACAGTATCGGGTAACAACATCCGGTTCAACCAAGAATGAATAATACCATCACCAGGCCGCAGTGAAACTCCGCCCCTATTGTTAATAAAGTCAGGCAGGGTGTGATGAGTATTAATATCCACAGGTTTTGGATAGGCGGCAGTATGGCAAAACGACTGCATTACCAGATCCGAAGAAAAACCAAGACAAGCAAGGTCTTTTAATTCATCACGGGTCATCGGTCCCGTAGTATCTTGAGATCCTACAGTTGTCATATGGGGTTCACAATAGGTTCCTGGATGAACACCTTCTACGCCACAAGCTTTGCCGACCATCTTCTGCGCAAGCGTAAAGCCTTTCCCCGAACTCTCACCAGAGGCCGGTCGACGAAAGGTCGTGGATGGTTCCAAATTCAATGCTCGACGCGAGCGATCGGTCAATCCCCGACCAATAATCAAAGGTATACGTCCACCGGCTTGAATTTCATCAAGCAAAACATCAGTTTTTAAAGAAAATTCGGTGATGACTCGATCACTGTCATGGGCTTTTACCACACCCTGATAGGGAAAAATATCAATGATGTCTCCCATATTCATCTCAGAAACATCACATTCGATAGGAAAAGCACCAGAATCTTCCAAGGTATTAAAAAAAATCGGAGCGATTTTACCCCCAATGCATACACCACCCGACCTTTTATTTGGAACAAAGGGTATGTCATCACCCATGTACCAGAGCACGGAATTAGTCGCGGACTTTCGGGAAGAACCTGTACCAACTACGTCGCCAACGTATGCCACCGTATAACCATTTTGCTTTAATCCTTCAATTTGTTCTTCGGCATTAGTAATGCCTTCTCGTGGCATTTGCAACATAGCTTTGGCATGTAAAGGGATATCCGGACGGGACCAAGCATCAGGAGCTGGCGATAAATCGTCAGTGTTGGTTTCACCAGAAACCTTAAAAACCGTTACAGTCAGCTTTTCAGCGACTTTGGGTTTAGCAGTGAACCATTCGGCATCAGCCCATGACCGCATCACCTGTTGGGCAAATTTATTCCCCCCATCAGCTTTTTCTTGCACATCATGAAATGCGTCAAAAACAAGTAAAGTATGGGATAAAGCTTTGACTGCAATCGGTGCTAAGAGCTCGTTATCCATGAGATCAATGAGAGGGGCAACATTATATCCACCCTGCATTGTCCCAAGTAACTCGGTTGCCTTTTCGGCAGTCAAAATAGGTGAGGAGGTTTGGCCTTTTGCGATAGCAGTCAGGAAACCTGCTTTAACGTAAGCAGCTTCATCTACACCTGGAGGAACACGATCTGTCAATAATTCCAGCAGAAAGTTTTCCTCTCCCTCGGGCGGCTGCTTGATTAATTCGACCAGTGAAGCAGTCTGTTCTGCAGTTAACGGTTTTGGGACAACACCCGATTTAGACCTTTCTTCTACGTGTGCACGGTACTGTTCTAACATTATTCAGTTCACCAAATTTAAAAATGAAAAAATTTATACGCAACTTGTTGATGGGTTTTTCTTCCTTCACTCGCCCTACTATTTGTAGCTTTGGTAGAGGTCTAGAAGTTATGGATAACGTTGATTAAATGCTTTTCTTGCATTAAGGATAAATTGATTTTATCAGCTTTGCTTAGGATTCAATATTTTTAATTTACCTAAAAGCGATTATGATACCTTACTTGTCGCTATCTATAGGGTTACTGTGTCCACACTGTTATTCACTCACCCAAGTTTCGAAAAGCATGATACTGGACCTGGGCATCCGGAATCACCGGAAAGAATTCGTGCTATATTGACTCAGTTAGATACACCTGAATTTTCTACGCTAATTAGAAGAAATGCGCCGAAGGCGGAAGAAAATACTGTCCAATTAATCCACACACAAAAGCACATCGATTCGATTTTAGCGAGTATTCCAAAAACTGGATACCACTACGTGGATGGAGATACTATATTATCATCCAATTCCGGGACAGCCGCTTTCTGTGCTATTGGCGCTGTGTGTGAAGCGGTCGATTCGGTGATGAAAGGCGAAGCATTAAATGCTTTTTGCGCTACAAGGCCACCAGGACACCATGCCGAACCGGAACGTTCCATGGGGTTTTGTATTTTCAATAATATCGCTGTTGCCGCCGAATATGCTCGTATATTTTACTCAGTTCAACAAATCGCAATTGTCGACTTTGATGTCCATCACGGCAATGGCACTCAAGCCGCGTTCTATAAACAGCCTAATGTTCTTTATGCATCAACTCATCAATCGCCGCTGTACCCTGGGACTGGTAGCCTCAACGAAACGGGTGTTGGTAATATAATTAATATCCCATTGTCGGCTGGCAGCAACGGCACTGAATTTAAACAAGCTGTAAAAGAAAAGTTATTCCCCGCACTACACCATTTCAAACCCGAATTATTATTGATTTCAGCCGGTTTTGACGCCCATAGAGATGACCCTCTCGCATCACTAAATCTAGTAGCAGAAGATTATGCATGGATAACCCGGGAATTATGTAATCTTGCTACACGTCATGGACACGGCCGAATCATTTCCGTCTTGGAAGGCGGTTATAATCTCAATGCGCTGGCTGCGAGTGTTGCGGCCCACGTCCGAGAATTATTGTGTTGTTCTAAAAACTATTGAAATTCGGTAGACGCGCTTACAGAGCAGACGAGGATTGATTCAACTCCGTCGAAGATGGGCATGACAGTACTCGCTGGCGTATCCTCCAGTCTGCAAATGTTGCTCACCGTCTATTGTTTCTATCCGAAAGTCTACTAGGTACGGAGGTCACGATTACTTTCTATCACCAATACCCAAAAAACTGTCATGCGTCCAATTCAGATCCCCATATTTCAAAGCTTCTAGCTTTTTCAAAGCATCCTCATATTCTAAAGAAGCCTTTTCCAACTTACCTTTTTTCGCGGCCCTCATCCCGTATCTAATAGATGTAGCACTCCTCTCCAGCGTGGGAGCCCAACCCTCACTGTTAATCTCTTTCATTACAGCCATACCAACCTTACCATGCTCCGCAGACTTTTCACCATGACCTTCTTTTGCTTCCTTATTCGCCATGTGTATGTGCGCAACCACTTCCTTCAACCATTTGTCATTTTCTTCTGGAGTACGATCCCCTGCCTGAGGCCCCATTATCCCTGCCGCCAAAGCAACATTAGCGGCAAAAAAGCTAAAAAACCCCATCAAAAAAACAGCCAACAATACATATCGTTTATTCATTAATATTTCTCCCATTTCGAGGACTAGTATTCATCAAAAAAACAGCCCAGTAGCAACACTCAGAACCGGACTGTCAAAGAGATATTCGAGACAATGCTAATACCATCATGCAAACTATCTAGACCAAAAAAATAGACTTTGATCCATACATGTATTTTTGCCTATTATAGACAGGTCAATTGCTTTAGCAAATTAACAAGCGCCAATTGAAATCGAGGGAATTTGCTAACAAGTAATTGACACCGAATAGTGTAAATTTTCATCCGTTTTCAGTTTCCCAATAATTTTGGAATATCTCAATCGTGTGTTGTTCAGGGTACGGTACTACCATAAACAACCACAATTGGTCACTTTAAACCGCGCTCACTCGATTGATCCAAAATGGTCTTTTTCTATTGAAGAAAGTATTTGTACGCAAATTATGCAGCATCCTGACCCCCTGTTTATCCCATTGATTTCTGCAATAACGTAGCAATTTTTATTTTTGTGTTGCAATTCACATTTGTTTAGAGATGATACACACGTTTTTTTTCCTGGTTTTTTGTTAAATTAAACTTTGGAAAGTCTAGAGACTCAGTCTCGGTTAAAGTATGTGTTTAAGGTGGCCAATATGGAAAAATTGATTGCAATAGTTCCTACAGAAACCTATCAAGAACCTAGCATCACTGGGCAAGTGAAATGGACATCGAAATACAATTTAGCCTTATGGTTACGTGTTCCTGAGGTACTGAATAACCGTGTGCGCCTCGTTCTTAAATATCGTGATGCTAAAGGCATACATTCGGTACTAGTTGATAAGGCTAAGGTTGCTCGTAATGTTGTTTTATTGTCAAATTTAGTGAAAGTAACCGCTCATGGGGCAATTAATTACATGGGCGTTTTTCTGTATTTTGGTAGCATCAGCTTCGAGTACACTGTGGATGAACTGTTCGCTCAGCGAAAGCTAACTATCAAGCACACTCCGGTGAAACCGCTATATAATCACAATAAATGAAAGGCCTGATG
>CAZZET010000002.1:0-98230 GCA_964653275.1 uncultured Methylococcales bacterium
TACAAAGATCACTGAACAGCGAAACCTGATCCACTTTTTAAATCAAATTCTAACGATATACGATGCATCAGCCTAGCGTTCCACAAAAATCGCGAACCCATTGGTGGCTTGTCCTATTACTGGTTTTTTTCTCCGGTTTTTTTGTCAAACCTTGGGTGGACGAGATACTGAGCCGCCGCAATGCGGCGCCGCGGCCCATCACACCGCGTGGCGACTTAAGCGCGAAGGAGAAAAGCACGGTCGAACTATTCAGCCAGACCAGCCCCTCGGTCGTTTATATCACGACCCTTTCTAAAGGATTCGACCCCTGGAGCCGCAATGCTTTCCAAATACCACGAGGAACCGGTTCCGGTATTATTTGGGACGCATTCGGACACGTGGTAACTAATTTCCATGTGATCGCCGGGGCACAGGCAGCGCAAGTGCGATTGGAAGACCAGCGAACATTTAACGCAAGTTTAGTCGGTGCAAGTCCCGAACACGATCTGGCGGTACTCCACATCGATATTGCTCTAAACCCACCGCCACCCGTTCTAATTGGGGATAGTCGCGACCTGCTGGTTGGACAGGACGTTTTTGCGATCGGCACGCCGTTTGGCTTGGATCGGACTCTGACGACCGGTATTATATCCGCACTAAACCGCACGCTCTCAGAAGAAAACGGCCAGGTTATCAATCACTTGATCCAAACAGACGCAGCAATTAACCCCGGTAATTCGGGTGGCCCGTTGATGGACAGTGCCGGACGTCTGATTGGTATCAATACGGCTATATTCAGTCCGTCCGGTGCAAACTCCGGAATTGGATTCGCGATTCCGGTGGATTCGGTTAATCGCGTTGTACCCCAACTCATCAAGCTCGGTCGTTATCAGCGACCGGCACTGGGTATAACCGTAGACGATCGAATGAGCACGTTTGCCGCGCGTGACATGGGTATCGATGGAGTTTTGATTCTGGGCGTCGAGCCAGACTCAGCGGCAGCACGCGCGGGTCTACGCGGTAGTCAGGTGGTCGGACCGAATGGCATGGTACCGGGCGACTTCATCATCGCGATTGATAATCAACCGGTTAAAAACCTGCACGATATTCTCGACCTGCTCGATCAGCATCAATCCGGAGATACTATCGATTTACGTATCAAGCGAAACAATGAAACATTGAATGTGTCGGTAACTCTGGGCGCGGCCAATCGTTTAAGCAGCCTCACCAACAGTTCCAAAATAAATCTTCGGAATGTGTAACTACTCGCCCCGATAAATAATAACCAAAAAACATAGCCTCTTCCAATGTGAAATGAGCCTGAAGAGGGGGTTTATTTCTAAATTGTGCGCCCTGATCGGTATTAAAGATCTCGGGTCGGCCCTGGGTATCGAGAGCCTCCTGGAGTGCCTCCAGGCAAAACCTTGTGTCCATGGTGTTCGATAAGCGCCATGACAGAACTTTCCGACTGTACCAATCGATAATGGCCACACAATATAAGAAACCTTTGGCCATCGGAATATAGGTAAGATCTGTGGCCCACACCTGATTCGGTCGATCAATCGTCAGGTCTTTGAGCAAATACGGATAAATCTTATGTCCTTCCCCCGGTTGGCTCGTTTGCTTCTTCGGATAAAGGGCCAGAATGCCGATCTTCCGCATTAATCGCTGAACTTTCTTGCGATTCACTAAAAATCCCCGATCACCGAGTTCGGTCCTTATTCGACGGCTCCCAAAAAACGGATATCGTAAATGAATGACATCCATTTCACGCATCAGTATTAGGTCCTCCTCTGATACATGAACCGGCTGATAATAAACGCTGGAGCGGCTTAACCTTAATAGTTTGCATTGCTTCACCACCGAAAGGTCTCCCTGCCTATCAATCGACGCTTTGCGCTGCACCCGATCTAGCGACCGAGCGCTTTGGCTAAAAAATCGTTTTCAGTCGTCTTGGTCGACTAAGCGAATGGCCTCTTTTTCTGATGAGGATGAGAATGTATCAATATCACCCTCTTCTCCCAATTTGATCATCAACCTCACTTCGTTCATGGAATCGGCGGAGTGCAGAGCATCTTCATAACTAATTTTGCCAGCTTTATAAAGGTCGTATAAGGCTTGATCGAAAGTTCGCATTCCATGTTCTCTGGAACGTTTCATCAATTCTTTCAATTTGTGAATTTCACCTTTACGAATCAAGTCTGATGCGAGGGGTGTGTTAACCAGGATTTCCACAGCCGGACAACGGCCTTTGCCATCTGCGCGCTTGACCAATTGTTGAGCAACAATGGCTCTCAAATTTAACGATAAATCCATATGAAGCTGTTCATGCATATCTTCAGGGAAAAAATGCATAATTCGATCAAGCGCTTGGTTAGCATTGTTGGCATGAAGAGTAGTCAAACATAAATGCCCCGTTTCCGCAAACGTGATCGCATGTTGCATAGTTTCCCTGGTTCTAACTTCACCAATCAGAATAACATCCGGTGCTTGCCGCAATGTATTTTTGAGTGCAACCTCATAAGATTCCGTATCGATCCCAACTTCCCTCTGGGTAATGATACAACCTTCATGGCGATGAATAAATTCCAAAGGGTCCTCGATAGTAATGATATGACCACTACTATTCATGTTTCGGTGTTTTATCAAAGCAGCTAAAGAACTCGATTTACCTGTGCCGGTTGCGCCAACAAAGATTATCAGCCCACGTTTGGACATCGATAATTGGTTTAGAATCGGCGGGAGATGGAGTTCCTGGGTCGTAGGAATATCAGTCGAAATTTGTCGTAGCACCATGCCGGGAGAGTCCCGTTGAATGAATGCACTGACGCGAAATCGCCCAATGTCAGTGCCGCTCAAAGCAAAATTACATTCCTTTGTATTTGCAAATTCATCCCGCTGTTTTTGGGTCATAATGCTATTAATAATCTCTCCGGACTGTGCTTTGCTCATCGGTTTTTTCGAAAGATCTTTTAACCTCCCATCGATCTTGATGCAGGGTGGCTTCCCTGCCGTAATAAACATATCAGAAGCATTCTGATGAATCATGAGCATAAGAAGGGAATTAAAATCCATAGCGTTTTATTCTTATCTAGAATACAAAATCTAAAAAGCTTTTTTATCGACCGCCTTAACTTTAGCCTCTTGACGAGAAATCTGGCCTTTTCCAACCAAATCGATTAAACACTGATCGAGGGTTTGCATCCCATCCTTTCGACTGGTTTGAATCGTTGAGTACATTTGCGCAACTTTATCCTCCCGGATCAGGTTCCTAATAGCTGGAGTACCCACCATGATTTCATGAGCGGCCATCCGCCCTCCACCAATTTTTTTCATCAAAGATTGAGATATCACCGCTTGTAGAGACTCTGACAACATCGAACGAATCATACTTTTTTCAGCAGCGGGAAAAACATCGATTATCCGGTCTATAGTTTTAGCCGCCGAACTAGTATGGAGCGTTCCGAATACTAAGTGTCCCGTTTCTGCTGCCGTTAACGCCAATCGAATTGTTTCCAAATCACGCATTTCCCCAACGAGCACTATATCAGGATCTTCTCGCAACGCCGAACGCAACGCTTCATTGAAACCAATGGTGTCTCTATGCACTTCGCGCTGGTTTATAAGTGACTTTTTACTTTGATGAACAAATTCGATCGGGTCCTCTACAGTCAGAATATGCGCATAATCATTCGAATTGATATAATCAATCATCGCCGCTAGTGTAGTCGACTTTCCCGACCCGGTAGGGCCAGTGACCAAAATCAACCCACGTGGCTTTTTTGTAATTTCCTGGAAGAATTGAGGGGCGTTCAGGTCTTCCAAAGAAAGCACTTTAGAAGGAATTGTCCTAAACACGCTAGCGGCGCCACGATCTTGGTTGAAGGCGTTAACACGAAAACGGGCAACGCCAGGTAATTCGAATGAAAAATCTGTCTCGAAAAATTCCTCATAATCTCGGCGTTGCTTGTCGTTCATGATATCGTAGATTAAGGCATGTACTTCCTTATGATCCAAGGCTGGAACATTAATGCGACGAATATCACCATCTACGCGAATCATCGGGGGTAATCCCGCGGACAAATGCAAATCGGATGCGTTGTTTTTAACAGAAAATGCAAGTAATTCGGCTATATCCATAAAAATCCTAATAGTTCAAAACGACCACTAAATCGTTAACATTATAGTCAACAGGTCAAAATAAATAATTGTGCCGATGGAAAGCTTAGAATCAGTCAGAAACCGGATTCGAAAAGCAGAATACACCTACAAACGAAAACCTGGTTCGGTCATGTTATTGGCAGTCAGTAAGACTCGGCCTTCGGAAGATTTAATTAAGGCTTTTAATCATGAACAACGCGATTTTGGTGAAAATTATTTGAATGAAGCCAAAATAAAACAAAGTCATTTAGCAAACTTTAAAATCACTTGGCATTTTATTGGTCCAATTCAATCCAATAAAACCCGCGAAATCGCCAGTCATTTTTCATGGGTTCACAGTATTGACCGCATACGAGTCGCCGCACGATTGAGTACGCAACGTCCAAAGCATTTACCACCGCTTAATGTTTGTATTCAAGTTAAAACAAGTGAAGAAGCAACCAAGTCAGGCGTCACAATTGCCGAAGTTTCGGAATTGGCAGCGGCTATTACAACATTGCCTGGATTGCGACTCCGAGGATTAATGACCATTCCTAACCAGGCTAGCGATTTCGACGAACAAAAGCGTCCATTCCGTGCACTTCGGAATGTATTAAAAAATTTAAAACAACCGTATTTGGATACTTTGTCTATGGGCATGTCAAACGACCTTGAGGCCGCCATAGCTGAAGGTGCCACAATCGTCAGAGTGGGAACTGCGATATTTGGTCCGAGGAAGCTACCCGAGAGTAGATGTCTTGATAACAAAACGCCATTCGAACCCAAATAATAACGAAATTGACGTAACAAACGAAAGTAAAATGAACGAAAATACCATAGGATTTATCGGAGGGGGGAACATGGCAACATCCCTGATTTGTGGACTTATCACGGGAGGCTATAACGAAAAACGAATCTGGGTTTCTGATCCAGCAACAGAAAAAATCGCCCAGCTGGGAAAAACTTTTGGCGTAAACACTACGAAAATTAATCGTGAAGTGGTTGAGAAGGCACAAATCCTTGTATTGGCTGTAAAACCACAAAACCTCCATGCTGTGACAACGGATATCAGTAACACCATTCAAAAACTTAAACCATTGATCGTATCGATTGTTGCCGGAATACGAGAAAATGATCTAGAGCGTTGGTGTGGCGGATCGATTTCTTTAGTGCGTTGTATGCCAAACACCGCGGCATTGGTTAGTGCGGGCGCAATTGGCCTACATGCCAATTCAAAAGTCACTCAACAACAAAGGGATATCGCCGAATCGATCATGCGCTCCGTAGGTCTGACCGTATGGTTGAAAAGCGAGGCTTTGTTAGATACCGTAACAGCTCTTTCCGGTAGTGGACCCGCCTATTTTTTCCTTTTGATGGAAGCTATCGAGCTAGCGGCTTTAGAATTGGGACTAGACCAGGAAACTGCCCGATTGTTGACACAACAAACCGCTTATGGAGCAGCCAAATTATCGTTAGAAGTAGACGAATCACCCGCCGAACTGAGGCGTAAGGTTACATCCCCGGGCGGCACGACGGAACATGCCATCGAGGTTTTCGAACTCGGAGCGTTGAGACAATTAGTCAAAAACGCATTAAAAGCCGCAAAAAAGCGTTCAATTGAATTATCCAATGAATTAGGAGGAAAATAATGGGAACTGCGTATTTCACCAATCCGGTAGTATTCTTGATAACAACACTATTTGGCTTGTATATCTTGGCATTAATGCTGCGATTTTTGTTTCAATGGATGGATGTGGATTACTACAATCCCGTCTCGCAATTCTTAGTCAGTATCACCCAACCACCTTTAAAATTACTCAGAAGTGTCGTGCCGTCTATTGGACGGATAGACACCGCATCAATCGTATTGATGATCGCTCTACAAATGACTGCAGGTCTGGCTGTTTTTTTTAACGGTGGCGCACCAATCAGTGTGGCAGCACTATTCATATGGGCGCTAACAGAATTGATTACACTCTTAATTAATGTGTTCTTGTTTGCCATTATTATTCGCGCACTGATTAGTTGGATTAATCCAGATAGCTATAACCCTGCTGTTTCCCTACTATACACTCTAACCGAACCATTATTACGTTTGAGTAGGAAAATTATCCCTCCACTTTCTGGAATTGACCTCTCCCCTTTGTTAATTATTATCGGATTACAAATGTTAAAAATGATTGTACTCCCACCATTGCAGCAAATGATAATGCTACTCAGCTAGCTCATTCCACTGATCACATCAAGGATGCGAATTTTGGAGCATAGATGGACTGCCGGGGTATTTTGGCTACACTTCATATATATAGTTGATAAAAGTAATCAGGCCCAAATGGAACCCAACAAAGTCTAAACATGAATAATTTGAAGTTTCAAAAAAGCTTACGCGCCTATGGAGAATGGAAAACCCGATTAATCCAATCGATGGAAGGATATAGAGAATGGTTGGATAAATATAATATGGGTTCGGCGGAAGCAACGGAAACTCTATTAAACATGACCCAGAACTTAAATACTGACCGAGTTACTTTGGCCTTTGCCGCTGAATTTTCGCGGGGTAAAACAGAACTGATCAATGCAATGTTCTTCTCAGAGACTGGAGTACGATTATTGCCTTCGACGCCGGGTAGAACCACCATGTGCCCTACAGAGATTTTTTATGATCAGGATGGTGGTAACTATATCCGTCTTTTGCCGATTGAAACACGGTTAAACGAGTTATCACTAACTGAATACAAACAACACCCAAGAAATTGGAAACAAATTGAACTCGATTGCTCATCAGCCCTTCAAATGCAGGAAGCATTTCAAGAGCTAATTGCTGTTAAACGTGTGGGCCTCGCAGAAGCTGTTAAATTAGGCCTTTACCATGAAGATTTGCATCCTGACCAATATGAAAAACCGGAGACTGTAGAAATTCCTTGCTGGCGCCATGCTTTAATTAGTTTTCCTCACGAATTACTAAAAGAGGGGCTCGCGATTCTGGATACACCAGGCTTAAACGCACTTGGTACCGAACCAGAATTGACACTCAATATGTTGCCTAACGCACAGGCTGTCATCTTCGTACTCGCAGCCGATACAGGAGTAACCAAAAGTGACCTCGATATGTGGCGCAACCACGTAAAGGGGTTTAGGGAAAAAAATAACAAAGGATTGGCTGTCGTAATGAATAAAATCGATGCGCTCTGGGATGATCTGCAAGGAGAGGAAGGCATTGAAACATCGATTAATTCACAGATTAAGGCAACCGCATCGATCTTGGAGATCGATGAGAATCTGATATTTCCTGTTTCCGCAAAACAAGCACTACTCAGTAAAGTAAAATCTGATGACGCGCTGTTAGGAAAAAGTCGATTGAAACCATTGGAAAATTATTTGTGTAACGACGTTATGGAGGACCGCAGACACATTCTAATAGAATCGGTCACTCAGAATATCGGGCGTTTAGTCAGTGAATCATCAGGCACTCTCAATGCCCAAATTAGTGATCTTGAAAACCAGCTTAAAGATTTGCGTAGCGTTGAAGGCGCCAATGCAGACTTAACAGAAGAGATGATGGCCGAAACTCGTGAGGAACAAAGCCAGTATCTAACCAATATAGAAAATTTCCAGTCAACACGGCGAGTTTTTAATGTTCAGGCAAAAATCTTAGTCAAAACACTCGACCCAAATAATATCGAAGATATCATGGGGCGGACTCGTCAGCGAATGTCGGGTAGTTTGACCACCATCGGAATGAAGAATGAAATGAGGAATCTGCTGGAAGAATTGCGCGAAATATTAATTAATTCCGTCGAAATGACCAATGAAACTCGCCGGCTAGTTAAAGCCATCTATAAAAAGTTCAACGATGATTATGGCTTCAAGGAAATGACCCCACCTCTGTATTCTATAACGAAATACCAATTAGAGTTAGAAAGGTATTTCAAACAGGGTGAAGATTTCAGATCGAGCACCTCCAGTACCTTAATGGAACAAAGTTTAGTGATACAAAAGCTCTATTCTTCAATCATTAATCATGCACGAAATGTTCTGTTGGATGCCCACAAAGATGCACAAAGTTGGAGCAACATTGTACTTAACCCATTGGTTCGCCAAATCAAAGACCACAAAAAGCTCATAGAAACTCGTCTTCAGGTTCTTCGAAAAATCAATAATCAATCAGCAAACGTCAGCGGTGATATCTCCACTCTGGAAACCCAACTACATCCCCTGCAAAAACAGAAAAGTGAGCTTAATACGTTATTAGAGGTTATGGGGCTACATTCCGCACCGAATTACCTGGAGACAAATCAGGAAGAAGCCGAAGAAGACATGGAATTGGCTACTACAATTTAGCCTAAATTCGCCTCACGTATACTAGCTAAGTCTTGTTATAGCAATCCACTAGTAGCAACCAGCTACAAGTTATCAAGAAAAATCTTTCACTTCAAACAATAAGTTCCACACATTGTGGCCAAGTTGGCGACCTCGACGTTCAAACTTTGTCTGCGGTCGATCTCTCAGTATATGCTTATATTTAGATTCCTTCGATACATTGGTAAAATGGCCAGATTTACTGATAACTGAATCAATCTGATCGGCATAGTGCTGCCAATCAGTTGTAACATGAAAGAGTCCGTTTTTTTTAATTTTTTTTGCAATCAATTCAGTAAAACCCGAAGTTACCAATCTCCTCTTGTGGTGTTTGTTTTTTGGCCAGGGATCTGGAAAAAAAAGGTTGATTCCAGTTAACGTATTATCACCAATACGATGCTCAAGAACATTAAGTGCATCATCCAAGAATATTTTTACATTCTGTATGCCGCGCCGTTCAAGCATTAACAAAAGATGGCCTACACCTGAAACATATACATCGACACCCACATACTGGTAGTCAGAATGTTTCGACGCCAGTTCAACCAAAGATTCGCCATTCCCAAAACCAATCTCCAAAATAAGAGGTTTACCATCCAAACCAATTCCTGATCCATTGGAACCCTCGAAACATTCAAGGCCAAATTTGCCCCACAACCGATCCAATGCCCCCCTTTGGCCAGGAGTAATCCGTCCCTGCCGTCGGCCGTAACTACGAATGGGATATGGCAACGTTAACCTAGCTTGAGTCATAGATTGCAAGCATTTGGAATAATTACTTTACTCAATCCAGAAATTCAAAACGAATAGCGGGTTTAATTATTCCCCGACAAAATCAACCCCCCAATTGGAGACGATGATGAAGCAAAACGCCTCCTGGGCATTCGACCAGCAAGAAACGCTTCACGTCCCGCTTCTATACCCTTTTTCATTGCAGACGCCATAAGGATAGGATCTTTCGCTTCGGCAATTGCAGTATTCATCAACACACCGTCACATCCAAGCTCCATTGCAATCGCTGCATCTGAAGCAGTACCCACACCGGCATCAACCAAAATGGGAACCTCGGCATTTTCAATTATCGTCAATATATTGTAGGGATTACGAATCCCTAACCCCGAACCGATTGGAGCAGCCAAAGGCATGACCGCTACGCACCCCACCTGTTCTAAACGCTTGGCAATAACCGGATCGTCATTGGAATAAACCATGACATCAAATCCCTCTCTCACAAGAACTTCGGCTGCTTCCACAGTTTCTATCACGTTAGGAAAAAGCGTTTTGTTA
This sequence comes from uncultured Methylococcales bacterium, assembly GCA_964653275.1. GTDB lineage: Bacteria > Pseudomonadota > Gammaproteobacteria > Methylococcales. Next base: position 9,766 of record CAZZET010000002.1, read on the forward strand.
TCCCCCAAGACCTCAAGCTTAACTAATTTGTGTCCATCAAGAAGTTCCCGAGCCAACCGACACGTCCGAATCGCATCTTGGGCAGAATAACAACCTGCCGTATTAGGCAATATGGTGTATTGATCAAACGGGAGAAAATCCATCAAATTAGGTTCGCCCACCTCTTGTCCAATATTCGTTCGCCTGAGAGCCACAGTAACTATCTCAGCAGCACTTGCTTTAACCGCCTGCCGCGTTTCCTCAAAATTCTTATACTTACCAGTCCCAACAAGAAGTCTGGAATTATATGTTCTGCCTGCTACAGTAAGCATATCGTCAGCCTGTCCCCCACCTATCGCATGCACAATCTCAATGCTGTCACCTTCCTTTAATTCGATAGCACCAAGCTTATTTCGTGGGACTATTTCCCTATTCAATTCAACCGCAATTCGCTTGCCGGCCAAATTGAGTTCATCAACCAGCTTAGCTATCGTCAAACTTTTAGAAAAGCTACGAAGATCACCATTAACACAAATTTGCATTGTTATGTTTCGATATAACCCTATATCAAATCAATGTCCCATGAATAGGGACAAGCATAGCTTTTTTTATTCCCTTTATTCACTATTGAGAACGGATGCATATCAACGAAACTCATTTGATGAAATTTACCAAGTACCCACCATCTTTTGGGCTTCAAACCGCCGTTTTTTGACAGCTTCCGCCAGCTCATACAAAAGGGGAACACTATCTTCCCACCCTAAACAGGCATCAGTAATACTTTTACCAAAGATCAAATCTTCACCTGGCACTACTTTCTGATTGCCGGCCTCTAAGTGGCTTTCAATCATGACCCCCATAATCCGGATATCGCCTGCTGCAATCTCGCGCGCAATATGATCACCCACGATTATTTGCCGTTCATGTCTCTTATCACTGTTAGCATGACTAAAATCAATCATAATGTTTGGTCGTAGTCCAGCCGCCACCAATTCTTCAGCTGCTGCATTGACACTATCCACATCATAATTAGGCTTCTGGCCACCACGTAATATCAAGTGACAATCTTCGTTACCAGTTGTCGCAAAAATAGCTGACTTTCCAGTTTTAGTGAGCGATAGAAAATGATGAGGACATCTTGCCGCACCAATGGCATCAACAGCGATTTTTACAGATCCATCAGTAGCATTTTTAAATCCTACCGAACAAGATAGACCAGACGCAAGTTCACGATGTACTTGACTTTCGGTAGTACGAGCACCGATTGCCCCCCATGCTATCAAGTCTGTCACATACTGCGGAGTAACTAGATCAAGATATTCCGTTGCCGCTGGCATCCCCAATTCGTTTAGGTCTAGCAACAATCGTCGGGCACATCTCAGACCTTTATTGATATTGAAACTTTGATCGAGGTCGGGATCGTTGATCAATCCTTTCCAACCGACTGTTGTCCTAGGTTTTTCAAAATAGACCCGCATCACGATATCTAAGTCATTCTGCAATTCATCCCTAATCGGTACTAATTTCTTTGCATATTCACGGGCTGCGTCTGGATCATGAATAGAACAAGGGCCAACAATAACCAATAAGCGATCATCCTGACCAGAAAGAATATGCTGTATCTGTTTACGTGCATCAAGTGTTGTCTTCGCTGCTGCGCTAGAAATAGGCAATTCATTGTGAATTTGTTCTGGAGACACAACCTCTTTAATATCGGAAATCCGTAAGTCTTCTGTAAGATATTGGTTTTTCATAGAAATAACTTTTGCTGCTTTTATAGTAGTTTGATCAATGGCCAAGCTCATATCAAAATATGGATAAAGATAGGCAATTGTATCGCTTTTTGACAACGATTAGCTAACACACGAGCTTCTTAGGAGCCTTTACAAGGATCGATTGACCTACTGCACCTACGCCAGATTGACCTGTTTTCCCAATAGTTCTGTTAAACGACGACGGCTATTTTGCTTCAAATAATTGAAAGATTAACGAAAGCAATATGGGTATAAAGAACAAGGTTATCAGTGTTGAAAACATAATACCGAATAAAACGATAATACCGATACCGCGATAGAGTTCAGTCCCTTCACCAGGTAGGAACACCAGAGGTGAAAGGCCTAATATGGTCGTGACACTGGACATAATGATGGGCCTTAAGCGGTAACGCACGCTACCCATGATAGCCGTTAGCGGTTCCATGCCATGCTCCCGTATATTTTTTAAAGCTTGTTCGACTAACAAAATAGGGTTATTCACTACGGTACCAATCAATATCAAAAAACCCAACATGGTCAACATATCGAAGGGTTGATGGATATTCTGCAATCCAATCCACTCAAGATGTCGGCCAAAAACATTGAATAACCACAACCCCAAAATACCACCACTGATACCCAAAGGCACTGTAGTCATAATAATAAAGGGATATCCCCAATGTTTGAAAATCGCCACCATTAGCAAATATGAAATCAAAATAGCAACAATGAAGTTTTCTTTCAATGCCATCCGAGTCGCGGCTAAGCGGTCACTGGCTCCACTTAACCTAATTGAAATATCATCGGGCAATTCGCCATTGCCTTGCATATTTCCAATAAGCTCGCGTTTAACCATCTCTACGGCTTCTTCGAGAGGTATTTCGCGCGGAGGTACAATCGACAAGGTTACCGTGCGGTCACCATCAACCCGCCGAATCGTCTCAGTGTTGGTAGTTTCGACCACTTTTGCAACACTAATCAGTGGTACGACTACACCTCGGGAGGAGTACACGGTCAATTGGCCAATATCTTCGGGTTTTTCTACAGTCCCTTCCGTACTATACAAAAACATATCGATTTTCTGGTCGCCCAAAAAAAATTCATCCAAGTACGCACCATCAGAGAAGGCCCAGATTAAATAGCCTAGGTCTTCGGTAGTAAACCCCAATTCCGCAGCCCGTTCCCAGTCTGGGTGTACTTCAAGCAAAGGCTGCCCCATCGTTAAATTAGACGGTTGCGGTCGTATTTGGGGTTGATCAAAAATTTCCTTGGATTTCTCAAAAACCTTGAATCCAGTTTCAAATAAATGTTCCAATTCCGAGCCACTGATATCCAAATTAATGCTCCGTGTCCCTCCTCTATTGCCAGCAAAAATAGAGCCTCTGGATGAAAACGAGATCACACCAGGAACGTCGGCAAATTTCTTCGATAAAACTTTTATTAATTCATCAATTTGTTCCCGCGCTTTGGTCTCGACTATAAACAAAACTAAGTCTGTTCGCGCATAACTGACGATAAACTTTAACGCCGGAATATCGCTTTTACCCGAAGCGAACAGATCGGGTTCATCGTTCAAGTGAGGAACCAGAAAAGCGTGCATTTCTTCCGTCACCGATATCATTTCACCCAAGTTATAACCTGGCGGAGCAAACATATACGAAAAAGTCTTAGATTCTTCGCCCTCAGGCAAATATTCCGCTTTAGGCACCAGCCCAAATATTAGCCCAAAGGCCGTTGCCAAAATTACACCAGAAACGATCAATCGACGTATTAACCCGTGGAGTAACCAGTCAATACAATCGAGTAATTTTTCACTCCAGATATGTCCCCAAGAAGACAGAATGTCTGGGCTTCCAACTCCATTGTTTTGTGCCGTAACACGATCGGATTGAAGTACGAGAAACCGACTACACGCTGCCGGAATTACGGTAATCGCAATCAGCATAGAAACAATAATGGAGGACGCTATCGCGATGGCAATATCAGAATAAAGTTGGCCCGCTTCTTGGGTTACATAGATGATCGGAATAAAAACAAAGACCGTAGTCAAAGTAGATGCCAACACTGCTGGCCAAACCTCTCGAACACCCTCCAAAGCCGCCTGTACTCGATTTTTCCCCAGATTGAAATGGCGATAGATATTTTCCAATACAACAATACTGTTATCCATTGTCATCCCAATCGCAAAAGCCACGCCGGCCAATGAAATCACATTAATCGTTCGCCCGGTTGCCAACAAGCCGATAAAGGCCGATATAGTACATATGGGTATACCGCTAGCACCGAGAAGGGTTGCCGAATAGGATCGTAAAAAAAGGTAGAGAACGAGCGATGCCAGCAGAGCGCCTATCAAAAGATTTTGCCTAACCACTGAAACTGCGTTCCTGATATATTGCACATCTTCACTGGTCAGCTCTAGCTTCAAACCATGCTGTTTCAACACCGTTCTGTTCAAATCGTCAACTTTCAGCATCACGGCATCCATAACTTCGATTACATTGGCACCGATCTCCCTCCGAATTCCAATGGTAATATTCGGCAATCCATTGGCATAGGATTTAACACGGGTTTCAAATCGATCCAATTCAGCGTAACCAATATCGCGCATATACACTGGCGACCCATCTCTTTGGGCAATAACTACGTTTTCAATATCCATCATACTTTGAAAGCGACCTACCGTGCGCAACAAGTATCGGCGTTTTCCACTGTCAAGATCGCCCCCGGATAAATCCTGGTTCCTTTTACGCATCACCTCCCGGAACTCACTCAGGCTAATATGGCGCTCTGCCATTTTGGCGGGATCAACATAGATTCGAATTTGCCGCTTTGTGCCTCCCCATAGTTCCGCCTGTGACACACCAGGAACACGCTCAAATTGGACCTTTATAGAGTCCTCTACAAAATCCAGCATTAACTCTAAATCCACATTTTCAGGGTTACCCTCCAAGGTTTGAACACGGAAGTACATGAAGGCACTATTCGAAAAAGAACTGGTCACAATACGAGGTTGATCGACATTTTCAGGATACGAAGACACTTGAGCCAATGCGTTATTGACGCGTATCAGCACTTCGTTGATATCCGTGCCATAGGAGAATTCAAGCTCAATTCGAGCAGACCCAGTCGTTGCAGTGGAAACAATGCGTTCGAGCCCTGGAATCACTCGTAGATATTCCTCTTGCTCGACTATGATTTCCTTTTCGACATCCTGTGGCCCAGCACCGGGCCACTTGGTTCGAACACTGACAGCACGCACGTCTAGATCGGGAATCATTTGGATTGGCACACGGAAAATTGCCAAACTCCCAAACAAACACACTATTAAAATAACAACAGCGACAATAACACCGTTTTTGATGACAAAATCAAACACGATTTCTAATAATCTTCTAGTGGAACATCAGGGAGAAATTTTGACCGGTTGGCCCGCTTGTAATATTTCATTACCGCGGGTAACGACTTGCATACCCGGAATAATATTTCCTTCGAGTATTTCAATGTCACCTTTATAAACTCGGCCAGTTTTAACCGATATAGGATAAACAGTGTGTCCATTTTGCCCCTGTTTAAGCACCCAAACACTATCGCCTTGCTTGTTTTTTTTGACGATTGCATCCTGCGGCACCAGTAATACGGGTTGATTCGTTTCTTCCAAAGAAACCTTAAACACCGCTCGAACTGTCATTCCTGGTGTAACCCGTTGATCAAAATTTTCAAATTCAATATGAATAGGAAAAGTATGTGCTGTTGCATTGGCAACAGGAACTTTGTAGGTGATAGTAGCCTTGATTTCTTCTCCAAACAGAGCATCCGGATAAATAGACACTGGCGTTCCTTGTTGCAGTTTTGAGTAATAGCGTTGCGGAGCCAAGATTTCGACACGTAGGTGGTTAATATCTATCAACTCCACAACACTATTCCCGACTTTAAGCCACTGCCCGGTCTCAATCAGCTTTTTACTGATAACGCCATCAAACGGTGCTTTAATTTTGTGCCGGTCAAATAATTCTATATTACGCCTATGACCAGCCTCCAAACGTTTAACAATTGCACTTTTGACACGGACATTTGACTTCGCTTCTTCAAAAGCTGTTTTTGCCATGTATTTTTTTTCAATGAGTTTTGAAAACTCATCTCGCTGCCTCATGCTTTCTCGTAATTCAGCTTCCGCTTCTGCCAACGCTGCGGCTGATCTCCTGACATCGTATCCAGCCAACGCACTATCCAATCTGACCAGAACATCGCCTTGATTGACAAAATGCCCCGCCTCGACCTGAACCTTCGTAACCATAGCATCGATCCTGGACGACAAATTCGATATTCTTTGCGCCGCTATCGTTCCCGTTAGGGAAATCTCTTCGGTAATCGGCGCTCGTTTGACAGCGGCTACACGAACTGGCACCACTTTTTCCGCAGCATCCAAAAATCCAAAACACCATGACAAAATAATGAAGAAAATGATTCTCATTATGTCATCATAACAATAAAAAAATACCTGCTTCAAAATTTGCAGCAGATATTCGAAAAATTATTAGAAGATAGAAAGACTGGTTTTTTTCGGGTCGTATGCAATCCAAATTTATAGTAAATTGACCCCTACACTGAAAGATCGATGAATCTAAAACTTATTCACCGAAATAATGCGAAGTTGTCTTTGAATCTTGTAATTTTTTTAGGACACAAAAAAAACGCACCCCTAAAGATGCGCCAAAGGTTACACAAACCACAATTCATGGAGGTAAAATGTGACTAGTTTTCTAAGGAATTGAACATTTAACCCCAGCGATTAGCAATTTCGACGGAGTGTTCTATGGTTCTAATAAAGCAATATAAATGCCACAAAAACCCATTCTTATAAATTCAAATAACCTCTTCTAAATCAAGATGATATATTTTCTCTCGGTTAACATAAATCACTTTCTCCCATAAAAAACCTTTCTGTCGGAAATAGCTGTGTCATATCACACAGTGAATAGGTGATACGACATACTGTCTTTTCAGTATTGAGAAATTCTTAATAGCTGACAAAATCACTCACTTACCGACTTTGTTGAACTGTAGAATCAAAGTTCTATGTTTTTATGAAAATACTTGCTCTAATCTCCATTCACCTAATCATTAATCCCAATACAACAATGAAATTTTGTCTATCTACAACGCTTTTGATTATGTTGCTTGTAACCTCCTTGAACAGCGGCGCAGATAACCTCGATCAGGCAATCACAACAGAAACCACGATCAATCAAACTGCCAGCAAATCACAGCAGAAAATCAATCAGATTAGTGCTCAGACGCGAAAAGCACTGAATGACTTTAGACAGGTGAACCGTGACACTGAAACATTGAAAACCTACAATGGGCATTTACGCAAAATGTTGCAATCGCAACACGAAGAAAAAGAGTCTATCCAGCGACAACTTTTGGCAATCGAAAACACTGAACGCGAAATCGTGCCCTTAATATTGCGCATGCTTGAAAGCGTCGAAACCTTTGTAAAACTCGACTTTCCATTTTTACCTAAGGAACGTTTCAAACGAATTAAACATCTTAAAGCGATGATGCTGCGGGCCGATGTAACCGATGCGGAAAAATATCGTCGGATACTAGAAACCTATCAAATCGAGAATGATTATGGCCGAACAATAGAAGCCTATCGAGCTGACCTAAATGACAGAGAAATACCAAGGACAGTAGATTTTCTCAGACTTGGTCGAGTGGCCCTGTACTATCAAACTTTAGATGGCAACGAAATAGGCACCTGGAATCGAGTAACGAAAAGGTGGGAATTACTGCCCTCCAAGTACAAAAAATCAATCCGACTTGGTTTGCGAATCGCTCGTAAGGAAGCGGCCCCAGATCTATTGGTATTGCCTGTATCAGCACCCGAGACAGTCGAATGAGAGGGTTAATTATTATACTTGCTTTGGCTTTCAGCCCTTTAGTTTATCCTACGCATCTCGATATTGATGAGTTATTACGTAGTGTCAAAGCCTCAAAAGGACTGGAAGGTAAAATTAATAAGGATCGGGAAGCACGGTTTTTAGCGGAAAAAAGTCAACAACTCAGATTACTTTCCGAAGCGAGAGCAGATTTTGCCCAGGAAGAGCGTATCAGCAAAAAATTGAAACAAAAATTTGCAGCTGCGGAAGCCGAAGTACTCGAACTCGAAACAGTGCTCAAAGAAAAAATTGGGATACTTGGGGAATTGTTTGGTGTAGCACGACAGGCAGCGGGTGATTTGAGAGTTGATTTCAATACGTCTTTAGTTTCGGCCCAGTTTCCCGGGCGATCTAAAATACTTATTGATATGGCTAACAGCAAGGAACTACCTACCATCGAACAACTGGAAGAGCTTTGGTTTAGGCTCCAACAGGAAATGACAGAATCAGGGAAAGTAGCTAAATTCCCAGCGCAAGTTATGTCGGTATCGGGAGAGATGAGGAATACCCAGGTAAATCGCATTGGTTCATTTAATTTGCTTGCGGACGGGCGTTATCTTCGTTATTTGCCAGAAACCGGTCGAATCGTCGATTTTGCCAGACAACCTGCGTCAAGATACCTCGATTTGTTGGAAGACATGGAATCCCCCGAGTCAGATCAAGTCACCTTGGCGATTGATCCCACTCGAGGTGTTATTCTTGGTATGCTGGTCCAAGCACCAAATATCCTTGAACGCATCGATCAGGGTGGAGTAATTGGATACATCATTCTTGTTCTAGGTGCAATCGGCTTGACGATTGTAGCAGCACGAATCGTAAATCTTCTCCAGACCCATAGAAAAATTCAAGATCAGTTAGAGGACCTGGATAACCCCTCGGACGACAATCCATTGGGACGCGTATTGTCTGTTTCTAAAAATACGGACTGGAACGACAAAGAAAACCTTGAACTATTGATTGACGAAGCAGTCATTCGGGAAATACCAAAACTAGAAATGGGACAATCATTGGTCAAACTTCTCGCTTCTGTAGCTCCATTATTAGGATTGCTTGGCACTGTAACCGGAATGATTGCGACGTTTCAGTCAATCAGCTTATTTGGGACAGGCGACCCAAAACTAATGGCAGCAGGAATTTCTCAAGCATTGGTGACAACAATGCTGGGCTTGATTGTCGCCATACCGCTATTGTTTTTGCATAGCCTAATCGTAGCGCGAAGCAAATTTATGACTCAAATTTTGGACGAACAGAGCACTGGGCTAATCAGCCAGGCGATGGAGCGAAACAGAAATGCTTAGTGATTTTATCGAAGCCATTCGCATATTCATCGATACAGGTGGTCCGGTACTATGGGGAATTTTATCTCTTTCGATGTTGCTATGGAGTTTGATCGCGGAACGTTTTATTTTTTTCCAATTCGGTTACCCAAGCGCAGTAGAAACTTGGCATCACCGTTGGCGCAATCGAGCTGATAGAAATTCCTGGCGTGCTCGAGCGATTAGAGAAAGTCTCATTTCAGAATCAAATATAATGCTACACAAAACACTTCCAATCATCAAAACCCTTATTGCATTATGTCCCCTTTTAGGACTCTTGGGTACAGTAACAGGGATGATTAACGTATTTGATGTGATGTCGATTACGGGAACAGGAAATGCCCGTGCCATGGCATCCGGTGTCTCACGCGCTACCATTCCAACCATGGCAGGAATGGTAATTGCCATACCGGGCTTGTACTTTAGCCGAGCGATTGAAAAACGAGCCAACGACGAAGGGCACCGTTTAGCCGACTTACTTCGATTTGGCTAAGAGGCAAAAATGCGTAGACGACTAAGTAGAGGCAATAGTGAGCAGGAATCAGAAATAAACTTGACTCCGATGCTTGATATTGTATTTATCATGCTAATTTTTTTTATCGTTACGACTTCGTTTATCAAGGAATCCGGCATCGACGTCAACCGGCCCACAGCAAAAACAGCACAACGCAATGAACATGGGCGTATCATTGTGTCCATTAAGCCCGATGGCGAGGTTTGGATCGATAAACGCCGCGTAGATATTCGTGCGATTCGGGCCAATGTGGCACGCCTTCATGCCGAAAACCCATTGGGTTCAGTAATTATCGCGGCCGACCGCGAAACAAAAACACATCACCTTGTCCAAGTGATGGATCAGATTCGAATGGCTGGAATCAAAAACGCGGCGATCGCAACAGAATCAGAATCGCCCTGATGGTTAAAAATTTGTTGAAAGCGAGTCCCGAAGGTAACCCAAATAAAGCGTTTGACTATCATCACGCTTAAAATAATGAGCATTAATCCATGCCATCTGAGGGTTTTTTCATCGATCAATCTTCTTCGATGGAGCCAAGCATTGCTTCTAGGCCTAGTCGTTACGCTCGGGCTTTTTTGGTTAATGCAATACATGATATTGAATAATCAGATAGTATTCGAGAAATCACGTGACTTATCAATGGTTGATTTTCTCCGCATGCAGCGCAAGACAGAAATCAAAACCATACAACGGCGCTTACCCGACAAACCACCACCACAAAAACGTCCACCCCCGCCGCGAATGGAGATATCACAACCAAATCCGGCCCAACAAAGGCCAGATTTTGATATGCCGAATCTTGATATGTCTATCCAAAACGATCGTTTTCAGGGACCAATTGTCAGTGACTTAAAAATACAACCTGGCAAAATTAGTACTCAATTGATTCCTATGTTCAGAATTGCTCCTCGTTATCCGGCCCGCGCTAGAATGAAACGAGTAGAGGGATGGGTCAAAATAGAATTCACGATCAATGAACAAGGTGAGGTAGCCGACGCAGTTGTAGTGGAATCACACCCAAAACGGATTTTTGATCATGAAGCTCTTCGAGCAATTACAAAATGGAAATTCAAACCCAAAATAGTAGGCGGTAAACCGATACAACAGCGTGCTGTTCAGTTGCTGGAATTCAAATTGAAATAAATAAATGATGTTGAAGACATTTGTGTTGTGGATTTTTTTAAGCTGTTCTTTACTCGTCAACGACGCACTTAGAGCAAATTCGTCTAAGTCACCTGATTCCGAGGTTGTATCGCCCAGTACCTACAAACAATTAAAAACAGTAGAAAGTCATGTCGAAAAATCTCAGTATGGAAAAGCGCTCGGGGTGTTGGAGCAACTACTTCCAGCGATCGATGATATTGCGTTCGAAAAAGCTGTGGTTTTAGAGTCAATAGCATCTGTTTACACTATGCAGGGGAGGTACGAAAAAGCGGCAGACGCTATGAACCAATGTATAGATACACACGCATTGCCAGAGAACAGGAAACAGAGAGCCTTAATTAAACTTGCACAAATCTATATCAAGCTAGAGCGATATAAACTGGCAGCGCAAATTATGGAGCCCTGGATCACTGCTGCTGAAAAAATAGACGCCAACGATTACATTCTTATGGCCCAGGTTTTTACCCATTTAAAACATTTTCGGAAGGCTCTTTCTTATACCAAAAAAGCTGTAGCTGCAACGAATAATCCTAAAGAATCCTGGTACCAACTAATGCTAGCGCTGAACTACGAATTAGGTAATCTACCCGCTACAACAGTAATTTTGAAGCACCTAATTCGCAAGCACCCTAAAAAACAATACTGGGAACAATTAACTTCTGTCTATCAACAGATGAAGAAATTTAATAAGGCCGTATCAGTCAAAGAACTCGCCTATCAATCAGGATATTTAACCACTCCTAAAGAAATAATCGAACTCACCAAATTATTTTTATACATAGATGCTCCTTACAAGGCCGCAAGAATATTGGAAAAAGAGATTAATCAAAACAACATTAAACAAACATCAACAAATTATGAGCTATTGGCAAATGCATGGACCCAAGCAAAGGAATTCCAAAAGGCTACGATGGCTTTAGAACATGCCGCTAGACTGAGCAACAAAGGCGAATTGTATGTGCGGCTTGGTCGTTTATATATTGAGGAGGAAAATTGGTCCAAGGCACACACAGCCCTGCTCGACGGATTTAAAAAGGGACAAATCAACGATCTTGGCAATGCCTACGTCCTCCTTGGAATTATCAGCCACGAGTTACAATTAAGGACCCAAGCGGAAAACTCATTTACCAAAGCCAAACAATACAAGAAAACACAGAAAACTGCAGAGGAATGGTTAGCATATCTCCATTTGGAAGGCTTATAATCGAGTGTTTTCTTCAGCCTTGATCAATCGAGTAGGACTTCATAACTGTTTGATTTTAGAGCCATCTAATCAGATTAGTTCATCGTCATTATGGGTTCCGATTACTATTCGAAATAGAATTTGTATTTTGTTTTGAATATTCCGTATTTACTCAGGTCTAAGCCCAAATATGCTATTAGCTACAGTGACTCGTTTTGAATTGTGCCTCTAATAGGGTCGGGAGCAAAGTATGAAATATTGGTTTTTCTTCATATTCATTATCTTAAATGCATGCTCTAGTCTTCCCCCTAAAATTGCCGATGCGCCACGGGAAGATGTTGATTACAGTCAGGCCAGTGCAAATTCAGAGCAGCTCAAAGGGGTACCGATTCGGTGGGGAGGTACGATAATAGAAGTTAGGAACGAAGAGGAATATAGTGAAATTCATGTCATTTACTATCCCCTAAATATTTATGGCAGGCCGAAATTAAGAAAACAAAACGGCGGTAGATTCCTAATGCAAAGCAAAAAGTTTTTAGATCCGGCAATATATGTGGAGGGTGCGGAAATCACCATAGCAGGTACATTAAATGGAGAAATCGAGCGAATAATAGGAAACAAGACAATCAAATTACCGCTAATCACCTCGTCGGGAAGTTTTCTCTGGCCTAATTTCAAGAGCGTACCGTTCCCCTATTACAACCGCTTCGGTCCCTATCCATATTATGGACTTTCCCCTTACTTGGGTTCGTATTATCGACCACGTTACTACAATAGATGCTACTAAAGTAGCCTAAAACTGATCGCCCATCTGGATTATTCATTGCAAACTTAATTAAGATTTTCTATCATAAAACCGATCCTGTCGAGAGGGGGCATACGCTTCTTTTTCATGTTTCCTTATGAGGCTAACTAAGAATCATGATCGTAGATAGGTTGTTCCTAATTCGCCACGCAAGATCTGTTTATGTAAGAACAGCGAGTCTAGCTGAAATTCATTAGCAAACTGATGTTACAACACGCGACGTTATTCACTTTTATAGTATCCACATTGGGTTGGATAACTTTTAGCTATCTCTACATTTCAATTGGAGAACATCAAATTCATAAACGGTTCATGCATGGCAAATGCTTACCAGAATGGATGTATAAAGCATCTCCCTATCTGCTCGATGTATTCGAAGCCCATGGGGTACGGCACCATACAATTTGGTATAAAGATTTCGATTATGAAACGGACAATATTGGGCGGGAAGAAAATCTAGAAATACCTTTGAAAGAGACTATTTTGATGATTGTTGCAGCGCTTCCGCTATGGGCTCCGATATTTTTATTTTCGGTTTATGGTGGCTGCATATTCCTGGTCACTTCGCTGGTGCATAATCGACTATGGAGTATTCTTCATCGGCAAATGCATATCCCCAGAAACGTATTCTTTAAGAATTGGACGTTGTACAAATTTATCGCCAGAAACCACTTTATGCACCATCAAAATAACCGTGGAAACTTTAATGTAGCCTTTCCTTTTGCAGATTTCATTTTTAAAAGCAGAACCAAACCTACGCATAAAGACATACGCGAAATGCTGCGGCTAGGCTATATTAATCCCAAATCAAATAAGACACGAAAACTGATTGAAAGATTACGGTTAGCAACCGATTTAAGACGTCAAAACGCGCTTCACGCCACTTAATTTTTTAGCCAAAAAATATAGATGCCGTCCTACTGGGGTACCCGTATAGGTGATATCCAGATTGTCCTCAACATCGAAACTATAAACAATCGATAATCCACAGGACTGAAATAAAGATTTAGCATCATTCAGGCACCGAATATACAATCCAAAATTCATTGTTTCCGGCAGGTGGTAACCCACCACCAAAAATCCACCGTCCACCATCAACTTACGAATATTAGCAAGAACTTGTAGGATCTCATCATTGTTAAAATAGTAAAGACAGTCTAACGCGATCATAACATCAAATTGAATTCTCAAATCGAGAGGGTCCTGAGTTTTGAGGTCAATTTGTTGAAAAACACATTCGGGTGCTCGTCGTGACGCTTTCGCTAATGCAGCTGAAGAAATATCTGCTCCGCGCACATCGGCAGCGGGAAATTTTTTTTTCAATAACTTTGTAAAATACCCCAAACCACAACCCATATCCATAATTGTTACTGTGCTATTTGGACCACGTTTCACCATTTCAACCGTACGTTCGACGGTACTTAAAACCAATTGATACGACAACGTTTGTATAGCTTTAGATTGGCCATGAGGATCTTCGCAATCGCGATACATTCCTTCAAAATCACGGATCAAAGTAGTTTTGTTTCCTATAGTTTCAAAGATAAAATCATTGTGTTTTTTCGCCATTTATTTATTTCTTAGGTAAACACTAATAAGAAACTCGGCAAATTCTCGAAAAGCACCTTCCCCACCTTTAAGGTCACAAACTAAATTTGCTTGTTTTTTTACTTCCGACATAGCATCCCGAGGGCTAGCCGACAAACCCACTAAAGAAAAAACGCGTAGGTCATTGACATCGTCGCCAATATACGCCATCGAAGATAACGGTATTGCCCGACGCATTGAAACTGATCGCACAACTGTCTCTTTGTCTTTAATCCCTAAATGGCATTCATCTATCGACAGCTTTTCTGCTCGTCGCTTCAACGAAATCGACTTTTCTCCCGAAATAATTCCGGTTTCGATGCCAGCAACATTTCGCAACCGTTCTACCCCCATACCGTCTCGGATATGGAATTTCTTCATCAGTTCCCCGATTTCTGAGTAATACACACTACCGTCCGTTAAGACACCGTCACAATCCGTCAAAAGCAATTTGATCAGGCGAGCCTTATCCAGTAGATCCGAAGATAAAGATATCATTTAAAATGAGATATGTTTGCTAAAAAAACCATGCTTTAAGACCTGCAATCCAATATCAATCCCTACGCCTGCATTGTTTTGACTTGCTGTGGAAAATTATGAGAATATTGGTACGCGGTTTATTAATCAAAAAAAACAATATAGTAATGTCTAACAGAACTGTTCAATTTGAGAGTAAAGCTCTCGCGCTCTCTAGCCCTATTTCAATTGAAGTTAAGCCCGCAACAACACCGCGAATTCACCGGTTAATGATGTGGTTAGACTCCTATGAAATCCCAATCGTTAGAAAACAAACCCAACTGGTTAGAAACCCTGCTCTAAAAATCCTTGCAATACTCTTTAATCATCTTGGAAACGGTTGGGTCTATCCATTATGGGTCGGTGGTTTATTAATTTTCGAAGGATCTAAAGCAATTCCCTTGGTCATCGTAGCTAGTGTTTCTTTATCCCTCGCACATTTGCTTTATCCAAAAATAAAATCGTTCATTGCCCGCCCAAGGCCAATAGATCGCTACCCGGATCTTTGTCAGCTTCTTAAGCCGCTTGACCTTTACTCTTGCCCCAGTGGACATTGCATGTCAGCAGCGGCTATCTCTATCCCAATAATGATGGTGCTTCCGAACCTAACCATTTTCGTTTTACTCGTCTGGTTTCTAATTGGATGGGCCCGTTTGGCCACCGGCCATCATTACCCCAGCGATCTACTTATTGGAGGCGTTATGGGAAGTATCGTGACCTGGCCCATCACTCAGCTTTATTTTACTGGATAAGAATTTTTGACGACCCATTGAAACAAGATCGACTATTGCTCAAGATATTTTTACCCTGATTTCAAAGAGGATCAGGACTGGTTGTTAGTTCGATGCCCAATCGCTCTCTCTATCGTAAACCCTGTTACTAAGCGGAACGGGCACGTCTTAACTTTTTTCGCGACCCCATTTCACTTTGATAAACCTTTTTAACACCGTCACCGAGGGCTTTCTCAATATCTCTTACGTTGTTAACTAAGCGCTCGAAACCTCCAAGCTCCACTGAGGCAGCTTGATCGGTTCCCCACATAGCGCGATCCAAAGTAATATGACGTTCCAGAAAATTCGCCCCCAATGCTATGGCCGCCAATGAAGGCGCTAATCCCGTTTCATGTCCGGAATAACCAATTGGAACCCCGGGAAATTTTTCCTTTAGGGTCTTAATCATTCGCAAATTTAATTCTTTTAATTGGCACGGATACGTCGAGGTCGAATGAGCAATCAACAACCTTCCAACGTCACATTGATCATTAGTCCCTAATACCTTTCCCGCGGAAACGATCTCATCCATGGTCGACATTCCTGTTGAAATCATCACCGGGATTTTTGTTGCTCGGGCCCGAAGTAGTAACGGCACATCGGTTAGCGAAGCACTAGCGATTTTATAAAACGGAGGATCAAACTTTTCAATAAAATCTACCGAATCCTCGTCCCAACAAGACGCAGTCCAATCAATCCGTATATTTTTGCAAAAATCGTCAATTTCTTGGTACTGGCTAAATTTAAATTCGATTTTTCTACGGTAATCTATGTAACTTATGCGACCCCAAGGCGTATCCCGTTGGATGTTCCACTGTTCTTTAGGAACACATTTTTCCGGAGCTCGTTTTTGAAATTTTACAGCGTTTGCTCCCGCCTTTTTTGCACCTTCTATGAGTTGTTTAACGATCTCCATCGAACCATTATGGTTGATTCCAATCTCAGCAATGATGTAAGTAGGTTGACCTTCACCGATTCTGCTATTCCCTATATTCATTCGTACTTCGTTTTAATATTCGACTTATAGTGACCCGATATCCTACCAAACCGTAAAACCACCGTCGACCACCAAATTAGCACCTGTCATATAGGAAGATGCATCTGAAGCCAAATAGATCAACGCCCCCATGTAGTCATCTTGGACCGCCATTCGTCCAAGCGGTGTACGCCGAGAATATTCAGCGACAAAAAATTTGTCCTGGTCATTTTGAACTCCACCAGGCGACAAGGAATTTACCCTGACTCCATTTTTTCCCCAATATGCAGCTAAAAATCGGGTGAAGGAAAGAACAGCTCCTTTGGTGGTAGGGTATATCGCAGATTTAAACATTTGTTGGTTTCCATCCTTATCTATATAGAGTGACTGGTCTGGGCCCACTAATCCGTATGTTGAAGCAATATTAATAATGCTACCAGATCCTAAATCAGCCATTTTAGAACCAATTATTTGTGAGCATAAAAATACACCGGTCACATTGACATCCAATGATTTTTTCCACATCTCTAACGGATATTGCTCAAACTTCGAAAGTTCTAAAGACGTAGAAGGATCCTCAAACGTATCGTTTATGGCAGCATTATTCACAAGTACATCAACGCTTCCTGTAGCATCAAGGATTTTATCCAAAAGCACCTTTAGTGATTCAGGTTCAGTTACATCTAAAGCACAGGCGGACACATTCAATTTGTTTAAATCGTTAACTACATTCTGGCAACCGTTGAAATCAATATCAGCAGCAAATACCGTGGCTCCTGCTTCGACCAAGGCCTTACAATGAGTACGCCCCAAGAGCCCTGCAGCGCCTGTTACTACTGCAGTCTTACCTTCGAGAGAAAAACCATTGAAATGACTCATTACATAAATGACATAATAACTACCCACAATCTCTTCATAGAAAGCACTTTAATTTCCTTTTCCAAGTAAATTACAACGAAATTCCAATACTCCCGTTACGAAACCCACACGCAAATCTTAATGTTTAAACATTTTATTTTACAAGACGTCAAAATACCGGTTGGATAGTCTTTCCCTTAAGGTAGGCATTGATATTTCCGCTATCCACGGCTTCTTTAAGCAACGGAAAAATCTCTTTATAAGCCCCTAGCAAGAGTTCTATATCTTCCAAACGGTGTGCGTAACACAAATTGTGAAATCCGCTCCAAAGAATCCCTCGCCGAATTAATTCTTGCTGGACTAATGTTTTCATTGCAAATGAATCATTTCCGCAGGATTTGAAATTTAAAATCGTCCTGAAGGGATAGCCGGCAATATTGACAAAATCAATCGATAATTCCATTAAAATCTTTTCCACCCCTTCAGTCAATACTTTCCCAAGCTGATGGATATGTTGCAAGACACTGTTTTCGCGAATAAATTTAATGCATGCGATTGATGCAGCTAATGATAGGGTTTCACCACCAAATGTTGTGAAAAAGAAAACTTCATCCTCTAATAATTCCATCACGTCTTTCCGACCTGTTATGGCCGAAATAGGCATCCCGTTGGCCATCGCCTTAGAGAATAGATTGAGGTCAGAGCGTACTCCTGTAAATTCCTGAGCGCCACCTACCGCACACCGAAAACCGGTCCACATTTCATCAAAAATTAATAAGGTTCCATTGGATTCACAAATATCTTTTAGCTTGGCTAAAAACCCATCTTTTTCTTTTTCAAACGACAAAGGTTCCAAGATTACACATGCAGTATCACTATCCAACCGCTTTAAGACCGTTTCGATTTGATTATATTTGAAAGTATCGGTTAGATCTAAGGTCGACTTCGGTATACCAGCATTTCGGCTAGTAACCGATATGTACCAATCATGCCAACCATGGTACCCGCAGCACAAAACTTTATCTCTACTCGTAAAAGCCCGCGCCAACCGAACGGCCGCACTCGTCACATCACAGCCTGTCTTAGAAAAACGAATCGCCTCTGCATTTGGTATACTATCCCGCATCAATTCTGCAAGTTCTACTTCTAACGGATGCATAAGTGAAAAGCTAATCCCTTTTTCGAGCTGAAGTCGAATTGCTTGGTCTATCTTTTCGTGGCAATAACCCAATATAATCGGGCCTATCCCCATGTTGTAATCAACATATTCGTTGCCGTCTACATCGACTACTTTTGCACCTTTCCCTTTAGCGAGATATTTCGGTGCGACACCCTCTGAGAATTGACTAGGGCCTTTCGCAAGTGTTTGCGTCCCATTAGGAATCAATCCAAGCGAGCGCTCCCAAATCTTATTTGAATTTTTAATATTTGGAAAATCCTTTTTATCAAAAACACTATTTGTCATTTTTATTTTTCGGCTTTGTTCAAAGAAGTATTGTAATTACTTTCGATTCCATTATTAAGCTGCTTAAATCATTTTGGTTTGATTTACAGATATTGAATGTAGCTCGCCCAAAAAATTCCTGTACCAATTAACACCTACATATTTTTCGTTGATTTTTTTAACGCTTAAATTAGTATCTAAATATCTCAAAATATCTTTCCACCCAAAATCGGAATTATTCGAATAAAGTGATTCAAATATTTTCTGGATCAATAGATAATCTTCTAAGTAATCAATTGTCCACCGATGCGACATAGAGTAGTCATTTTGACTATTACTCCTATCGTTCTCGCAGGAAACATTTTTGATCTTGAAACGTCCAGGACGATCCCAGATAAAAGGCGTAGTATGTTCACGCTCCATCGGCGTATTCGCAAGTTCCCAGGTTTTTTTCAAACATCTTGAGTTCATGACTTCTACATCATTGCCATCAGGGTAACTAGCCGGGTGGAGATTACTAGCATAATCACAACGTGTCCGCTCAAACTCCCCAAAAACTTTATCAATAATGACGGGGTCAATCAAAGGACAGTCTGAGGGTATTTTGGCTATATTATCCGCACCATAAAACACTGCCGCTTGGTAATGTCGATCCAACAAATCAGTAGAATGACCTCGAAATACCTCTATTCCCTCAGATCTACAAATCTTTGCTATTTTATTGTCAATTTTTTCCGTCGTGGTCGCTACAACGATTCTTGCTTTTGTTTTAACTTTTGAAACACGTTCAACCATACGTAATAATAACGGTTTCCCTAGGATATCCATCAATACCTTTCCAGGAAGACGAGTGGAAGCCATGCGCGCTTGAATTACGATTAGATTTTTGTTCCTGTGCTTTAATATTCTGGGTGAGTTCCCCATGAAAAACAAATTCCCTGGTTATTTAAACTTATTAGTAAATTTTAATCAAACAACTCTAGACATTCCTGGGCAATATTATAGGCGGAGCGACCACCATTCTGAATCGGCAAGAGGGTTTGTAAGTCTTCTTTTCTTATGTCTGAATATACTTCTTTGCCTAATGCTACCCCTACAAAAGCAACCGAAGAAAATCGTGTGATCAACGTTTCACAATTAGCAATTAAATGATCCGTATTTGCCTGCGAATATGTTAATGCCCCGGGAGAATACTTTTTAACCTCCCGAAGGGCTCGGCTAATGTTTTCATTTGGGTGAAACTTAAATATCATTTGCCTTCCATTTGCAATCTTATTAGCTTTCTTAATAAATTTTCGCCTATTTTCGTAACGATAAATCTCTCTTCGATCCGATGTTGCAACTAAAACAAAGTCTCTAAAAGGAAAATTATTTTCTTTAAATGAGACACAGTCATCGAAATTTGGAATTCCCGTGACTCGAATCTTTTCAGGTGTAACACCTTTATTTATGAAAAAATCACGATATCCTTGCGACGCTACGCAAAATACATTGTAAAGATTTGATAATCCAGTTGTAGAAGTAGAAGCTATCCATCGAGGTAACCGAAGATATTTTACAAAATAATATAAAAGGGTTTCAGGGTCGGTCATCCCTTCCTGAACTAATACGATTTTTGACCCTAGAATATTCTTTGGAATTATTAAATCGCTACATGTTACAACTAAATCGTATGGACCTTTTTTTCCCTCATAATCGATCGAAAGGGAATTTGACTTTAGATAGTTCAGTGTTTTTCTAAAAAACTCGCCCCCCATAACCGTGAACTCAAGGATACCGCGATTCAACCAAAATTTTTCAAAACCATCGCAGTAGTAGGGAGAAAAATGAATCTCAAATTTTGGTAAATATTTTGAGATTTCGTGCATCATACTCGTTTGGTTCATCGATCCACAAATAAACAAAGCTTTCATCTGGATCCACTTTTCTATAGACATAAAAAAAGCCCCAAATCCAAGATTTGGGGCTTTAAGATATTTTAACTTTTAATTATAGTTATACGTATCTCGTCTTTACATAAAGACAGGGATAAGTGGTCCTTGTATGGACTGTCTGTAGCGACGACCTTCAGCATTCACGAAGAACAACAAGCCACCGAAACGGCTATCTGGATCGTAAATAATATCAGCCATACGCTCAATTTCCCATGCTGCATCACTTGCTGTCATGGTGTATGTGCGAGTTTCATCCGGTTGAAGCGGAGAATTATCGTCGACAGTTAATCCATTAGGTGCAAGTAGATTCTCAGGATAACGAGTTTCATCTTCATGAACCGCACCATCGAGGAATCGGATCGCACCAGCTTGGAATTCAGCCAATTGAACGGCTTCGCTGGAACCATTATGCGCAGAGAAAGTCATTTTCATCGCACGACCTGGAACACGATAGCTCGCATCAAGCAATTTGATATGAACGTCGCCTTCCTCACCGTCAAGCGAATCGATCTGTCTAATCAAACCACCCTGCAACGGAATAGTAATCGGATAGCTGCTGTTTGCGTTGCTATACCCGAATAAGGTAATTACAAACGTAGCAGCCAAGAAACCCAATCCAACTTGCTTATCTTTAGTGCTGATCAGCTCTTTCGCACGTCCAGCCTGGCACATCATAAAGCGTGGCAGGAATACAGGACCTTTACACCAGTAAACCATCCAAGCGATACCAACAGCAAACCAAATAGCATGCCAGCTCCAGATACCAGCTTCACCAAGTGTTTCCATATCAACAGTTTTACCGGTTAAGGTAGTGACTTCATTTTTGAAGTTACCCATAGATCCAGTAATCGAGATCCACTTACCAGGGCCAATAACAGGTCCACCGCCATTGATATTCATCATAGTGTGAACATGCCAATCACCAGGACGGCGTGCCTTCAAGACAACACGGAAAGCGTAATCTTTACCTAATCCCAAAGTTGCCGAACGTGGTACCAGTTGATCACCAATATAAGATTCCTGACGGATAAATACAGGACCTGGGATACCGATGTTTAAGAACGCAATTTCTGGGATACGAACCGTTTCAGGCCATCCAGCAAACACATGGAACTTCCCTTTAATCTCAACGGTTTCATTGACTGTTACCGAATCTTTGGTCCATGTTAAATCGTACCAAATAATCGTACGCATCCGCATGAAAGCCGCTTGCGATTTTTCACCGTGCGCAAAGGCACTGGTCGCGCCAAGACTGGTTAATAGAACAAGCACCAGCCCCAGAAAAGACCATTTTCCGATCTTATCTATTGTTTTCATATATCCTCCTCATTTCGAGAACTTTATTTTTTGATTTTCGTAATCCTTTTTTGAACGCCAGTCAGACGAAAAACGCGTCGATAACTGGCTTTGCATCCTTTCAATAACCTTCTAAATTATGTTTGTTGTAAGAATTTCGTGGTACCAAACCATCTTCCGATGAAGTGCCAGATGAAATAAATCAAGATACAAACAAACGCTGAGAAGAAGGCCGATACAGGCGCAACGTCCTTACCGAAAGTTCTCAAGGTGCCTTTTTCAATCATTCTGATGTATTCAGGTGTACCAGTACGTACATAGTGGTAACCAGAAATATCTGCGATTGACATTAACATACCGTGGTATTCAACAGGCATATGCAATGGTGCAATCAGAGGCCAGTTGCCAGGGTAGAATAATAATCCCCATGCAGTCGCACCGAAAATAGCGGTTGCCATATAGCTGTTAGTACATAACAGAACGACATCCAGCGCAATCGCACCTGGAATCATGGTGGCAGGGAATACAAAGTTGATTGGGAAATAGGTCCATCCCCAAAAGTTGAAGTAACGGTTAATCCATTCGCCCAGGATTAGGCCAAGCAGAGAAACTGTCGCACCAAAAGGAAGACGAAAATGCTCCCAAATGATTGCTTGAACAGCAGCAGGAAATGTTACGCACATAATTGGCGTAACGGTTACCCACAGACGTCTGTCTTTCCAGTCCGACCAAAAATCCCAGTCACCCATGGTCAACATGGCGTGAACGTGGAAACCACCTAATATTACCCAAAATAGGACAAATAGGCCCAGATAATCAATTGTTCTTGATACCTGAACCGCTTCTGCATGAGATGTAACAGCAGATTGAGTTGAGCTCATCACTTACCTCCAAATACTAATTATTTGTGTTATATCCGCGCCAGGACACCACCCTGGCCCGAAAAAATTCGGAGCCAGGGCAATAAATTCCTACTGGTCCATCACTAGCGGATTCTAAATCCTAATACAACACTAACCCTTGAATTAAACGTCAGGGCAAACGTCTTTACCAATCAAGTCACTTAAGTCTTCAAAAATATGGCGGAAAAGACCCAAGATACCCAATGCAAACCATCCAAAGAATACAAATCCGTAATGGAGCGGAGCAACAAAAAGTTCTTCCATCCACCAGAAAGTGTGTCCCCATTCGTTCAACCCAACATTAGGGAAGATCATGAACGGACCGATCACAACCAACATATAAGGTAATGATACAGCTTTGTTAAAGAAAGGAATGCGGGTATATGAATACATGAATGCGCCGATACCAGTAATGATATAAATCGGGTAGGTCATGTAGAACTCGATGCAATGACTTGGCGTGAAGTCGGTATCACGAACGATCGTTTGATGCCAAGTACCATCTTGCTCTGTGTAGTAGCTTGCACCCCAGTAAATAGCTTCAGCGTAAGCAACCAACCATACTAGATGGTGGAAATGGCGACGAAGAATTTCACGTTTGCTTACCGCAGCAAAATCACGAGTACGTGTTTTCCACATCCATGCAGCGATCGAAATAGCACAAACAAATTCCAATGGAACTTCGACCTTTAAAATTGTCATCCAATATGTATCAAATTCCGGTGCAAATGCGTCAAGACCGGCAGACCAGCCAAAAACGCCTTCGTACCAGCGTACATACATATAGAAAACATTATAAATTACTAACGCAAAGATCAGGTTTTTAGAATCCAGTAAAGGTCTTTCACCTGCCACTGCGGTCGTAACACTTGCTGATGTTGCAGCCATGGTATTACCTCCTATTAGTTTTTAGAATCCAAGCATCTCGCTTGGGACGAATCCATTATCGTATTGTGCCCAAATAGGGCACCCTACACTCCTACTGTCCCTTAGGATAGAAGGGAGTTTACCACCTCGTCTTTGGGTGTCAACTAAATTTGCCTCGTTTTGTTCTAATCGTAAAAAAATACCAATGTTTTGAGATTGAGGAACATTAAGTAGTTTTTGTTCAACGCTCAATAAGAGCCAAAATTTATTCTGTGAATGTATTGTAAAATTTGATGGCTCCCTTTACCCTATCAACGGTGGGCTTACAAAAACGCATCGTCCTATTAAGTTGGTAAACTTTGAATTAAAAGATTTGGAGGATATAATATTTCTTGTAAAAAGCACTTTATACCTCCCAGTTTTATACTTCGCCTACAAACCGGTGCTCATAGATAACTCAAATGTTCGTATCGTTCCAATTTGATTATCCACTATAAATTAGACGCCTTTCACACAATCCAAGGACTCAAACTTCTTATGGTTAAAATTATGGCCATTCAAAAAAAGACTGTTTCGATTATTTTGTTTATTCTTTTTGTCACAGCACTCTACGTGTTTCAAAATACCGTGGTATTGCCCACAGTAGAAAACGTCGCGAATTCAGATTTATTTTTTGAAAATACCGATGACGTGGCCCAACTCGACGGTGTAATCAACGAGAAAACAAATTTTGCCTTGATCCACTGCAACCGTTACCTCAGCGAAAACTACGAGCTTGGAGACGCAGACACGTTTTCTGATAAAGACTACCAAGCATGGGGATTGGGAGGGTACACCTATGTTATTAAATCCCACGTTGATGTCCCGGTATCGGAACAGGGCCCTTTGAAAAAGCAGTATATTTGCACAATCAAATACACTGGAGGCGACGAAATCGATTATGAGAATTGGTCGATCTCGGGTTTCAACTACGACTAGCTCTAAGATTAAATAGAGTTATAACCCCGGGCTTTTAACCAGTTATGTCCTAGACCAAATATGCCGCAGCAAATCCTAAGAATACCCAAAAACCGATGACATCGGTTATCGTGGTCAAAAGCACCCCTCCAGCTAACGCTGGATCGATTTTAAAATAGTGCAACAACAATGGAATAACCGCTCCAGCAAAGGCAGCACACACCAAATTGATCAACAACGCCACGCCAATTAATAACGCGATAGACCTATTATCAAACCAAAATATAGCAATCAGGGCGACAACAACCGCCCAAATAAGTCCATTCAAAACACCGACCGACAACTCCTTTGCTAGTAAAATAGTCGCATTGGTTTTTCCTATCTGACGAAGCGCCAAGCCCCGAATAACCAGAGTTAGGGTTTGACTTCCGGCTATACCGCCCATACTCGCTACAATGGGCATCAAAACTGCCAATGCAACCACCTTCTCGATGGTGGCTTCGTACATTCCAATCACCCACGATGCAAGCAACGCCGTTAGTAAATTTACACCCAACCAAACCGCACGGCGTTTTGTGCTTAGGATTACCGGTGCAAACATATCCTGCTCCTCGTCCAAACCGGCCATACTCATCAGTGAATGATCAGCTTCGTCACGAATAACATCAACCACATCATCGATTGTAATCCGACCCACCAATTTTTCATTCTGATCGACAACTGGCGCTGAAATCAAATCACGCTGCTCAAACAATATCGCAACTTCATTAGCCGAAAAACTAACTGGAATCGCTTCTACATTAGTCGCCATCAACTCTTTTACGGTTTTATCAACTTCACCGGTCAATAAAACTGACAAAGACAAAACACCCAAATACACATCATTTCGATCGACCACGAACAAACTATCTGTCTGATTAGGAATTTCACCACGCAATCGTAAATATCTTAGAACAACGTCAAGGCTGACATCGGATCTGACAGTCACGGCGTCCACGTTCATTAACCCACCAGCGCTATCGTCATCAAAACACAGCACGGTTTCTAGCCGTTGACGGTCCTGATTCCCCATGGACCGTAACACTTCATTCAATACAACATCAGGTAAGTCATCTAAGATATCAGCGAGATCATCTGCTTCCATCGTCTCTGCAGCATTAACCAAATCCTGAATATCCGTAGCCTCAATCAATCCACTCCGTACTTCGTCATTGAGTTCAACCAATATCTCTCCGGCCAACTCCGGATCCACCAGACGCCAAACTATTTTTCTATCGACGGGGCGTAATGCTTCTAGTACATAAGAAATTTCAGCAGGGCAAAGGGCATTAATCATCCCACCAACCTGGAATAAAGCACCGCTTTCTAGCTTTTCGGCAAGCTCCTCGAGACGGTGTTCAGAATGATCTTCTTGAGCAGTTGTGGCCATTAACTTTCCAATCGAGAGGAATATCTGCTTTCAGTAGAAGCGGGGCGGGGCGTCGCATGCTATCGGTCAATCGACATTTACTGTTCTCTGTAATTTTGCAAATCCCATGCTTTGACCCGTCATTTGTGTAAAACGAGGTCTGTAGACTAATTAATTCAGAAAATCAGGCATGACTGCGACAGATTAATCTATTCTCGGACAGCCTCCTAGGCCAGTTCCCTATGCCCAACTAAAATATTGTACGAAGATGGAGAAAATTTACGGGCTAAATTTTCAACCAGATAAACCGAACGATGCTGACCTCCGGTACAACCCACAGCTATGGTTAAATAACTTCGATTTTCGGCTTCAAACCGAGGGATCCACCGATGCAGATAATTGTCCATATCACCCATGTATTCACCAACTTCCGGCGCATCCACCAAAAAGTCGACGACCGCCTGATCTTGTCCTGTCAAACTCCGTAACGAAGGCTGCCAATGTGGATTCGGCAAACAACGCGCATCAAAAACAAAATCCGCATCCATCGGAATACCATGTTTAAATCCGAAAGACTGAAAAAATAGTGATAGCGATTGCTGTCTTTTTATCCCCACTCGGACTCGGACCAATTCCCTTAGCTGATGGATATTAGTCCGTGTTGTATCAATTAGAACACCCGCATGTTTCGAGACATTTAAAAGCAGTTCCCGCTCAAGTTTTATCGCCTCACTTAATGTATGTTCTCGGTCTGTAAGAGGATGTTTGCGACGTGTTTCACTAAACCGTTTAATCAACGTTTCGTTTTCAGCCTGAAGAAAAAGAATTTCGCACTCAATTCCTAGTGTTTCAATTAACTCACGGGTTTTTTGAAATTGATTCAGACTATTGATTTTGTTGCGGGAATCTATACTGACCGCAGCGTTCTCATAAGAACGCTGCCTATCGCTTACCGCTTCTTTGATAAATTCTTCCAGCAAAGTTACTGGCAAATTGTCGATACAATAGTAACCACTATCTTCCAAAGTTTCTAATGCGATACTTTTACCGGATCCAGATAGCCCGCTGACAATAATTAATTTCATCGGTTTAGTTAAAAAAAGATCTGCCTGGATTTAGTTTATTGGGTTATCAACTGCATGGACCTACCAAAGCACCAAACCTAATGACTCGACGCGAAATCACCTATGGTTGGTTACTTTATCCTTGTGTCTTCGTACCTGACGGTCCAATTTATCGATCAGACCATCTATGGCTGCATACATATCTTCTTTGTGATCTTCAGCAAACAACTTTGCACCACTGATTTGGACAGTAGCTTCTGCTTTTTGGGTAATCTTTTCAACACCCAATATCACATGAACATCGGTAACATGGTCAAAATGGCGTTCAAGCTTCTCAAACTTTGATTCAACATATTGTTTCAAGGCATTGGTAATATCTAGATGACGTCCAGTTACACTTATTTGCATATCTCCTCCTAATTCTAATGCATTTATAAACTAGCGGAATCACACGCTTCATAAAACGCGTTTTCTCTGGTTGGAAGGCGGAATCGACATAACCTCGCGGTATTTTGCAATTGTCCTCCGCGCAACATTAATACCCTTTGATTTTAATAAAGCTGAGATCTTATTATCACTTAAAGGTTTGGCAATGTTTTCACTCTCGATTAACTCCTGAATAAACGCCCTAATGGCTATTGAAGAACACTCCCCTCCCGCCTCGGTAGAAACATGGCTGGAGAAAAAATATTTAAATTCAAAAATTCCATTAGGAGTATGCATGTATTTCTGGGTGGTAACCCTAGAAATGGTCGACTCATGCATTTCAACAACTTCGGCAATTTCTCGTAACACTAACGGTTTCATAGCGATAGGGCCAGATTCCAGAAACTCAAATTGATGCTCCACTATACAATTAGCAACTTTTAGCACAGTTTCACTTCGACTTTGTAGACTTTTTAAAAACCATTTGGCCTCTTGCAAGTGATTTTTCATACAAGTGTTGTCCGCACTATTATCGGCACGCTTGATTAACCCCGAATAAAATGGATTGACCCGCAATTTTGGGGCAGTATCCGGGTTTAACGAAACCCGCCAACTTCCATTTTTTTTTGTTACGAAAACATCTGGCGTCACGTATTGGGAATCGCTGTTTTCAATTCGAGTCCCAGGACGTGGATCCAAAGAACGAATCAGCGAGACAACCAAAGCCAAGTCCTCATCGGACAAGCCAAGGTCGCGTTTCAATCTCATTTGATTCTGAGCCGCCAAATGTTCCAGCGAGTCACTGACCAAACTACACGCCTCCTGTTTCCATGGCGTCTCATCAGGTAAATTATTAAGCTGAATCAATAGACAATCTACCAAATCCACTGCCCCAACTCCAGAGGGATCGAAATTTTGCACGCGATGCAAAACTGCTTCAACTTCGTCAAATTCTAGATCCTCCAACTGACTTAACAATCCCTGGTGGATATCAGAAATCGACGATGATAGGTAACCATGATCGTTGATTGAATCTACAATTGCCACCGCGATCGCCGAATCCTGATCGGAAAAACGCTCCATCTCTATCTGCGACAATAAATGCTGTCTAAGTGTCTGTGAAATAGGTCTTTGGAATTCAAAATCAGACTGTTCCGATACAGGTAGCGTTGAAGTCGAAACCTGCACATTGTCGTACACGTCCTCCCATGAGGTATCCACGGGAAGCTCATCAGGTATTTCAGTTTGGGATCCTGTACTGTTTATTTCTTCGCCATTTATGTCATTCGCCTCCCCCAAATCCCCGCCTTTTTCCACTGGGTCATTTGCAGGCTGCGATGCATCATCTATAGTGGGGGCGTCATCATCTGTAGGCTCCAACATCATATTGGAATCAAGCGCTTCTTGAATTTCCTGCTGAAGATCGAGAGTCGACAACTGCAACAGCCGTATGGCTTGTTGCAACTGGGGCGTCATCGTTAGATGTTGGCCTAATTTGAGCTGTAGAGTTTGTTTCATCGCTTCAATTCTCATGACCTCAACAGAGCGTCATTTTTTTCCTTTTTTTGCGAACATTATTAGTTATTTTAGCTCATTCAGCTCCGGGTGGGAGATTCGTACAACTTCTTGAGTATTTTTTAAAAAGATTGATGTTACATATCAAACCCCTCTCCTAGATAGACTTTTCTAACCTCACTGTCGTTCAAAATTTCATCGGGACCCCCTTCCGCTATAACTTTTCCTTCGTTAACGATGTACGCTCTATCACAAATCCCCAAGGTTTCCCTGACGTTATGTTCGGTAATTAATACACCGATGCCACGGTCACGGAGGTGATGAATTACATTTTGAATATCGAGAATTGAAATCGGATCCACCCCAGCAAAAGGCTCATCAAGCAGTATAAATTTCGGTTCCATAGCCAGCGTCCGAGCAATTTCTAAACGACGCCTTTCACCACCGGAGAGCCCTATTGCAGACTGATCTCTCAGATGAGCGATATTGAATTCCTGCAATAACTCGTCAATCAATATCTCACTTTGACCCGCACTGAGATCAGCCCTAATTTCAAGAACCGCCCGAATATTGTCCGCCACCGTCAGCTTTCTGAACACAGACGGCTCTTGAGGAAGATAACCAAGCCCGAATCGAGTACGCGCATGCATCGGCATTTTGGTTATTGAGAACTGATCCACACAGACTTTCCCATGATCGGGACCAACTAACCCAACAATCATATAGAATATCGTGGTTTTCCCAGCCCCATTTGGCCCTAATAATCCAACAATTTCTCCACCATTAACGTGTAGAGACACATCGTCGACTACATTTCGTCCATTGTACTTTTTGGCTATATTAGCCGCCGAGAGACAAGAAACCGGGACAGTCACTTTTTAGGGTGCAACGTTACATGAACTCGTTTTTTGTTCGAGTTTTTTGCACCCGCTTTGACAATCGAATTCTTGGTATCATACTCAATCTGTTCGCTGGTATAGGTATTCTTTCCCTGTACAATTTTGGCTTTTTCCAGCAATATCAATTTACCTTCACCGGCGTAATACTCAGCACGCAGGGATCTGCCGCGAATCTCCTCCTTATCATCAGACGGTTTTTGCTTAAATCGAACAGGGTTACCCGTCGCAATCATTTTATTCACCCTCTTTTTCGTTTTTTCGTTCATGTGAATAACAAGTCGATCCGCATTCATTTGCATGCTTCCTTGTTTAACTTGCACACGCCCTGTATATACACTTTCGCCTTTTTTTTCATCATAGGTGGCAGCATCAGATTCAATATAAATAGGTTGTTGCGCATCGGTATTCAGGGACCAGGCTTTCGCTGCAAATAATACGATACAAACCAGAATAAAAAAGATATTAAAAACCTTCATATTTCCCTCGAACTTCAGCAAGCAATGTTAAACGAATAGGATGAGAGAAAAATACACGCATTCCAACGCCACTGATGTTTTCAGATAGACTATGGATATCCACCCACTCCTTGGTTTCCGCGAATTTTCGTTCGGGTTCCATCCAAATGTTTTTAGTTACTATACTCACCGGTCTAACAAATTTGGTACCCTCTCTATCAACAAATACATTACCCCCAAAAAATATCTTTGCTCCGTCAGACGAAACAATCCCCGTATCCGAACGCATGATCCAAGGCGGCCTGTCTGGATTTAAAAGGGTTACAACCGGCTTTTCCAATTCAGTAGTATCCTTCTCGCCGAAATGCACCATCGAATTCGCTTTCAACCGATGCTTCTGAAAACCTTTATCATCGGTAACAGTCATTTCAAAATGATTAACGTAATAATCAATTCCGCCACCGTTGGGCACACCCAAAGAATCCTGACTAATAGAAAATAATCTGGAAAGCCAAAAACTACTCAAAGCCACTAATACCATGACTATGTAAGCACGAAATCCAAGAGTCATTCGATAATCAACGAAGAAAACTAAAGAAATGCGTCTATAGCATTATCCATATTATTCTGCGCTCGCATAATGAAATCACAAACCTCCCTCACAGCGCCCTCACCTCCATCCTTTTCAGTCACCCACCGAGCGCGTTCCCGCACCGCAAAGTTCGCATCGTTCACAGCTATAGATAGCCCGACGCGCAGCATAACCGGTAAATCTAGAAGATCATCTCCAACGTGTGCGACCTGTTTTGGAGAAATCGCTAATTTCACACATAACTCTTCCAGAGCGGCAACCTTATCTTCCTGCCCCTGATAAACATAACCAATTCCCAGATCCTTCATCCTCATAGCAACAGATTCAGAACAACGTGCGGAGATAATGGCCACTTCTACACCACTTTGACGTAACAGCTTCACACCCTGTCCATCGCGGGCATGAAAGCACTTGAGTTCACGCCCTTTATAATCAAAATACAATTTTCCATCGGTCAATACGCCATCGACATCAAAAATAACCAAGCGAATTTGTTTTGCTTTTTCCATCACTTCGGTCATCAAATAATACCCGCCCTGAGTAAATCATGCATATTTAAAGCACCAATGAGACGACCACCTTTATCGACCACCAAAAGCGCGTTTATTTTTTTTGAGTCCATAATATTCACCGCTTCCGCCGCCAAAACCTCTCTATCAATAGTGGTGCACCCTAATGTCATCACCACGGTAATTGGTGTGGTGTGGATATCGTGATCCTTTGTGAACATACGCCTTAAATCACCGTCCGTAAATATACCTTGAACCCGATTATTACGATCCACAACTGCAGTCATTCCCATTTTTTTTTCGGTCATTTCCAATAATGCTTCGCTTATTACAGCGGATTCCGATACCCAAGGGACATCATTTTCTCTATGCATAACATCATTCACCTTCAGCAATAATCGTTTCCCAAGACTGCCCGCCGGATGGGAAAGCGCAAAATCGTCCCGGGAAAAACCGCGGGCATCGAGCAACGAAACAGCTAAAGCATCCCCCATGACCAGCGCAGCTGTAGTGCTTGATGTTGGCGCGAGCCCTAAGGAACAGGCTTCTTTCTCAACGCTAACATCAATATGCACCGAAGCTTGTTTCGCCAAAGTCGAATTCGGCCGACCAGTCATAGAAATCAGAGGAACACCTAGACGCTTGATAATTGGCAAAATAGTCAGGATTTCCTCGGTTTCACCCGAGTTTGAAAGTGCCAGCACCACATCAGGAACGGTAATCATACCCAAATCACCATGACTCGCCTCTCCTGGATGAACGAAAAAAGCCGGGGTACCAGTACTTGCGAGCGTTGCAGCAATTTTTCCAGCGACATGTCCCGACTTCCCCATTCCTGTCACTACAACCCTTCCACTACAACGCAACATAAATTGACAAGCTTGCTCGAATTTTTGGTCTACACGCACAGCCAACGCAGAAATGGCCGCCAATTCAATTTGGATAACTTCCAAACCAAGCCGTCTGAAATTTGGCACTTCGTTTCTATTTAAGGTTGTCGTCATTGGCCACCCGAAATAATCAATAATTGATATACACAAAAAGCGATAAGTAGCCCACCACCCTGTAACCGACTTATTGAACCGTGTCCATACCGATTGAAACCAAAAACACATAACGCAACAGTAAATCCCAACATCCAGGGAAAATCACGAGTCAGAACCTCCGACGCTAACGGACCCGGATAAAATATTCCAGGTAACGGATATACAGCCAGAAGATTATACATATTCGAACCAATAATATTACCGAGCACAAGGTCGTCCTCACCTTTGAGTATGCATGAAATTGATGCTGCGAGTTCTGGGAGACTTGTTCCTAGCGCAACAATAGTCAACCCGATTAGAAGATCACTGACACCGAACGATTGTGCAATATGCACGGCCGCCCAGACCAAAAGACGAGAGCTAAGGATTAGCCCCAACAAACCAATAACAAACCAGAAAAATGCCTTGCCAAGCGGCAGGCTCTTAGGCAACTCATGTTCTATTGCCTCATTAAATGGGTCAGAACTCGGTACGCTTTTTGCCGATTTCACCAGCCAAAACAAGAATATACCCAATCCAGAAATCATCAACCCACTATCAACAAAATTGAGCCCCCGTACTGATCCTAGGAAAAAACACACCACAGATACCCCTAATAGAACAGGGAGTTCCCGTTTCAATACTTTGGAATGAACCGTAACCGGGGCTAGAATTGCTGTAACACCCAATATTAATCCTATATTGGCAATATTTGAACCCAAAGCGTTACCCACTGCCAATCCCGTATTACCCTGCCAGGAAGCGATTCCAGAAACCAACATCTCGGGCGCCGAAGTACCAAGCCCGACTATCGTAAGACCGATAACCAATGGGGATATTCCTAAATTACGAGCGATCGCCACTGCTCCAACAACAAATTGATCAGCAGCAAAAACTATCAATACTAAGCCGATAATAATACCCGCTAAATAAAATTCCATGGAAACGAAGGATAAATATACAAAGCGATGGATTATGCCATGAATTGGCCTAGTTGTACTTCAAATTCTTTCGAAACCCGGGGCTAACAAAGCAGGGGATTGCCTAGGAAGAAGGATCGAAGTTAGGCCACGTTTGATAGATCCAGATTTTTCTGTCGATTATGGTGAATGTTGGTCATATTAAACGAAAATGATAACCAATTTGGGTAACCTTCTCCTGTTTTTATCGCTAAAATCCAATACTCTTTTTCTAGTAACTCACTATTTATTATGGTGCAAAGGCCTATACTTCACCCCACACTCAAGACGCCCGATTTATCCTCAAAGGACCAACAAACAAATTGCAACACCAAGAATCCATGAACTTACATTACCTATTTTCAGAGATACGGCATTTACGTGAAGAGACTGAGTTACTAGGATAAAGAAAACTACTAAGGGGTACGCATCTTTCGCTTATTGACTTGATACCGTATCACCGACAACATTTGACTCAAGCAGTTTCTGCTTCTGGCACATTCACAGAAGAGAATATTACGACCATAACACCAGATAGGATCGTCAACACGCCAATAATTTTTTGAAAACCAAAGTATTCTCCAAACACCAGAAACCCAAACGAAAGGGTAAACACACTTTGAATGACAGCGAATAACGGCACAGTAATCGAAACGTTGCCATGCGAATAGGTAATTTGCATGCAAATCCAACCTACCACACCAAAAAAAATCAGGATAAAGAACGGCCACAAGCTGAAAAAATACAGCACACTATCTAAGGAAAAAATAGAA
Source organism: uncultured Methylococcales bacterium (assembly GCA_964653275.1). Lineage (GTDB taxonomy): Bacteria > Pseudomonadota > Gammaproteobacteria > Methylococcales. Next base: position 44,158 of record CAZZET010000002.1, read on the forward strand.
AAGTGACCCAAGTCAGTGATGACAAGATTAGTATTTGCCTTAACGTACGTTTCAACATTCCCAAGCGAAATGCCGGTACATATGGCGTAAGCAATTTCATAATTTTCGACCTTTTGCTTATAAACAGTATAAACAATGGCCCCAATACCTAGAACGGATATCAAACTAATTGAAACCAAAACTTGGGTATCGGTTCCTTCTCCAGTCGAGGGCGAATCGATAAAAATAATTAACAGCGTCCCAAGAGTAACGAGTAATACACCCCACCATTGCTGCGAGTTAAGAGATTCTCGCAAGATAAAATAGCCGAGCAGCAAAACAAAGATATAAGAAAAATTCAGTATTGGATAAACCACCGAAACATCAAGTATCGATTGTAATTCGATAATCGCCACGTTGGTCACGAAACTCAATATAACGCCTAAAAGCCAGATCTTATTTTTGATCAAAAACTTGAGGATTGACAACGGAGAATAGGAACGTAAACCAGTGTCCTGTTGCAACCCGTATTTACACAGAATCGCACTAAGGCCATACATAAAACTGCAGGCAAATACCAATAAAGTAAAAAAATACAATTAAACTTCTCCTCAGCCCAACAAACCATGTCGTGCCGTGAATAGTACCTGATAGGCTCAAAAGCATCCTTGTTTTCGAGAAATTGAAAAAATAGTCAGCCAATAGCCATTCTATCGCTGCATTCGGCCGCTGACAAATTCTGACAGAACACTAGTCGATGGCATTACCTAAAATCCATCTGGTCAATTAGAGATTGTAAAACGCCTTTCGACCTGGATACACTGCTTCCGCCCCAAGCATCTCTTCGATAACCATAAGACGATTATATTTGGCAATCCGATCAGATCTTGAAAGCGAGCCAGTTTTGATTTGTCCAGCCGATGTTGCCACCGCCAAATCAGCAATTGAAGTATCTTCGGTCTCACCTGAACGATGTGAAATCACTGCAGTATAATTCGCTTGTTTTGCCATTTCTATCGCCTCAAGCGTTTCTGTCAAAGTACCAATTTGGTTGACCTTGATAAGTATAGAATTTGCAATATTTTTTTCAATGCCTTGCCGAAATATGGCGGTATTCGTTACAAACAAATCATCCCCCACTAATTGAACATTTTTTCCAATTCGCTCGGTTAGTACCGACCACCCACCCCAATCATTTTCATCCATTCCGTCTTCGATGCTTATGATAGGGTACTTTTCAGCCCAAGTCGCCAACAAATCCGCAAACTCGAACGAAGTCAGTTTTTTATTTTCTGAGGCAAGAAAATATCGACCATCCTCATAGAATTCAGAACTGGCAACGTCTAAACCCAACAAGATATCTTCTCCCGCAGTGAACCCCGCCGCATCAATTGCTTCGAGAATGATTTCGATGGCTGCTTCGTTAGACTTTAAATCGGGGGCAAATCCGCCTTCATCACCTACCGCAGTATTCAACCCATGATTTCGCAATACGGTATTCAAGTGGTGGAAAACTTCAGCACCGTAACGCACAGCCTCTCGTAAACTGGAAGCACCGACTGGCAATATCATAAATTCCTGAAAATCGACATTGTTACCAGCATGCGCACCACCATTGATAATGTTCATCATTGGCACAGGCAATTTAAAAGGGCCGTTGCCTCCTAAATAGCGGAATAGTGGGATTTGCAGTGCATTCGCCGCCGCATGTGCAGTAGCCATAGAAACACCCAATACTGCATTTGCTCCTAATTTTGCTTTAGTACCAGTGCCATCTAGATCGATCATAATATTGTCGATCTCTTGTTGGGCGGTAACATTATGACCTATTAATGCATCTTTTATTTTTGTATTGACATTGTTTACGGCTTCCAACACGCCTTGTCCAAGATAGCGATTAGGGTCCCCATCGCGCAGCTCAACCGCTTCACGTTCTCCGGTCGATGCCCCCGATGGGACCGATGCAGTTCCTTTCACCCCCGACGTGGTAATGACATCAACTTGTACTGTCGGGTTGCCCCGTGAATCGATCACTTCACGCCCCCATATATTTTTAATAAGGGACATATTTTTACCTTGTCTAAACCTTTCTCGAAGCTTTTTGGGGTTGCTAAAAGCCATAATATTTTTACTATTTTCTTTTAAAGTCTGGAGTAGCCCCCACCATAATTCGACTATTATTTTGCAAACGACACTCTACCCTTTCCCCGACAAGAGCAAGCATCAGGAGGCGCTCACCTTCATTATGAATAGGAATTTTTGGATATTGGAGAAGTCCCCCTACAAGCATCGAACAAAAAAAGCCTCGTAACACTAATGGTTACGAAGCCAAAGGAGGTCAAACCTTAGATTAACATTCTTAAATAGAATCTGTACTTTGCAAATATTGGAAAAACACATTCTTCACATTCCTATAGTAACCCTACCCCTTTCAGGAACATTAATACGGAATTGGTGAGCCATATTTTCCAATTAAAAGCTATATAAAGAGGAGAACCAGGATTTTGCCCCGTTAAAAACCTCTAGAACGAAACGACGATACGGATATGCAGTCACTAAAATAGAAGCTGTACCATCCCAGGAAGACAGTACAACTTTTGTCTGATTAGGAACCTTTTTCTCCTGAAACAGATTTCAGAGTAGCAGTGGCTGCGTCCATTCCTTTTCTCATCAACACATTCACTTCTTTTGTGTTTTCTGCGATCATTTCCATAGATTCTTTTGCAGACTCGTAGAAAGTTTCAGCAGATTTTTGCATTTCAGTTGTTTGAGCTTTGAGGTAGTCCTGAACGCCTTTTTCGTCCTTGATTTCGGACACCGAACCTAGCTGTCTTTTGATCGTCTCCGTGTATCCATTCATCATTTCCATCTGTTTTTGGGAATAGTTTTTAAAAGCACGGGCATTCGCTTCCATTAACTCCTTAGTGGTACCGACAGTCACTTCATTGAAATTACTGATTAAATCTATGAATTTTTGTTGCATTGTAGTCTTCCTCTTTAAAAGTGGACGAAAAAAATCGATCAGCATTGCTGCACTGCAGCATTTATAAATCCGATTATATAAGCACAATAACCGAGTGTCAATGCTTTTCTACTTACAGTAGGCCATCTTAAGAAATGTTAGGTAAATATATGGACGCCCATAGTAGAATAGGGGCTGGTAGCTGATTTCAGCATCTTTTTTTGAGTGCTTGTAACACCCCTCTAGCAAATTGATTTTGATCAAATCATGATACTTGTTACGATGGTAGTGTTTTTAATTGATAACTGTTTTGGGATGATCAGATTGAGTTCGAAACACTTTTCGTGCAATTAGGCATGTGTTTTAACTACGGTCGTTAACTCGCCTGAATCCCAATTGGAATTAAGCAGATTGAGGATATCTTATTTGGAAGCCGTCGAAATATGGAGAAGAAACCTTAGTTATGATATGGGTGAAATACAATTTAACGGGTTAACTGAAAAGTTGTTCATGATCGACCTCAAAGATCCTAGTATTGCCGTTATAACCAAATATAAATTTAAAGATGAAAATAAGAGTAGCTCTGACAAACTGGGTGCATACTTACCCTATATCGCGGTTTTTCTCGCGGTGGGCTGTATTTTTTATTACCGCCAGCAAAAGAAATCGCACGACAAGCCCAGTAAAACCTGAACCTTCCAAACTAAATTTAGATCTTTTATTGGCTAAATAGTTTGTTTAGTATGGTGACGATACGTTGAGGGCTTTGTGGTCGACAATCAGCCATAGATGGGTTGAGAACGAGACGCGAGATCCGCATATTTGTATTATAGAAACTCCTAAATATGTGAAACTAAGAAAAAATACCGTAAAATTGATAGTTAATTGTTATTGAACAAACATAAGGAGAATTTAAAATGTCAGAATCTGAACACACTAAGCTTCCGTTGATTCAGTTTTTCGTCGGCTTCGTATTCGTCATAGTTGTGGGTTTTGCGGTTATAGCCTTTACAGGAAAAAGCAACGAAGAGAAAGAACAAGGAGCATTGCTACTTCAAGGTTACCAATTGACACAATATGGATTGAAGGTTTGTGGTGCCGCAATTCAAAATGCGAGCGGGTCGCCGGTGGGATCACCAACGCAAACTAAGGGAGACAGAATCACTACCGTCACGCTGACCTGGGAAGAACCCTATAAAAATTTCAAAACAGCTGAATGTACTTATGTAAAAGGAAGTGGAATAGTATCCCTGAATATAGATGGCAAAACGATTCCATAGAGTGCTTAGATCCGAAGAATCCCTTGAAATAAGGAGGCTGCTCGAGAAAACCACCCATAATAGTGGCAAACTCAATTTTGCCCAGCATATCGGTCTTTTCTCAAACAGCTCCCTGGTAATCGCCTAGTGCTAATTAGTCGTTTTAGAAGGGAAATAGCACCAATATTTTCCGCTTAGATTAGGCTCTCAGTGGATTAATAGCGGGGACACAGGAAAGCTCCAAAAGGCGCGGTTTTTGGAATAAGACGAACCATAAACAATCCCACGCTAAAAAACTGGTCAAAAACTTCGATCTAACGTGTACCGTAAACAACGATCGTCTTACCCTTCGCTGTAATGAGTCCTTCCTGCTCCAAATCTTTAAGTACTCTACCCGCCATCTCTCGTGAACAACCCACGATTCGGCCTATTTCTTGGCGGGTAATGCGAATCTGCATGCCATCGGGGTGGGTCATCGCATCAGGTTCCTTACACAAATCGATCAATGTTCTCGCAATTCGGCCTGTCACATCCAGGAATGCCAATTGACCAAGCTTGCGACTGGTCAACAACAGGCGATTCGAAAGCTGTTTTCCAAGCCGGGACAACAAATCACTCGCATAGTCTCGCAACTCTTCCTTAATTGCCAATGAAAACCGTTGGTAACTAATTTCCGCAAGCAAGCAATCCTGACGGGTTGTAACTGTTACACCTCGTGTTTCACCACCGAGAAAAACCCCAACTTCCCCAATAAAATCACCTTTGTTTAAATACGTAAGAATAATTTCGTGGCCGTCAGGATCCTTCATACTTATGGATACAGAACCCTCTACGATATAGTAGAGGGTATCCCCGCTATCTCCAGGACGGATAATTTCTGATTTGGTGGAATACCGTCTTTTGTGGCAACAGTGCAACAGTGCATCCATCGCATCGTCTGCAATTAGTGAAGTGGGTTTGAGCAAAGGCATAAAGAATTATTGAGGACCAAAACAACTTCCTAAGTGTAGCAGTTTGACTAAATTTACAAGCCCAAACCTATAAACACCACACCATTAAAAATATGATAAGCTGATCCGATGTTTTTGGAATCAATTAAATCATGAAAGTTCGCATTAAATGGGTTGAAAACGCGCTCTTCCTTGGTGAGTCAGGAAGTGGACATAGTGTCGTAATGGACGGACCGCCAGAAAATGGAGGCCGCAATCTCGGCGTTCGACCGATGGAAATGTTGTTACTAGGAATGGGGGGATGCACAGCATTTGACGTCGTCCACATCCTTCAAAAAGGACGACACCCAATTACAGATTGTACTGCTGAAATATCGGCCGAACGGGTCGAATCAATTCCAAAGGTTTTTAGCGCGATCCATGTCCATTTGGTTGTAACCGGAAAGAATTTGAAATTATCAGCAGTAGATCGTGCCGTTCAGCTATCAGCTGAAAAATTCTGCTCAGCCTCGATCATGCTCGGAAAAACCGCTAAGCTTACCCACGACTTCGAAGTAAAAGAAGGATAAACCGTTAATCTAGCTAGTTTTACATGGACAAACTGCAACTCTCTGAATTTAACAATCTAGCTAAAACTCTTAACCTCAACATTTACAAGATTTGCTATGCACGGGTTGCACACAATCAATATACCAAATTTATTGATGACTGCTTTAATGCTCTAAAATTACGCCATCTCCTAGTCAATATTGCTGAAATAGTCGGTGCAACCATTTTGAATATTGCTCAACGAAACTACACCCCACAAGGCGCTAGTGCCACCATGATGATCGCAGAAGGAAAATCACCAACCAGCCCTAGAAAAGCAATTTCAATTGCAGAAGCAGTCGTCGCCCATCTTGATAAGAGCCACGTCACTGCTCACACCTATCCGGAAAACTGTCCTACTGATGGGATCCAAAACTTTCGCATCGATATCGATGTTTCCACCTGCGGAAAAATTCCTCCCTTACGTGCGTTGAAATTTATTCTAGAAAATATCCGACCGGACGTTGCTGTGATTGATTACCGGATTCGCGGTTTCACCCGCAGTCGTAACGGTATAAAACTATACAACGATTACAAACTAAATTCGATTACCGATTTCCTACCCTCGTACATTCTCGACAACTATCATTGGTTAGATATCAATATGCCCCAGGAAAACACCTTTCAGACAAAAATGGAATTAAAACATATCAATTCAACCGATCATATTCTTGCACCTTTGCTCGAGGGGATCCAAACGGGTCAAGAACAAGAAATTATCGACCTGCTTCGGTCGGAGATGCGTGAGATTTTTTTAGGCAAAAAAGATCACATCAAACAAAACTAGGCTCCCCTATACTCTAGATTCCATTTGGTTTTAAATCGTGAGTATGCCATGGGAAAATATTTTTGTTTGTTCATTAGTATAAGCTTATTCCCCGCTATCGAATCTGCAGCTCAGATAGAGACTAAGGATAATTTTGCTGAACAACGACAGATATTTCTAAAGGCTGAAGGCGCGCTTAAACGCCGTCATATCACTCCGTTACCTCCGCTATCCCAAAAAGATCCCAGATTATCCTCTAGTACCTTATTTGGAGTACCGATATATACGCTATCACTTGAGCAAAACCACGCCATGCTACCTATCCAAACCCTGTAAAGAACAGGTAGTCACTGGCCCTGGAATAGAAACCCTAACGCCGAAAAACACTAATCACCCGCGAGAACGTTTGATATACACTAAGGGATTAATCTTCTTCTCACCTTTCAAAACCTCGAAATGGAGATGGGGTCCGGTTGCGTGTCCGCTCGACCCTAACTTGGCAATCGTCTGTCCCTTCTGAACTTTATCGCCGACAACGACAAGCAAATCCTGATTATGGGCGTAGCGGGTGATAAAACCATCTCCGTGCATAATTTCTACGAATTTTCCATAACCACCTTTTATTCCAGCAACGATCACTATTCCCGAAGCAACAGTTACAACATCGCTCCCCCTTTTTCCCGCAAAATCAATACCATGATGGAAATTGCGATTTCCAGTAAATGGATCGGTACGCCATCCGTATCCAGAAGACAACCAACCATGCTTCACCGGCCTACCCTCGGGGTAGATATCTTCTTCCAGACTACGTGTTTCGATTATATCTGCAAGAACATTTAAGTGTATATTTCGTTGCTGAATAGCATCAGCTAAACCGTCCATATCAACCATCAAACTAGCGACATCGTGCGATCGAGCATCATGCTCTGTGTCCATACCACCTTGAGCGGGAATTTCGGAAAAATTGAACTCTGACGCATCTAATTTTGCTTTCTCGACTAAACGTTGCCCGATTGCATTTAACCGAAACATTTGACCTTGAAGTCGCGCCAACCGGACTGCTAATGCATCTATCCTATCATCAGATTGTCGTTGTAATTCTACCAACTGACCGTGTTGTTCATTCAATTCAGCACGAAACCATTGGGTTTCGACTAAATTAAACCGTCGAACCACATGACTGCCCAACTGAATTCCGGTATAAAAGATCCCTATCAACACTACAATTACCGGTATGGCAGTAAGATATCTTAATGAAACTATATCAACACCTTCTGCAACTTTTTTTACCTTACCCAACTGTATTTGCATATTCTTAAACTACACATTTAATTATTCTGATTACATTATCCTATTATCCCCCAAACTAATGGAAAATTCTAACCGCAGATGTAAAAGGCGTGGTTTTCCTTATTTTAGAAAAAAATTAGAGGTATGCTAAGCTGGCATATTTACTATTATCCATAAACATTTGCGTGACATTGACATGTTTTTCCCAAAACCTACGCCTATCAGCAAAATCCTATCTAAGCCGGGAGAAATCCATTCACCCATTATTGAACACCTAAAAGAACAAAACCGTTTACTCGTTAATGTAAGAAAAGCGGTTCCATCCTTTCTTCGCGAACACTGCCTTTCGTGTATAACCAATGGAAACAATTTAACTCTTTTTACTGATTCACCCGCTTGGGCACATCAATTGCGGTTTCACTGTTCATTGATCACCGATGAACTAAACAGACTATTACCATCCAATCACATCACGAAAGTTAAACTTCGGGTCGTAATACCACCCACAAAGCCCGTAACAAATAAAGGACAACACCTTCAATTCCCCTCCACGGAAACCATAGACACCATTAGAAACAGTGCTAATTCTATTTCAAATATTGAATTGAAAAATGCCCTCGCCCGATTAGCCCGCACCCTGAAAGCGAAACACTCTAACAGATTTTGATCGCCCGAAAACTAGGTCGCCATGTAAACCGGCTGCATGTAGGATATCGGAATTTCCTCTTCATCGCGAAATGTAACGTATTCCCAGGCATTCCGGTCTTCCAAAAGAGCCTTTAATAATTGATTATTCAAACCATGACCCGATTTATACCCGGTAAAAGCTCCAATTAAGCTATGACCTAAAAGGTAAAGATCGCCAATAGCATCCAGAATTTTATGTTTGACGAATTCATCGACGTACCTCAAACCATCCTCGTTTAATACTCGATAATTATCAACGACAATAGCATTATCCATGCTGCCACCAAGCGCAAGGTTTTGCTTTCTTAAAGCTTCTATATCCCGCATAAACCCGAAGGTCCGAGCTCTACTGACCTCTTTTACAAACGAGGTTGAAGAAAAATCGATGCTCGCAGTCTGCGCATCCTTTTGAAAAGCAGGGTGATTAAAATCGATAGTAAAAGTCACCTTGAAACCATCAAGAGGTTCGAAACATGCCCACTTATCACCATCTTCAACCTTAACCTTTTTCTTGATTCTTATAAAATTTTTCGGTGCATCCTGTTGCTCGACACCAGCTGATTGAATTAAAAAAACAAAGGGACCAGCACTTCCATCCATAATCGGAACTTCCGGCGCACTAACATCTACATAAGCATTATCGATTCCCAAACCAGCCAAAGCCGACAATAAATGTTCAACGGTAGAAATTTTGACCTCACCTTTAACCAAAGTGGTAGACAATTGAGTTTCACCGACATTCTCGGGTTTTGCTTCTATCAAAACCGACTTGTCCAAGTCGACTCGACGAAAGCAAATACCGGTACCGAGCGCAGCAGGACGCAGAGTAAGATAAACCTTCTTTCCAGTGTGCAACCCTACTCCTGTTGCTCGAATTACATTTTTCAGCGTTCGTTGCCTGATCATTACCGTCAAAAACTCTAAAATTTGTATAACAACTCAGTTCGCCTCAATTTGACTTCAATTCTACAGAGAAAATGCTCGTTAACACATCTAGATGTGTGCGTTTTTTCCTTCGTTCTGAATCAAAATAGCAGCAATCTGAACAGTTACCCTTAATTGGTGAATAGTCACACACTTTTTACAGATACCCAGGAGATTACCACAAAACTTAACATTTAGATAAATTAGGTACCATTTTTACTAATCAAATTCCTCGGTTAATCGGCCTGCCGCCGCAGAAAAGCAGGAATATCCAGATAGTCCAGATTCACATCGCCCTTAGGTTCGGCCTGAAAACTGCGAACATGTTCGGTTTTTTGGCGCATAATGGCAGGTCGTTCAAGCTTTCCATAATCTACTTTACCGGCGTCGTTTGTTTTTACCAGTTTTATGCTTGGCTCCATGAGTTTAGGACTTTCATTTTTCAAACCGGTTGCCACCATTGTGACTCGAATTTCATCTTTAAGCTCAGGGTCAATTACTGTTCCGACAACAACTACAGCATCTTCGGAAGCAAATTCCTTCACTGCATTTCCAACTTCATCAAATTCACCGATTGCCAAGTCGAGACCACCGGTGATATTCACTAAAATACCCCGTGCACCTTGCAAGTTAATATCTTCCAATAATGGGCTGGCAATTGCCTTCTCTGCTGCTTCTCGAGCTCTATTTTCACCCGTGGCGACTCCAGTGCCCATCATAGCCATACCCATTTCCGACATAACTGTTCGTACATCGGCGAAATCAACGTTGATAAGACCAGGCCGGGTAATTAGCTCAGCAATACCTTGGACGGCCCCAAATAGGACATCGTTAGCCGCATTAAAAGCATTAACCAAACTTATTTCTTTACCCAGGACAGGCAAAAGTTTTTCGTTTGGAATGGTAATCAGAGAATCGACATATTGCGCTAAATCTTCAATACCTTTATGCGCGACTGCACTCCGCTTGGCACCTTCGAACGGGAATGGACGAGTCACCACGGCTACTGTCAAAATATCAAGTTCTTTGGCGATTTCAGCGATTACTGGTGCAGCGCCCGTACCCGTACCTCCCCCCATACCTGCGGTTAGAAACACCATATCCGCGCCTTCCAAAACCTCCTGAATTCTTTCCCTATCATCCGTCGCCGCTTGTCGTCCCACTTCTGGGTTCGCCCCCGCACCAAGCCCTTTGGTCAATTCACTTCCCAACTGCAAAACAGTTCGTGCGGCAATGCTTTGGAGCGCCTGCGCATCAGTATTTGCACAAATAAAATCGACTCCTTCTATATTACTGCTCATCATGTGGTTAACCGCGTTGCCACCACCCCCACCAATACCAATAACCTTTATAACTGCATTTTGTGAATAAGATTCTAATAGTTCAAATTTCATATCATTTCCCCTTCTTACGCCTTTAAAAATTACCCTGAAACCAACTTTTCATTCTAAGCCAGACCATTTTCCAACTGGAATCGATCACCAAACTTCGTTCCATCATGACCCGACTTTGCTGACCGAAATTTAAAAGTCCAACACCAGTCGAATACACTGGGTTGTCTACTACATCACCAAGACCCTTGATATTTTTAGGAAGACCAAGACGGACAGGCATATGGAAAATCTCCTCAGCCAATTCAATCAAACCTTCGATTGCCGAGCTACCGCCGGTAAGTACAACCCCAGCGGCAACCAAATCTTCAAATCCACTTCTTCTCAATTCAGCTTGTACTAACATCATAAGCTCCTCATATCGAGGTTCGACAATTTCCGCCAAATTCTGCTTGGAGATACGCCGCGGTGCTCGATCACCAATACTAGGAACATTGATGTTATCGTTCAAATCCGCTAATTGAGTTAAGGCACAAGCATGTTTGACTTTTATCTCTTCCGCATTTTTGGTCGGCGTCCTTAGTGCAACTGCAATATCATTTGTAACCTGATCTCCTGCGATTGGAATCACTGCAGTATGGCGAATTGCACCTTCGGTAAACACCGCTATATCGCTCGTACCACCACCAATATCGATCAAACAGACACCAAGTTCTTTTTCATCGTCGGTAAGTACAGCAGCAGAAGAAGCAAGTTGTTCGAGGATAATATCATCCACCTCCAACCCACATCGGCGGATACATTTGATTATATTTTGGGCAGCGCTTACAGCGCCCGTCACCATATGAACCCGGGCTTCCAATCTAATCCCCGACATCCCGACCGGCTCCTTGATCCCTTCTTGCCCATCAATAATGTATTCCTGGGGAAGAATGTGCAGAATTTTCTGATCCGAAGGTATTGCAACGGCTCGCGCCGAATCGATTACCCGATCAACATCAGATTGTGTCACTTCCTTCTCTTTGATGGCTACAATCCCATGAGAATTCAGGCTATTGATATGGCTTCCAGCAATTCCGGCATATACAGAATGAATTTCACACCCAGCCATAAGCTCTGCTTCCTCAATTGCTCGCTGTATGGAGTGAACCGTAGATTCCAAATTAACTACGACACCTTTTTTCAAACCACGGGATACTGACTTTCCTATGCCAATGACATCAATTCCCAGCTCCTCGTTTGTTTCACCAACAATAGCTGCAACTTTCGATGTTCCAATATCCAATCCAATAATCAAGTTTCGATCTGTTTTTTTTCCCATGACAAACTCAAATAATTTGGCGACATCGCCACGTCGGATTTGCTACCAATTACGTATCGACGCAACCTGAAACTTTCATCCAATTACCGCATCCGGTTTTAACCGAACGGCAAACCCCTTTGGATATCGCATATCAAAACTCTCAATTGAATCAATCGATTTAGCACCCAAAAGAGGTAACAACCGTAAAAACCGTTCATACATTTCCAACGGGTGACGGCGGCCAAACTTTAATTCCACTCCCGTTTTCAAACCAACGATCCATTCTTTTCGGGCATTCACTGTAAGCGACTCTATATTCATTCCATAACGAATAAGGCCACTCTGCATTTTTTTCAAAACTCGATACAATGCCCCTTCGTCACCATCGCGTGCATAAATAACGGGCAATTCTGCAAATTGCTCCGATTCCTTCGGATCAAACCGCACCCCATCGCTATTGAGTAAGCTACTCGCTCCCCACCGAAAATAAGGTTTCTGTTCCGTTAATCTCAAAATCAAAGTATCTGGCCAAATTCGCTCGACATCCACTCGACTCACCCAGGGTAACGAATGCACTTTTTCAATCAGCCGGTCAAGGTTTAATGAAACTAGCGCTGTTTGTACCATCGGACCCGAGACATCTTCGATTGATTTCAGCTCGATATGTTGAAACGCGCCTTCGAGCCGCACGAAACGTATATCAGAATGATCATTGAGGTGCCATCGCCAGCCAAGTAATATGCAAAGAGTCAATGCCAACACAACAGAACAGATCTTAAACCTCTTTTGATGACTCACATTCGTATTTGATCAAAACACCTAATCATATAAAGCTGGTCTCCAATATTCGCCAAACTAACCCGTCAAAATCCATACCGTCCGACCGCGCCGCCATGGGCACTAAGCTGTGGTCAGTCATACCAGGAACCGTATTCACCTCGATAAACCATGGCTCCCCATCAGAATCGACCAACAAATCAGCCCGACACCAGCCTTCCACACCTAAAGTATTTGCCGCCTTCAATGCCATAGCTTGAATATCCTTCTCGGCTTGTTGATCAAGACCACATGGACACACGTACTCAGTTGACTTTGACCGATACTTAGCTTCGAAGTCATAAAACGCACGAGGCGTTTTCAAACCAATTACAGGGAGAGCTTTATCGCCCAAAATTCCCACTGTAAATTCCTTACCTTCTACCCAGGCTTCAGCAAAAACCTCACATCCATACTTGGAGGCATGTTTCCACGCATCCATTAATTCATTCGTATTTCCGGCCTTGCTCATCCCGAGACTACTGCCCTCCAATGCAGGTTTTACAATCACTGGAAATCCCAATTTCTCTATGCAAGTACCTATATCGACTTCGTCGTTCAACACCTGCCACGGAGGCGTTGGAATACCCGACCCACGCCAACATAGTTTAGTTTTGAGCTTATCCATAGCCAACGCTGATCCCAGAATGCCACTTCCGGTATAGGGTATCTTTAATGCCTCCAGTAAACCCTGAAGTATCCCATCTTCTCCCCCACGACCGTGCACCACAATAAAAATGCGATCGAAATGTTGGCTGCCCAAAACCTTCATTGGACGATCACCCACATCGATCCCAACAGCGTTAACATCTTGGCTTTGCAATGCTGACAAAACGGCTTTTCCACCTTTTAAGGAAATTTCACGCTCACCAGAAACACCACCCATCAAAACACCCACTCGGCCAAAAATAGCTGGACTTGTTACTTTCCGCGATTGGATCACTGCAGCACCTCAGTCTTTTCACCGACAATCCGTACTTCCGCCTGGAGCCAAATCCCATGGCGTTGGTATACCGCATCCGCAACACGGTAGATCAACGATTCGATATCCGCAGCACTCGCCATTCCAGTATTCAAAATAAAATTGGCATGTTTTTCCGAAACACTGGCACCACCCATGGTGGCACCTTTCATTCCACTGCTTTCAATTAGTTTTGCAGCAAACCTACCCTCAGGGTTACGAAATACAGAACCGCAACTTGAAGCTCCAATAGGTTGTGTCTTCGAACGTAACGCTAAAAGTTTTTTAATCTTTGCTTGTTTGTCGCTAGAATCAAACGGCTTTAAACGAATTTCAGCCGATACAAACCATTCTCCTTGAGGTCCTAGCACATCTCGATACCCTACTTTATACTCGCATGCCATTCGGCGACGATAGGTTCCAGTGAGGTCCACCGTAATCACGTGGTCAGTGAGATTCCAGGTTTCTCCACCGAAAGCGCCAGCGTTCATAGCCAATGCGCCACCCATAGAACCTGGAATACCAACAAAAAACTCGGCACCAGACATATTCGCCGCACTGGCAAAACGAGCCACGTAGGGGCAGGGGACTCCGGCTTCAATGTAGAGACCTATATGCCCAATCCGTCTTATCGTATTTAATCGCATTGGGGAAATCACGGTCCCTCGTATTCCTCCGTCTCGTACCAAAAGATTACTGCCAAGTCCGACCCAGTACACAGGCTCATCAGCATCAAGTGACGCGACAAACAATGCAAGGTCATCCTTATCTTTGGGAATATAAAAACGTTCAGCTGGCCCACCCACTCGCCAGGATGTGTGCTTCGACATCGGCTCATTAAGACGAAGCTCACCCGCAAAACCTGCTTTCTTCACCATTTGTTTTGTCAATACAGAAGACACCATTGATTTAGCACTTATTGACTTGTAGAACGTACTAATTCAGCCTCAAGTTGATTAGGAAGCTCTGTAGAAATTCGCCCAACACTTCCAGCCCCCATAGTCATGACAATGTCATTAGCTTTCATAAGGCCAGCAAGAATTCCAGCTAAATCAACGGCGTCTTCAACAAAAATTGGATCAATCTGTCCACGAACTCTAATCGCATGGCTCAACGACCGTCCATCCGCTCCCGTAATATGTTTTTCACCAGCTGTGTAGACATCAAGCAATACCAAAACATCAACCGATGATAAAACTCGAACAAAGTCTTCAAATAGATCTTTAGTCCGTGTGTATCGATGTGGCTGAAACACCAAGACCAATCGTCTTTTAGGCCAAGCAATCCGCGCAGATTCGAGCGTTGCTGCAATTTCTCTAGGATGATGGCCATAATCATCGAAGAGCAAAACATCACCACCAGCCACATCTATCCTGGCATTGAATTCGAAACGGCGTCCGACTCCTTTGAATTCAGCTAAGCTTTTGCAAATAACCTGATCGGACACCCCCAATTCTGTAGCAACAGCTATCGCCGCTAAAGCATTCAACAAATTGTGTCGTCCCGGCATATTCAACTCTATTGAAAGATTCCCAGGCTTTTCCGCACGATTTACATTAAAGGTACTTTTAAGTCCTTCCTGACGAATGTTGTCCGCTCGGACATCTGCCCCTTCGCGAGTACCGTAGGTAACAATCGGTTTAGAAATCGCTGGCAGAATATCCGATACCCCGACATCATCGATACAAACAATCGCTAGGCCGTAAAAAGGTACGTGGTGAATGAATTCAATAAATGCATCCTTTAGCTTTTGATAACTACCGGAATAGGTTTCCATATGATCACGATCAATATTGGTTAAAATCGCAATCATAGGCTGCAGATACAAAAAAGAGGCATCGCTCTCATCAGCTTCCGCCACTAAATAGTCCCCTTGCCCCAGCCGCGCATTGGTTCCTATACTGTTCAGGCAACCGCCTATGACAAACGTCGGATCCAATCCTGCTTCTGCCAATACGCTGGCGACCAAACTAGTAGTAGTAGTTTTCCCATGAGTGCCAGCAACACCAATACCAAATCGAAACCGCATCAACTCAGCGAGCATTTCAGCTCGAGGGATCACTGGAATTTTTTGGCTCTTGGCCAAACCAACTTCGACATTAGAATCATCAACGGCACTGGATTTAACAACAACATCAACATTTCTTACGTTGTCTACGGCATGTCCAATACCAATATCAGCGCCCAAATCTAACAATCGTCCAGTCGTTGCGTTTTCTTTAATATCCGAACCAGAGACCTCAAATCCAAGGTTCAAAAAAACTTCAGCGATACCCCCCATACCCGACCCTCCTATACCAACAAAATGGATTCGCTTGATCCGTTTCATTCGGTGGGTATCTGCGATATATTGGCGTTTCGACATAGAATTAATAGTTTTAAGTCCTTCGTACCCGCAAACAAATATCCGCGACCGTATCGGTCGCGTCTAACTTTGCTAATAACCGGGCGGCCTTCCCCATTTCCTCTAACCGCGACTGATTAGCTACCAATCGCTGTAAATTTGTTGCCAAAAGCTCTGCACTTAGATCAGATTGAGCGATGATTATCGCTCCTCCGGCATCAGCGAGATATTCGGCATTCCTCATTTGATGATTATCGATAGCATGAGGTAGGGGAACTAGAATTGAGGGCTTTCCGATTGCCATTAATTCACTGATAGTCATGGCTCCCGCACGACAAACGATAACGTCTGCCCAGTTATAGGCATTAGCCATATCATCTACAAACGCCGTAACCTGGACCTTAAGACCAAGGTTTCTGTATGCGTTTTCGGTGTCCTTCAAACCATGGATGCCAGCTTGATGAAGTACTTCAACCGGTTTACCGAAAACCGCTAAGGTTTTGGGTAATACCTGATTTAGAATTTGAGCTCCTTGGCTACCGCCAAGCACCAAAATACGGGGTACAGACCCGTATTCACGTTGTGTGTTTTGGTGGTGTAATAATTCCTTGCGCAAAGGATTTCCAGAATATCCTGCTTCGATTCCACTATCAAAACTACCTGGAAACGCCTCCAAAACAACTCGAGCAATTTTAGCCAGCAGTCGATTTGTGGTTCCTGGAATACGGTTCTGTTCGTGAATCACCAAGGGAATTCGCATCATTACCGCCATTAATCCTCCCGGCGCAGCAACAAACCCTCCCATTCCTAAAACCACACATGGTTTTCGTTTCAACAGAATTGCCGTCGCCTGGTAACAGGCACGAATAAAAACAAAAGGTGCTCTCAACTGACTTAGCGATGCCTTCCCTCGAAATCCAACCACTTTCAACCAATCAATATGGAAACCCTCACCAGGTACAACTTTTGCCTCAAGACCACGCGTTGTCCCCATCCAGAAAATTTCAGCACCCTTCTCACGTAAGTTCTTCGCCACGGCAACAGCCGGATATACATGCCCACCAGTCCCACCAGCGAGTATCATTACCCTTGCAGCCATCCCGATTTTCCTCTGGGAGAATTTTGAAATGCCTCGATATTTTCCGAATGAACCCGGGCCAGTATCGCTACAGCTACACACATCACTATCATGCTACCCCCTCCGTAGCTAATAAGTGGAAGCGTAAGCCCTTTAGTAGGAAGCATGCCCATATTAACGCCCATGTTAATAAATGCTTGTAACCCAAACCAAATACCGAGACCGGACGCTAAATAGGCAGCAAATTTATAACCCATCAATTCTGCTTGATGAGCTATGGCAAAAGCCCGCCAAACCATTACAGTAAATAAACCGATTACGGTTACTGCGCCAACTAACCCAAATTCTTCGGCAATCACCGAATAAATAAAATCAGTATGGGCTTCGGGAAGATAAAATAGCTTCTGGATACCCGAACCGATCCCCACCCCGAACCATTCCCCACGACCAAAAGCAATAAGCGCCTGTGTCAATTGAAACCCGCTATTCATCGGATCTGCCCAAGGGTCCAAAAAAGCAAGCACTCGAGCCATACGGTACGGGGATGTATAAATCAACACAAAGGCAAGCCCCATAATCAGCAAAATCAACAAAATGAACTGCCAAACTCTTGCGCCAGCTATAAACATCATAAGTAATGCGGTCATCAACAAGATCGCCGCAGCACCAAAATCAGGTTCCATAAGTAAAAGAATGGACGCAACCGCTAATAAGATCAGAGGTCTAATCATACCGTGCACTGAATTGCGTACGACATCTAAATGCCGGGTCAAAAATCCCGCCATATATATTATTGATATTAACTTTACAAGCTCAGAAACTTGAACCCGCACGGAAAAAATTGAAAGCCATCGTGTACTTCCATTTACTTTAACGCCTAGGCCAGGGATCAAAACCAAGACCAAAAGAACTAATCCAACCAAAAAAAACCACTGCCCGGATTTTTCCCAAAATTCAATGGGAAAAACCCGAACAATGGAGGCCGCAAATATTCCTAAGATGATATGAACAAACTGGCGTTTAGGATAAAAAAAACTGTCATTTGCCATCTTTTCGCCCAGGTGTAGTGACGTAGAACAAACCATCACAAACCCAAGGACTATCAAAAGTACAAACACGGTCACTAGATATGGATCGAATTGGAAATTCTCCGCTGTCCACCCTACCCGAGAATTTTCTCTATTCCTAGGTAACTTCATTGCCGAATCCAGTGATACCAACCAAAAAAACTGTTTAAAACAGCTGCCTTAATAAAGGATTTGATGCCAAAGTCTTTTTGATATTTAGTAACCAACAATCCGATAGCTTGCAATCCTGCAATGAATACGTAGTAAATTTGACGAACAAATCCGGTTATAACCTTCGAAAATTTACCTTGTTCACTAAACATCGTTTGCCCACCCATAAGTTTCACCGTAACTTCAGAGTCGCCAACCCAATCAAAACTAAAATAACTGTAATAATCCAAAATCTTACAATGACTCTTGGTTCGGGCCACCCTTTCAATTCAAAGTGGTGATGTATAGGTGCCATTCGAAAAACACGACGCCCAGTCAATTTAAACGATACCACTTGGATAATCACAGATGCCGTCTCCATAACAAAAACACCACCCATAATCATTAACACGATCTCTTGACGAACCAAAACGGCTACCACACCGAGAGCAGCCCCCAATGCTAGAGCTCCAACATCCCCCATAAAAACCATAGCCGGGTAGGCGTTGAACCATAGAAACCCAAGGCCTGCACCTACTAACGTGGAACAAAATACGAACAACTCCCCTGCCCCGGGTAAATAAGGGATTTTAAGATAGTCAGCAAAAACAAAATTGCCCGAAGTGTAAGCAAAGATACCGAGCGCACCCCCGACTAGAACTACGGGCATAACAGCCAAACCGTCTAACCCATCCGTTAAATTCACTGCGTTGCTTGATCCGACTATAACTAAATAGGCCAACAACACATAAAACCACCCCAAATCGATGTTGACATTCTTAAAAAATGGTACGATGAAGTGAGTTTCTGATGGATTGACAGCACTTGTAAACATAAAAACTGCCGCCATCAATCCACATACTGACTGCCAAAAAAACTTTTTCCGACTGGATAGTCCAACACTGTTTTGTAGTATTACCTTCTTGTAATCATCGATAAATCCAATGAATCCGAAAGCAACCGTAACCAGCAGTACGATCCAGATATAACGATTAGTCATATCGGCCCAAAGCAAAGTACTTATTAGAATCGCTACAATTATTAAAGCACCTCCCATAGTGGGAGTTCCCGTTTTAGAAAAATGCGATTCTGGACCATCATCACGGATACTCTGGCCAATGTCTTTGACCCGTAATAAACGAATCATTGATGGCCCTACAAGAAAAGAAATCGCCAATGCGGTCAGCGCTCCTAGAATCGCTCGGAAAGTGAGATATTGAAATACTCGAAATGCCCCAATATAGTCGACCAATAATTCTGATAAATATAACAACATGGCCTAATTCTCGGAAACGTGTTCAGTTAGCGCATCCACAACCCCTTCCATGCGTTGATTCCGTGAACCTTTGACAAGAATCACAACATCTTCATCGATAAGCTTCTTCACTTCGTCGATTAAGTCGGTATGGTGTTCGTAAAAAAAACCCCCTTCGCCAAAAGCCTCCACTGCTCCCCGGGTTTCATGACCTATTGCAAAAAGGTTTAAAACACCAGCCGCTTTGGCCTGCTGGCCAATTTCCTCGTGAAACCCCTTACTCCGATCGCCCAATTCTGCAAATGCACCGCAGATTAGCCATCGTTTCCCAGGTATACTGGACAGGAAATCTAGAGCTACCGTAAGCGAAGACGGATTAGCATTGTAGCTATCATTTATGACCGTAGCTCCACAGATTCCTCGAATTGGCTGCAACCGTCCTACCACAGGTTTTACACGGCTTAATCCAACTGCAATCCGGTTCAATGGCATTCCTGCAGCTAGCCCCACAGATATTGCTGCCAAGGCATTGGAAATATTGTGTTTTCCAACCAAACATAATTTAAATTGACATCGGTCACCCAAGTATTCCACGACAAATTGAAAGCCTGAGATTGGTGATAGCATCTCAATAGTTGAAGAATCTACCCGTACATCGGCCTTAGGCGAAAAACCAAAACTTATTATTCGTCGGCTACTAGCCCTTTCTATCCACAAGCCAAAAAATTGATCGTCCGAATTTAAAATCACAGTTCCATTTTCAGAAACCGAGTCAATAATCTCTCCTTTCGCCCTTGCTACACCCTCTACAGTTCCAAATCCTTCCAAATGAGCAGAACCAGCATTTGTTATCAATGCGAGATCCGGGCTTGTGATCTTGCTGGTATATTCAATCTCTCCCGGATTATTAGCTCCCAACTCTACTACAGCAAACTGATGTTCTTCAGTTAATCGTAATAAAGTCAAGGGAACCCCGATATCATTGTTGAGGTTTCCCTCGGTATATAAAACTGGACCTTGTTCCCCCAATACACTTGCTACAAGTTCTTTTGTCGTGGTTTTTCCATTGCTGCCCGTAATCGCTACCACTAATGGGCCTGTTTTTTGGCGCCACGCAGCGGCCAATTCTCCCAGCGCTACTCGAGTATCGTTGACAATTACCAAGGGTAAATCTTCGGCTATCACCCGTGGAACCAAGGCGGCAACCGCTCCACTTTTCTTAGCTTGATGTATGAACTTGGCCCCATCGAATCGCGGACCACAGAGTGCAATAAATAGATCACCAGATTTCAATTTACGGGTGTCGGTGCTCACCGAGGCGAACGAAATATCTGTGCCACGAATGGTCCCTCGTACTACCTGGCTGAGTTCGCTCAATTGCATTATCATCTAACGAGGTTTTTTTTAGATTTTTGTAGCAAAGCTTCGCGAACAACCTTACGATCACTCAAAGGGTACTTCACTCCGTTGACTTCCTGGGTTGTTTCATGCCCTTTACCAGCGACAAGAACCAAATCGTCAGATTCAGCCTGATTGATCACGCTATAAATTGCCTCTTCTCGATCTCGAGTAACACAAATATCCTTCCGCAAACAACCTTCAAGGATTTGCTCAACAATCATTTGCCCGTCTTCACTACGTGGGTTATCGTCAGTAATAACAATGTAGTCGGCAAGACTCTCAGCAATTCGCCCCATTTGTGGACGCTTTCCACGATCCCTATCGCCGCCACAACCAAAAACCAGCCACAAAGATCCTTTACAATGTTGTTTTACACTCACAAGAGCTCTTTCCAAAGCTTGAGGTGTATGGGCATAATCCACTATCACAGAAGGGCTCCCCACACCACTTGCAAATCGTTCCAAGCGTCCGGGAATCGCCTTCACCTTGGCCACCATAGCTTTTGATTGTTTAAGGGAATAACCTATTGCAATCAAACACGCCATCGTCGCCAAAACGTTGTCAACATTGAAATCGCCATAAATCGGTAAGCTAAGACTCTCACTTGAACGACCATATTCCACCGTAAAACTGAGGCCGTCTTCATTCAAGACAACTGCGGAGGCACGTACTTGGTTCGAGATCCTTTGGTCTAATCCAGTAAACCTGGAAAATCCAATTATCTTGACGTTCTTGGGCGTTTTCTCAAGGATCTTCTCATAATTCGAATCGTCTAAGTTGATGACGACAAACTCTAAGCCAGGGGCGCCTAGAATGCGCAACTTAGCTTCCACATAAGCTTCAAACGTACCATGATAATCAAGGTGGTCACGACTAATATTGGTGACCAAAGCGCCGGTAAATCGCACACCATTAATACGACCTTGTGCTAGACCATGTGAGGACACCTCCATAGCCACAACATCTACATCCTGTTGTCGTAATGTGGCCAAGATAGACTGTAGCTCAATTGCAGGAGGAGTAGTATGGTCCATGGCCATTAACTGCTCAGAGCATCCCCAACCTAAAGTCCCAACCACCGCACACCGCCTTTCACCAGCTAAGGACTGAGAAAAAAAGTGGCTGCAAGACGTTTTTCCATCGGTCCCGGTAACCCCAATTACCAGCAAATATTCAGACGGCCTGTGATAAAAACGGTCAGCCAAAAAACCTATTTTTTGGTCCAAACTATCAATTGCTACTAAAATCCGTACACCTTTTCCAGTAAGAAGGTCAGCTAATTTCTTTCCTCCTGCGCTGGGGTCAAACAGTATTCCCACTGCACCTTTGCTAAGGGCTTGTTCCGCGAACTGCATACCGTGACAACGTGTCCCTGGTAATGCAACGAATACATCACCCGACACTATTTTTCGACTATCTAGCTTTAACCCGGACACAGCAATATCAGGAATGTCCAATCCACCGGCAATGCCCTCTAACACCGATTTCAAGGTCATACAGCTCCCATAATCGGCAGCAGCCATCATATCGTTTCGCCTTGATTCAAAACCAACAGGGGCATCGTTTCTTTTTTGTCAGGCGGTATCCCCAACATTCTCAACGCCACACCCATCACCTTTGAAAATACTGGAGCAGCCACCAATCCTCCGTAATAATCACCTGCCGAAGGTTTATCAACAACCACCGCAATGACAAGACGGGAATTTGAAATCGGTGCCATGCCAGCAAAAATCGCGACATGGTCAGTGCTAGAATAACCCCCAACCGTCGCTTTTTTTACAGTCCCGGTTTTGCCACCAACCCGGTAGCCAGGGATCCCTGCGGCACTTGCCGTCCCCTGCCGGGTAACCACTCTCTCTAACATATTCTTTACGATTGCAGCAGTTTCCTTTGACATTACTCGATTTTGCCCCCCGTCATGGTCCCTTTTTAGAAGGCTCAATGAAGGCATTACACCCTCATTCGCAAAAACTGAGTATGCACGAGCAAGCTGCATTGCGGAAACAGAAAGACCGTACCCAAAAGACAACGTTGCCTGTTCGAATTTATTCCAGTGCGTATGGTTCGATAACTTTCCAATCGCTTCTCCTGGAAACCGAGTTCCTGTCGCTTGGGCGAAACCAAGCCTGTTGTAACATTGCCATAATTGGCGGGAAGAAAGCGATAAACCGATCTTTGTGATACCGACATTACTTGACTTTTGCAATACTCGCGCAACATCAATCAATCCATAGTTACGAAAATCCCGTACTACATTTCGTCCTACGCGCATAAAACCAGGGCTAGTATCCACAATTGAATCACGTTTAAACAGACCGTTTTCGATCGCACAGGAAGCCACAAAAGGCTTTATTGTCGAACCTGGTTCAAATATATCGGTAATTGCCCTATTCCTATAACGGACCGCCCGAAGATTTACTCGATTATTGGGGTTGAATGAAGGCTGATTCACCATCGCCAAAACTTCCCCATTCCAGGCATCGAGAAGCACCAGAGAACCGGCATGCGCTTTGTGCGCCTTGATTGTTGCGCTCAATTCTCGGTACGCCAGATATTGCAAACGCTGATCGATACTCAATACCAAATCATCGCCAGAGATAGGGGAATTGATCCTCTCGATATCCTCGATAATTCTCTTCCTTCCATCTCGGATTACCCGTTTGGTTCCTGCCGTGCCTTTTAATAATGGGTCGTATGCAAGCTCTAACCCTTCCTGACCGATATCATCAACATTGGTAAAACCAATGAGATGTGAAATCACCTCGCCAGCTGGGTAATAACGGCGGTATTCATACTCAAAATTCAACCCTTGCAAATCTAGATCCTTTGCTGCTTGAGCTTGTGATGGATCCATCCGGCGTTTCAAATAAACAAACCTTCTCCCCGATTTTGCTTCAACTTTTTGTCGGACTTTTTTGGGCGGTATACCCAACACCCCCGCTAATTGCTTAAGGTCGCGTGCACTTACATTAAATAGTTGTGGATTTACCCATACAGACTCTACTGGCGTACTTATAGCTAGAGGATCCCCGTTCCGATCTAATATCCTACCTCTATGGGCGGGCATAGACACAACGGCTACGTGCCTCAACTTCCCTTGTCGCTGCAAAAAGTTTTTACCATCTAAAGCCTGCAAATCGATTACTCGGCCCAAAAGCATAGCCATGCCCCCCATCAAAATAGCCAGCACCAAGCGTCGGCGTCCAACAAATTTGATTTTCGATTTAGATCGTTGGGTTCTATGATAATGAGCACTCATAAACCGACTACCTAATTTCTGACAATGGATATATTTTCTCTGGGATGACCATATCTAATTCTTCATATGCATATTTCTGAACGCGACCAAGTTCAGCCAAAGTATTTTGCTCCAGTTGCAATTGACCCCATTCAACTTCCAAATTATCTAAATCTCTTTCGAAGCGTTGAATCTCACCAAACAGCGCACGGACACGGTGTTTGGAGTAAATCACGGCAACTGCTGTTGCTACTGACAACAACATCAACATACCCATTGATATTCTTTTAATCATGCCAGTTTCTTTGCTACTCTGAGAACTGCACTGCGAGACCGTGGATTTTTCGCCACTTCTTCATGGCTAGGTTTTTGCGCCTTTCCAATTTTTTCTAACCTTGGCTGAAGTGTTGAAGCAAGTACCGGCAAGTCTGCTGGCAAATTATCTCCACGACTTTCATCTCTGATATACCTCTTTACGATTCGGTCTTCCAAGGAATGAAAGGCGATAACCACTAATCGACCACCCGGAATCAACACATTAAACGCTTGTCGCAATCCTGCTTTTAATTCTTCTAGTTCATTATTAATAAAGATACGGATTGCCTGAAACGTACGAGTAGCAGGATGTTTTCCTGGTTCTCTAAAGGGAACAGCTTGCGCGATGATCGTTGCCAACTTCAGAGTCCTCGTTATAGGTTTGTCAATCCGATATTGAGCAATTGCGTGGGCAATCCGCCTAGAAAACCGTTCCTCACCATACCTTCGAAATACATTAGCCATTTCAGCCTCTGAAACCACATTCAACCATTCAGCCGCATTTTGACCGGACTGCCGATCCATGCGCATATCAAGCGGGCCATCTTTAAAAAAACTAAATCCTCGGTCAGCATTGTCAATTTGTGGAGAAGAAACACCCAAGTCCATCAATACTCCAGTCAACTTCCCATGTAGCCCACTCTCTTCTACAACATCCTGCATACAGGCGAAGTTACTTTGTTGTATCTCAAACCCCGGAAAACATTTCAATCGTTGGGCCATCTCTGAATTTACGGCCTCACTATCTTTATCCAACGCCAAAACCCTTCCATCGGGTCCCAGAGATTCTAAAATTGCTGCACTATGCCCTCCTCGACCAAAAGTACAATCAAGATAGTGCCCCCCAGAACAAATATTCAGTCCACCTAAGACTTCCTCAACCATGACCGGACAATGCGCACCACTCCCCATTAACTACAATTGCAATGAATCGAGTTCAGGTGAAATGTCGCTTAAATCATCGAGGCTAACGTCCTCATTCCACTTGACACAACCCTTATCCCAGCTATCTTCGTCCCATATCTCAAACATAGTGAGTTGACCTATCAACGCAATACGCTTATCCAAGGACGCATACTCGCGTAATCGCTCAGGCAACATCACACGACCTTGGCTATCCATCTCACAGGGTGTCGCATGACCGAATATCAACCTTTGAAGTTGTTTTACACTCCGATTAAGGGCCGGAGCACGGCGAAGTTTTTCTTGGATCACTACCCACTCAGGCATAGGATAAAGCGATAAACACTTATCTCGGTTTAAAGTAAGTACTAATTTACCCTCACACAATTCATGTAGCCCAACTCGATATTTAGTAGGAATAGCCAAACGCCCTTTGGTATCCAAATTGACCGAGTTGTATCCAAGTATCAAATTCGCCCCTCACCTCAATATACCCCCTATAAATCCATAAATTCCCATTTTATTCCATTTTTCTCCACAAGCTTGCACTATATGAAGCAAATTCACCTAAGTCAAGACAAATCTGATAAAAATACGTCAGTTTTGAAAAAGAAAAAATTGGCGTTTATGCCGAAAAAGGGGCTCCCTCTCGAACAGAGAAAAAAAAAGAACAATCGATTCAAAATATTGGCGGCTAAATCTAATATCAACTCTAGTATTTAGATTTAAACGAAGTGAAAATAATTTTTCGGAACTGTACAAAATACAGTCAATAAGGATAAACGCCTACCGATAAATCAGATTTGATTCCAGAAAGCTTTTTAGTAAAACAACGTCATAGTGGAGGGTGGAGGATAAGCCTTGATCGAACAGCTAATCAAGCTACCAAATTATCTCGTAATCAGAATCGAACATCTTAAGAGAAGTGAGCCGGCCGATAAGCCGGGTTCTGTCTTGGACAGCCATTCACCTGGGACGCACGTCGCCGAACGCCTCTAGCAACCTACCCGGGAACCATGCGGGCCGCATGTATGTTCCCCTATTTGGTCTTGCTCCGGGTGGGGTTTACCCTGCCACTGCTGTTACCAGCAGTGCGGTGCGCTCTTACCGCACCTTTTCACCCTTACCCAGCCCCTATCTGGTAATATCCACCTTAAATAGATTTCCGTTTACGCCCTAAAAACACGCCGCCCGAAATCTGATGGTGATACAACAAGATAGGGACTGAGCGGTATATTTTCTGTGGCACTTTCCATAGGCTCACGCCTTCCAGGAGTTACCTGGCACCCTGCCCTGAGGAGCCCGGACTTTCCTCCACCCAGCACCCACTTTCTAGGATACTGAACAGCGACTGTCTAGCCGACTCACCCGGGAGATACTAACGCGGTTACAAAATAGAGGCAATCCTAAGTAGTGTCTCATACTCTAAATATCGATCATGGCATCTGTTGACAACATGAGGCGCTAGCACGAAACAAATATTGAGCTAATTTATTTTACAAAAAGCTGTAAGTTGTCTATGAGGCGCGCCGCCCCTAACCATACAGCGACTAATATAATCAATTCACGATCGCCTTCTTCCGCCACGCTCAAATCGTTAATTCGCCGAATGCTGAAATAATCCAACTTAAACCCTAAATTTTTCAACCAATTGCACTGTTGAATCTCTATTTGGCGAAGTGAGTTATTCCCCCGTTTAATAGCCACTTCTGCATCACGAAGCGATCGATAAAGCATGGCTGCTTTCTTCCTTTCCACGATGGACAAATACATGTTTCGTGAACTCATCGCCAAACCATCACGTTCCCTAATGATCGGAACACTTACAATTTCTACAGGAATATCTAAATTCGCGACCATGGCACGGATCAGCGTGAGCTGTTGAAAATCCTTTTCACCGAAAACAGCCATATCGGGCCCGACCATGTTGAATAATTTACAAACAACCGTACTTACACCCCTGAAATGGGTCGGGCGAACTTCGCCACAAAGAATATTCGATAACCCCTCAACTTCCACATACGTACAGCAATTTTCTGGATACACTTCTTCAATGGCTGGCGCAAACAATAGATCGACGCCCTTATCGCATAGCTTTTGCGAATCTGTCTCCAAAGACTGGGGATATTCGTCATAATCTTCCCCTTCTGAAAACTGAGCGGGATTCACAAAAATGCTTGCAACCACACGGGACGCTAATCCTTGGGCAATTTCTATAAGCTTAAGGTGTCCAGCATGCAAATTCCCCATCGTAGGCACAAGGGCAATCCGATCACCCGAATCACGCCAAAATTTAACTATCCCACGTAATGCATCGATTGTTGCAACAGTTTCCATTTTCCACTACATGATCAAAAACAATGTTCATTCTGAGGAAAATCTCCTTGACGCACCGCCGATGCATATGCGTTAACCGCATCCATCACGTTTCCGGCATCGAGCATGAAATTTTTGGAAAATTTTGGCGATCCGCCAATACTAATACCGAGCATATCGTAAAGAACCAGCACTTGACCGTCACAATTAGCACCGGCCCCGATTCCAATTGTTGGTATTTTCAGTCCCTGGGTGATTTCATTAGCCAAAAGAGCTGGAATGCATTCCAATACCAGAAGGCTAGCGCCTGCTTCCTGAAGAATAAGTGCATCGTCCAAAATCAACTGTGCAGTTTTACTATCCTTACCTTGTACCCGATAAGATCCAAGTTGATTAATGGACTGCGGCAACAAACCCAAATGTGCACATACAGGAATGCCTTCCGACACTAGAGCCTCGACAATCTCCACCCGCTGCCGTCCACCCTCGAGCTTTACCATCCGGGCATTTCCTTCCCGCATTAATCGCGCAGCATTATTAACCGCCTGGCCCGGTGAGCAATAGCTAACAAATGGTAGATCTGCAACGATAAATGCACGGATACACCCATTAGATACACACTTTGTGTGGTAAACCATATCATCCATCGTCACGGGTATCGTGTTGTCTCGCCCCTGAATCACCGATCCTAAAGAATCTCCGACGAGAACAATATCAATTCCAACACTATCTAATACCCGGGCAAAACTTGCGTCGTACGCTGTTAAGCAAGTAATCTTCTGGTTACTACTTTTCATCCTTGCCAGGTCTACAACCGATATCGGTTTTTGGATTTTTCCTACCGTTGAATACATCGAAATAATGACTTAGGAGAGTCGCTCAAGTCCACCACGAGAGCAAGTTTCAAGTAATTTTCCCACCGGACCTATACCTGGAATAATTAAGCCCGGACAAATCTCAGCGAGAGGATACACAACAAACGCCCGCTCGCCAAGGCCATAATGAGGCACAGTAAGTTCCGAAGTATGAATAATATCCTGGCTATAAAGCAAAATATCAAGATCCAAAGTGCGTGGACCCCATCGATCCCCCGTTCGCACCCGACCTTGCGAGTTTTCAACATCCTGCAACGTCTTCAATAACTCAAATGCCGAAAGTGTAGTCTCCACTTCAACAACAGCATTAATATAATCCGGCTGATCGGACGATCCCATCGGCCGACTTCTATACAGACTGGAAAAAGCGACCTCCTGAACGCTTCTAATTTGACCAATAGCCGCTCTGGCCATGTTTATTTGAGACACCGGGTCGTTCAAATTACTTCCCAAACCGATGAAAGCTGAGACCATATCAGTCAAACACTAATTCATGGAGCTATAGTCGCCGAGCGTACCTGGTTAGATCGCTTACGACGGGGTCTCTTTTTTTGACGACCTCCTTTTCCGCGAGTCATCTTTTTTCGATCATCGTCAGATGCCTCTTGAAAAGTTGTCCACCATTTAGCGATTTCAGGGTCTGCCTCTCCCGTTTCCGCACGAAGAACGAAGAAGTCGTAGGCCGCCCTAAACCTCGGACGCCTCAACAATCTATAAGGCGCCCCCCCAACTGTCTTCTTAAATGCCCATTGAAGGCTCCAAACCTCCCTAACCTGAGCGCTGACTCGGCGAGGAAAACTTAAATACTGAACCTGCTTCAAAATAACCTCTCCCACTGATTCGTGAAAAGCATTAGATTCATTCTGTCCTAGTTTGATTTTCTGCTCAATCACAGTGCGCAAGGGCCCCCACAAAAATATCGCAAATAAGAAATAAGGCGTTACCGATTTCCCCTCAGCTAAACGCCTGTCGGCATTTTTTAAGGCTTTTGCTAAAAAAATCGAAGGAAAATTTTTATTTTGGGTTTCTAAGTATTTATCCGTATCGGGGAACAACGGCTTAAATAAGTCATAGTGTCGAAGTTGCTCAAATGTCTGGACTGCATATCCCGATAAGAATAACTTTAACACTTCATCGTACAAGCGAGGAGGGGGGACATCGCGAAGCAAAAACGAAAAATCCTTTATTGCCAAGGCGCTATCGCTGTGGAGATTAAAGCCCAGCTTAGTAGCAAACCGAATCGCTCGCAGCATCCGCACCGGATCTTCCCGATATCGTTCTTCAGGATCACCGATAAGACGTAAACTACCCGCTTGATGGTCTTCGATTCCGCCGACATAATCCACCAAGGAGAAGTCACGAATATTATAATACAAGGCGTTAACACTGAAATCTCGCCGCCAAGCATCCTCCTCAATCGTACCATAGACATTATCCCGAATCAGTCTCCCGTCTTTAATCACCCGATCACCTTTTTCCGACCCACGGAAGGTCGCAACTTCGACGACATCTCTACCGAAGCAGATATGCGCCAAACGGAATCGACGTCCGATCAAGCGGCAATTGCGGAAAATTCGCTTGACATCCTCTGGACGAGCATCAGTAACGACATCGAAGTCTTTCGGCTCTCGCCCCAACAACAAATCTCGCACACATCCTCCGACTAAATATGCTTGATAGCCAGATTTTTTTAGGCGATACAACACCTTTAAGGCATTTTCGCTGATTTGTGCGCGGGAGATACTGTGTTCGGAACGTGAATATACTGTCGGCTGAAGATTTACCAGCCGTGTATCCGAAGGTTTAAACAGTTTTTTGACGAAACTAAAAATACCGAGAATTCTCTTTTTATTTTTAACTTATATAATAGCATCGTTGCCTCTCCATGCAGCATTTAAATTTTACCCCCAAAGAATATAGGATTAGCTATTGTTACCCATGCATACACTTATCTGTCTACTACTAAGTTTCTTCGTGGTCTGGTGCCAAAATGTCTCTGCCCATGGAGGCGTCTCAATCGAAGAAGATATCTGTGTTATTCAGATCGGATTTTTCACGGCCCATTTCGCTGTCTACCAACCCCGCGAAGCGGCAGACAAAGAATTTTGCGAAGATCTTCCAGATGCAACCGATACTATTTTTGTACTAACCTATCTCCACAATAGTTTGAAGCATGCACCCGTTGACTTTCGAATTATTAAAGATGTCAATGACTTTGGTCGATTTGCGAAGTGGGAGGATATTGTACAACTCGAAGATTTTGAGAAGGATACCGTGTTTTACAAACCCCCTATGATACGTCCCGAAGCCATGCTCAACGTCGAGCACAAATTTGAAGAGCCTGGTGGCTACATTGGCATTGTGACAGCCAAATACCTGACTAACGATAAAATCTATAGGGCCGTATTTCCTTTCCAGGTCGGAGTAAAAACCGATTTTGGATATATTCAGCTCTTTATTCTTCTGGGGGTTCTCATTGAGATTTATTATTTATATAGCAATGGAGTACTAACACGCTGGTTCGGACAACTACGTACCCACATCCGATAGAATAACAGGCGCAACATAAGTGTTTTACTGGGAAAAAACCTAAGTTTCATCTAATCGTTAAGATGAACTATTTTTGGCCGCTGTGGAATCGAATAACTCGCACCCTGCTCTAAGGCGGTACCATAGACTTAGGTGCTCAACACAAAATCTCACCGATGGGTATTGGTTTTCCAACGCCGTAGCCTTGTACGTAATTAACACCAATTAGTTTGAGCATTTCCTTGATTTCATCATTTTCGACAAACTCGGCAATCGTCTTCATGCCCATCAATTGCCCAACTTCATTGATTGACTTCACCATTGCGAAGTCAATCACATCATCTACAATATCTTTTACAAACATACCATCGATCTTCAAATAATCGACTTTCAGTGTTTTAAGATAGCCAAATGATGACAACCCACTACCAAAATCATCCAAAGCGAACTGACATCCCATTCGCCTCAATACTGATATGAATTTCGATGCCTTATTCAAATTTGAAATAGCTGCGGTTTCGGTAATTTCAAAACAAATTTTTTCAGCAGGAATGGCCTGAGCCTTCATTTCATCGAGAACAAAATTTAAAAACTCCACGTTGGTAATAGATTGGCCCGAAAGATTGATAGAGAATTTCGTTAATCTGGCAACATGGTTACGGCAAGTGTTGTAATGTGCAAAAACGGTTTTGACAACCCAACGGTCTATCTTGGTGATCAAGTTGTACCGTTCCGCTGAAGGTAAGAAAGCACCCGGTGGAACCGAGTTCCCCTCACTATCCATCATCCTTAATAATATTTCGTATTGAAGTGGGTCGCCAAACGATTCATCTACAGCGACGATGGGTTGGGCATAGAGCACCAAACGGTCCTCCTCTAATGCTTGGTTGATTCGCTCCACCCATTGCATTTCTCCGTGTTTTTTTGCCAGATCTTCATCTTCAGCTTGATAGACATGAACACGGTTTCTACCCAAATCTTTAGCCATATAACAGGCCGCATCAGCACATTTCATTATTTCTTCCAAACTGACGGTTTCTTCCGAAATTGCCACAAGACCAATACTAATGCCAATTTTAAAGGTACGTCCTTCCCAAATAAACTGAAAATCCATGGCTGCCTTCAATATCAAATCGGCAACTCGCCTGCCATGCTCAGGTGAACAATGCTCCATTAATATTCCAAATTCGTCCCCACCCAACCGACCGAGGGTATCACTCTTCCTCACCGTTGCAAGAAACTCCTTACTAATTTGGCGTAGAAGCGCATCCCCCGCATGGTGACCACACGTATCATTAACCACTTTGAACTGATCCAGATCCATGAAACATAAGACATGCTCAACCTTATCTGGATTATTTTCAGATACCACCCGTTCCAAACGACCCTCAAATTCACGCCTATTGACTAAGCCCGTCAGTTCATCATGGCTGGCCTGATAGGATAATTTTTTGGCCAATTCATACTGCTTAGTTACATCCTCTTGGATACTTACGATGTGGGAAACATCTCCATGGTTGTCTCTTATAGGCGAAACGATACTTTTCAGCCAATAGCGCTGACCATCCTTTTTCTTATTATAAAAATCACCTCTCCACTCGTTACCGGACAAAATCGTTTTCCGCATGTCTTCGTAGATATTGTTGGGTGTTTCATAGGCATCGAGCATCCGAGGACTTTTTCCAATAACTTCTTCTGCCGTGTATCCGGTGACAGTGGTGAATTGCCGATTTACATATTCGATCTTGCCATCACAATCCGTAATAATAATTATTGACCCACTGGATTCGACCGCACGCGACAAGGTGTGTAACCTGGTTTCAGTTTGATTTCGTTCAATAGTACTGGCTAGCGCACTAGCTACCATGCTGAGAAACTGTCGCTCGGTTGCATCGGGTTGATGCCCATGTTTTACGTAGAGATTTAGAACACCCACCGTGGCGCCCTTAGAAACTATTGGAACATTATAATGACCATGCGGCGTTAAACCCGCGGGTAGATTCTCGTGGTCGGCGTCGACACAATCTTTGAATACCATTTGCTGTGTTTGAGCCGCGCGCCCACAAAGACAACGCCCAAAAGCCACATTGGCGCACATATTTAGCAAGGGCCTGCCTAAATTATGATGAACAGTCATTTCAAGGGTTTTCTGGTGTTCTTTGACCAGAAAAATACAACCTTTTTTCTCTAAGGCGAGCCAGGGAATCTCTAGTACGAGCAAAAGAACTTCTTTCAGAATCGTATCAAGTACTTTTGGTTGTACTGAGGCATAAAGAATATTATTTAACGCTACCTGAACATCCGCATGCCGTTTGAATTCAGCAACGGAATTATGGTTTTTTTCAACTTCCGTCAACAACGAATCGTATTTTTTCCGTAATTCAGCAAATTCTGTACTCACCAAAGTTTCGGTACAGCTGGGTCGATCTATGATCTCGGTAGACATATTTTTCTTAAAACAACCTTGCAAAATCAAACATTACCTAGGCGACTTCCATAACGCCTGTACAAAAATCTGTTGCAAATACTGAAATTGTCAATGAAGTTTCACCGACAATAATGGAAATCTTTTATGTATACACAAAATGATAGGTCATAAATAAAGGAATGTAGCACTGAGGAGATTTGATTTTAAAAAATCAAACTACGAATAATCCCAGACCTCATCCAAGTCAGCAAATGTTCAACGGTTTGTTCACTGACCTCTTCTTCAGAAACAAAATGCATCATTGATTCACAAAGGGTCGCAAACATATCGCCGTTTAGAACACCCATTATCATGGAATATTCGCTATCGCCCAACGACCTGAATTCGGTCAATTGTTCACTATTTCGCCATAACAACCAGATATTTTCTCTGCTTTTTACTGCATCTGGCGGTATTTGCTTTTGTTTAATGGCCTGCCAGCATTCCACCACATTCCACTCCGTCCGAAATAACTGAACACTGGGATGCAATCGGATTATCATTTCTGGCCATTTTTGGGTTGGAATAGCCCGCAAATCGGCAGTATTAGCCCGTTCGGATTCCGCCGCATCAAAAACAAACAGCAACAGCCTTTCGAATCCTGCGATATCCGACAATACCGGATGATCGTTGAATGGCTGCTGTTGGCTCAAAAACCTGGGCAAATTATCAGCAAAATTTCGTAGGGAAGAAAAGTTGGATGGAAAGGCTCTGATGTATCCCTCGACCATTTTGTCAAACAGCTCATCACCCAGATATTGCCCCAATATAGGATGGTCAACCTCAATACATTCCCGCAACCGAATTCGATATGCATTAGCATAAATACCAATACGTTGTGCCCGGCTGATATACCCTTGTTGAGACACTTGAAAGATGAATTCATTTGATTGACCCAAGAGTTCAGCCATAAATTCTCTTTGAAGTTCACGGAGATTAGCCATAATGCCAACTCAATGACTTGACATTCGAGTAGCTGCAGTTTCTCGCGCTATTGTCAATTCCTTTTCCAAATCCTCGAATGGTGGGATATTGTCATCTCGCTCGATCATTGTCGAAATTGGCCCAAATCGCTCCCACGCCTCCCCGAACAAATTCCATACGGGATCGATTACATCGTGATCGTGAGTATCGATAACATAATCTCCAAAATCACTGTGTCCAGCGAGATGAAATTGTTGTATACGCGCCTTATCCATTCCCTTAAGATAATCAAGTGGATCAAAACCATGATTGCGAGCGCTAACGTAGATATTATTGATATCGAGCAATATCTTACAATCAGCTTGTTTAGCAATCAGACTAAGAAATTCCCACTCGCTCATCTCCGAAACGTTATAGCTCAGGTAACTGGAAACATTTTCCAAAAGAATTTGACGCCCCAAAAAATCCTGTACCTGTTCAACACGCTCCGAAATATGTTTTATGGTTTCATTGGTATACGGCAAAGGTAACAGGTCGTGGCTATTCACCCCGTTCAAACCTGTCCAGCAAAGATGATCCGACAACCACTGCGGTTGCACTTTATTTGCAAGCTTTTTGAGTTCTTTTAGATAATGCCAATTTAAGGGATCTGTTGTACCGATCGACATAGAAACCCCATGCATAACAATCGGATATTGTTCTTTAATGAGATCGAGAAAATAATGCGGTTTACCACCGCTCACCATGAAGTTTTCCGACACAATCTCAAACCAATCGACATCGGGCCGATGGTCAATGACGTATTGAAAATGGTCGGTTCGCAATCCTAAACCGAATCCCAAAAATTTTTTTTCCAAAATAACCTTAATTTTCGAATTGTTACCACGGTAAGAGAATATATAAAATAGCTGATTTTGAATTAGCGAAGAGGGGGTGGCAATTCGAAATTATCCTCCCCCCTTAAGCCCTATCAACCGATTCGAAGAATCACATCAGCTATTAACTATTTTTACCACCAACATCACCACATGCCTTAGCGGGCATTTTAACGAAACCATGCCCCTTACACTTTGCGCGTCCTGCACAAGCATTGCTAGCTGTTTTACAATCATTGTGTCCTTTACATTTATTTTTCCCAAAGCACTGAATTAAATCAGCGCTAGCGATAGCCCCAGCAATAGGACCCACTTTCCCACCGATATCTCCGCACGCTTTAGCAGATGTTTTCACAAAACCATGACCTTTACACTTAGATTGCCCTGCACAAGCATTATCCGCTGTTTTGCAATCGTTATGCCCTTTACATTTATTAACTCCGTGACACTGAACTAAATCCGTGGATGCAACGGTGCTACTTGGATTCGCACCACCATTTGACGCACAACCGGCCAGCCCAGCGGCAGCAATAGCAATAGCGATTCCAGATAATTTTGGAGAAATTTTTTTCATTTTGGATTCCTTATTTTAGATAAAATGACGTCGTTCTCGTATCATGAACTCAATCAACTGACTAGACCTGTATTAACAGAAAAATATTACAGAGATCTTTCAGACGACCATTGTTCTTTGTACGCTAAATACGAACTAACCAGTTGATCGACCCCCGCTTGCCTGTAATCCTGTAATCCTCTGACGATTAGTTTCTTGACCCCAGTTCCCACAATTCTTCCCGATGACCTTATACAAAAGTTTAGGAGCACCAATCCTTTTTTCCCTTTGACATCCAATATGGTCTTTGTAAGCGTTAATGTTGGTTCTGCTATTTCAAAATTTTCTAAAGAAAGTGACATGCTTTGATAGATTACCAACGGGCGTTTCGGATTCAACATAACACCTTGTTCCGATAGCAAGGGAACCAAAATATCGGGAAAATTCTTTCCCGAAAAAGCCACATAACTACGAACTAGTTCTGAAACTGAATTATTGTCAGTCAAAATATCTCCATGCCGCTCAATTTCAAGATAGGACTTGTTTTGATCATCGGTAATTGAAAACTCACCAGCCTTCGATTTCGGAAACACCAACGGCAAATCACCACCCACCATCCCCGAAAACATAAAAGTCATTTCTTTACTCAAACCGTAGCGGTCCAAAACAAGCGAGAACAACAAGTCTCCTGGCACACAAAACTGTTTACTATCTGGATTGTGGATAGGATTGAAATCGCTGGCGACTGTCTTAGCAAATTCGCTAGCTTGCTGGGGAGAAATAAAAATTCGGCAATCTTTTTCCGTATAGAATTGTTTCAGAAACATTGAAATTTATTTGTTTTGTGACAAGAATCGTAATGTACTTTTTCCCTGACTCTATCATAAACCTTTGAACCATTAGTACTTCCATATAGCGAAAGTACAACTTTAATCAGGTTGAAGTATTGTTCTGAGGACCGTAGAATTGGCCTGACTTGTCGATGCGTGCTCTATGTGAGATGGTAATCACTTGATACCTTTCTTTGCCAAACTAGCTAGCTCGGATTTCTCACCGGGTTTCGTAGCGAGTAGCAGCGGTTCCCCAAAATTGTTTAGGAATTAACGATGCAAATAAATCTCATCGCGGTGGGTAACAAGATGCCCCAATGGATACAAGAAGGCTACCATGAATATGCCCAAAGAATGCCAAGAGAATGTCGATTGGCATTGAAGGAGATAGATGCAGGCAAACGCTCAAAAAATTATGATCGAAATCGGCTAATAAAAAAGGAGGGTGAACGGATATTGGCATCGATCCCGACAGGAGCCCATGTCGTGGCATTGGAACTAACTGGCATAATATGGGATACAGAGAAATTATCTCAAAACTTGGCTCGGTGGCGAATAGAGTCTCAACATATCGCTTTACTGATTGGCGGACCCGAAGGTTTAGCGTTGGAATGCCTGTCTCGGGCACACCAAACTTGGTCTTTATCCAAT
The DNA here is from genome assembly GCA_964653275.1 of uncultured Methylococcales bacterium. GTDB lineage: Bacteria > Pseudomonadota > Gammaproteobacteria > Methylococcales. The sequence continues at coordinate 81,745 of CAZZET010000002.1, forward strand.
TTAACATTTCCCCATGCTTTGGTGCGGGTAATCGTAGCAGAGCAACTGTACAGAGCATGGACAATACTCTGCAATCATCCTTACCACAAGTAACATCGTCTTAGCAAATTTTATAGATTATTCACGTGAAAACTACTATGTTTGATCCCCAAGATGGACGACTGTCCCCAAATAATTTTAGCTTCATCTTCACCTAGACGGCGGCAGTTGTTGAAACAAATCGGCGTACAATTTACGGTTTTGCCGGTGGATGTCGATGAATCAACAATTGATGGCGAAACCCCCGAGAATCGGGTGGTTAGGTTAGCTGCGAAAAAATCAATAAAAGGAAGGCGTCTAGCGCAGGGACAGTTGCCTGTTATAGGGGCGGATACGGAAGTCGTGGTGGATAACCACGCCCTAGGCAAACCCGTTGACAGGAACCATGCTTTTTCTATGCTGAAATTGTTGTCAGGACGACAACACAAAGTGTTGACTGCAGTTTCAATCAGAACCAATGCTCACTGGCAAGCCTTAAGTGTCAGCACAATCATGTTCCGTAACATTACTGAAAAAGAAATGAAAGCCTATTGGAATACTGAAGAACCCCTCAATAAAGCAGGCGGATATGCGATCCAAGGTCTCGGAGCAGTGTTTGCTACTCGGATGGAAGGTAGTTTTTCGGGTGTAATGGGTCTTCCACTTTTTGAAACCGCCGAATTGCTAAACCAAATAGGCATTGATACATTTAGAACCTATTCAAGGAATGCAGGATAAAGCAAAATTGAATGAAAAAGTGATATGTGTGAGCATATCGAATCCGCTTTTAACGTGGTGATGTTACTTTCAGCAAAATCCTGCACTAGTCCTTAAGGAAATTTAGAAGTAAAACAAAACATGAGCGACGAGATTTTAATCAATATTACGCCACCTGAAACGCGGATCGCAGTGGTTGAAAATGGTATACCTCAGGAATTGGTGATCGAACGAACCTCGCAACGCGGTTTGGTTGGAAATATATACAAGGGCGAGATTTGCCGAGTTTTGCCCGGAATGCAGGCAGCATTTGTCGATATAGGATTAGATCGAGCAGCATTTTTACATGCTTCAGACCTGGGTCGTTCCGATCAAGAAATGTTAGGTGAAAACGGAATCGATCAATATCTTCGGGAGGGACAGGAAGTAATTGTCCAGGTAGCGAAAGATCCACTGGGAACCAAAGGCGCTCGATTAACGACAGAAATTTCTGTTGCATCCCGATATCAGGTATACATGCCTTTCGCTTCCTCTTTATCAGGAGTATCACAACGAATCGAGTGTGAGGAAGAAAGAGAAAGACTTAGAGCAATATTGGATCGATTCCGAGACGAACACAAGTGTGGAGGATTTATCGCGAGAACAGTGGCTGAATACGCAGAAGAAAGGGTTTTATGGACAGATATGGCGATTTTGCTGAAGATTTGGGAGGTTATCAGCGAAAAGCTTAAAACCGCAAAGATTAAAACTCTGGTAAATGAAGATCTTCCTCTAAGCATACGCGCTTTGCGTGATTTCTATCGAGAACAGGTGGAAAAAATACGCGTTGATTCTCGCGAAACTTACGAACTTCTAAATGAGTTTGCTAAAGATTTCATGCCAGAAGTCGATGCGATAATTGAACATTATCGCGGTGAACGGCCAATTTTTGAAATTTACAATATCGAAGACGAAATTCAAAAAGCACTGGCACGCAAGGTCAATCTTAAATCAGGTGGGTATCTGATTTTTGATCAAACCGAAGCCATGACGACAATTGATGTCAATACTGGCGCTTATGTTGGTGTAAGAAGTTTGGAGGACACAGTTTTCAAAACCAACCTGGAAGCTACACAAACCCTCGCGCGTCAGATTCGTCTCCGTAATCTCGGTGGAATTATTATCATCGATTTTATCGATATGGAAGACGACGAACATAAACAGCGTGTTTTAAATGAGTTGGAAAAGAACCTCGCAAAAGACCATGCCAAAACCTCGATCAGTGAAGTTTCTTCCTTAGGTTTGGTCGAAATGAGCCGTAAACGCACCCGTGAAAGCTTGGAAAGGGTACTCTGCGAAACCTGTGGAACCTGTAGTGGTCGAGGTATAGTGAAGAGTCCGGTATCCGTATGCTTGGAGATTTTTCGAGAAATTGTCAGGGAAGTCAAACAATATAATGTTCAGGAATTGATGGTCTTGGCCTCAAATGCAGTGGTGGAAACAATGCTAGATGAGGAAGCCGGCGGTTTGTTGGAACTTGAAACTTTTTTGGGTGTCAGGGTTAAATTCCGTGTTGAGTCAGAATATACGCAGGAACAATATGATGTGGTATTGCTTTAAATATATGTGTTTTCGATTTAATGAGTCCTCCTGGTAAGAGGCTCTGAATCACTCTGTAGTCATGGCCAACTATTCGCCCATCGAGCATTATCAAACACCTTTAAATCAGCGAATTGATACATAGTCTGTGGTTTTAATTCGTCGCTTTTTCGTTTCGACCCAGTGGCTTGGTTTAACTTTGTTGGTTGTTTTAGCCTTGGGGTTAGCCGCTACACGACTACTGCTCTATAAAGCTGATGCATACCTCAGCTTTATAGAGCAGCAGGTTAGCCAATACGTCGATGCACCGGTGAGAATCACAAAAGTGCGGGCACGAATGCAGGGCCTTAATCCAGAATTATTATTAAAAGGTGTTCGAATCCTCGATTCCCATCAACGACAGTCGGAATTAGCGTTCGATGAAATTCGACTGGGTTTAGATATGATTCGACTTTTAACTCATGGTGAATTAGTACCAGGATGGGTTTCAGTCGTCGGAGCCAAATTGACCATCAGGCGACATAAGGCGGGTGGACTGTCCATTATTGGCCTGAAATCGACCGACGATCCGCCGAATTGGTTATTTGATGAGGGCTACTTTGAATTACTTGAAAGTAATATTGAGTGGCAAGATCTAAAAAGAGAAGGCCAGAAATTGCACTTCTCAGATGTCGACATCAGCATTGTCAATACGGAGGGTCATCATCGAATCGGCGTCGCGGTCGCGTTACCCGAAAGTTTGGGACAGAATTTGACCGTGGCAATGGATTATCACGGTAACCTGTTTGCCCCTAATTGTTGCACCGGACAACTATACATTGAAGGAGAAGGAATTCATTTGCCAAATTTGTTCGTAGGGCAATCCTTCATGGCCTACGAAATCAGCAACGGAACAGGCGACTTCCAACTTTGGAGCGACTGGGTGGGTTCCCAAGTACAGTCAGTTTCTGGTCACCTAAATTTGCGCCAACCTGCGCTACAGAAAGAAGATAAATTTGTCGCGCAATCAATATCATTGGAACATCTCGAAGGCTGGTTCAAGTGGCAAAAATGCTTAGAAGGATGGCGGCTGGATGCGAACAAATTGGAAATCGGCTTTAAAGGAAATCGATGGCCCTCCAATCAATTGGCAATCGAAACAGCCTACAATCAAACGGGGAAATTAGATGCTTTCAACTCAACGGTTTCCTATCTCGGAATAGAAGATCTAATGCAGTTGGTGTCGTCATCAAATCTTCTAACGAAACAGCAGCAAACGGAATTAGTTAAAATTTCACCGAAAGGCGAAATTTCTGATTTCAGCATGCGTTATGTTCATTCCACAAACGACGCTCAGGTAGTCGAAGTATGCGGCGATTTTGATGGTGTCTATACTAATTCGTGGGGACACTATCCGGGACTGAAAAATATTGGTGGCTTTGTTTGTACAGATTCAAGCCATGGCGTTATCGGATTGAAATCTAACGAAGCCGAGATTGATTTACCCACTCTTTTTCGCCACCCCTTAGCTTTAGAGTCCATAATCGGAGAAATAAATTGGGAACACACCGGCGACAATTGGAAGGTCGACTCTGACAGCATACAAATAGTAACCCACGAAGTAGATACATACACTCGTTTTGAAATAAATTCGGGAAAGGGCAATGCATCACCCTTTTTAGATTTACAAGTCGCCTTCGATGGAAAAAATGCCGAGAATGTTCCTTTGTATTTACCAGTTAAAATGATGGATGAAGATGTCGTTGACTGGTTGGATCATGCTTTTGTCGCTGGCCGGGTGGATAATGGACAACTTCTATACCATGGACCCGTTCAGGCATTCCCATTTGACCACGGACAAGGGGTTTTTCAATGTCGTTTCAATGTCAGCGATACAGTTCTTGTGTATCACGAAGAATGGCCTGAAATAACCAAATTGGAAGGTGATGTTCGGTTCGATAACCGAATGATCGTGATCAATGCCGGTTTTGGACTAATATCAGGAGCGCAGATTGACAATGCGGTAGTCGTAATACCGGATGCAGTCGACGGCGATATATTGACTGTTTTGGGCAATGCTCAGGGCAATGTAGAACAAAGCATGGATTTTCTATCCCGTTCACCGTTACGAAACCGAATTAATCCTTTATTACAAATCGCAGATTTTAAAGGTAAAAATCAGATAAACCTGGAACTGGTAATCCCTCTGGATGACAATGATCTAGATGCTAACGTACAGGGAATCGCTGAATTAAGCGATTCAAGAATTCACCTGAATGCTTTGGATCTGGCTGCAACCGGTATTAATGGTCACCTTTCTTTTACTGCAAATGGGCTTAACGTTGAGGATGCCAGTGGCATTTTATTAGATGCACCTGCGGAAATCCGGCTCTTTACACAAAACAACCACTTCAATCTGCAAGTCGATAGCGTCGCATCAATCATTGCATTAAAACAGCAATTTCCTTATTCGTTCTGGAACGTTATGAGTGGAAAAGCGAATTATCAAATGCTACTAAAAATCCCCAAACTTGATAAGGCTGGACCATTATTTACGGACGTAAGTCTAATGTCGAATTTACAAGGGATAAAAGTATCATTGCCTGAACCTCTGGGAAAGTCGAAATCCGGAGAAAAAGAGTTTAGGTTCGATCTAGCCCTCGCGCAATCTGAAAAAACGTCGATAAAACTTCGATATGCAGATATAGCAGGAGCTGATGTCGTGTTTTCCGAACCGGAATCTGACAAGTTTGAGTTTGAGCGAGGATCGATCACTATAGGTAACAACAATCCTGAAGCAGGCGACTTACCAGGTCTTAATTTAAGCCTTAAACTAGATGAATTGAAGCTAGAGCCGTGGTGGTCATTATATATTTCCCAAGCAAAAAGTCAGAATACGTCCCCAGAATTGTTAAACTCGATTCAACTGACAGCAGAAGAGATCTCGTGGGGCGAGGAAAACTTCGGTCCAGTGTCTCTCAACGTGAAAAAACAGCAAGCTGGCTGGCTGGCTGGAATTAAAAGCCGATACGTAACGGGCCAATCAACGATTCCATTTGAGTGGAACAACAACGCATTGTTAACCATGGATTTAGAGTCTATTAATATCCCAAATACTAACCTGCAGTCTACAGAAACCGATAGCCAATCATTTTTTGACCTAACAAAATTACCAAGATTAGCTTTAAAAAGTAAGCACCTCTTTTGGAAAAACATCGATTTGGGAAGTAGCGAACTCCAAACTAGGTATCTCCATCAAGGTTTGAATATTGACTATCTAACGGTTGAATCGGAAAACCACCTGCTTTCGCTTTCTGGGCTTTGGACTCGCAACGATTTGAAAGATGAAACAGATGTCCATGGTCAATTGGATATAGAGGACATCGGGCGATTTTTGAAGCTACTCAAAATCAAGGAAGACATCGTTGAAAGTGCGGCAGATATTGGATTCAATTTTAGATGGATTGGTTCTCCACAGCAATTTTCACTGGATCGACTGAACGGAAAGGTTGCACTGGAGCTAAACCCCGGGCGTTTGCTTGGCATTGAACCGGGCTTAGGCCGAGCGTTTGGAGTTTTTAATCTGGATACGTGGCGGAGGCGTTTAGCTTTTGATTTTAGCGATCTTTATGCAGAAGGTATGGCTTATGATAAGGTTAAGGGTGAATTTAACATTGAAAATGGCGACGCGCATACTGAAGATTTGTTTATCGACGGCGTGGTGGCTCGGATTTATGGATCTGGACATATCGACTTAAGCACTAAAGACTTTGACCAACTGATTACAGTAGTTCCCAAAAGTACTGCAAGCTTACCCATTGCGGGTGCTATTGCAGGTGGCCCTGCAATTGGCCCGGCTATTGGCGCTGCTATCTTTGTTGCTCAGAAACTCATAGGTGATGATGTCGATAGTATTGCGAGTACTCAATATTCGATGACGGGGCATTGGGATGATCCTAAAATCGTTCGGCTGCCCGGAAAGGGTGGGATGCTGGATAGAGCTCTACATGGGATTATGGACTTTAGTGGTTTTAATACTGATTCACAAAATAATGAAGAGAAGCTGGAATGACTAAATGTGCTGCAGTTCAGATGGCGTCTAGTCCTGATGTAAGGGCTAACATTAATGAAGCGGAACGCTTGATTAGTGACGCAGCCAAAATGGGTTCTAAACTAATTGTCTTGCCAGAAAATTTTGCCCTTATGGGTAAGACAGAATTCGACAAGCTCGATCATAAGGAATCCGATGACGGAGGACCTATCCAAGATTTTTTGGCAAATATTTCTAAGCAGTATTCGATATGGTTAGTGGCTGGAACCGTTCCGATGACGGCCAGTTCTAATAACAAAATACGTGCAGCGTGTTTGGTGTATAACGACAAAGGAAAACGAATTGCACGCTATGACAAGATTCACCTCTTCGATGTCAATGTGCCTGGCACCGAAGAACAATATCAGGAATCGGAGACCATCGAAGCGGGTGAGAATGCATTGGTCCTGGATACGCCTTTTGGAAGAATAGGGGTTGCAGTTTGCTATGATTTGAGATTTCCAGAATTATTCAGGCAAATGATAGACGAAGGGATGGAAATCCTAGTACTGCCCTCCGCGTTTACAGCCAAGACCGGTGCAGCCCATTGGGATCTATTGGTCCGAACCCGTGCGGTGGAAAACCTTTGTTATGTGATCGCTTCGAATCAGGGCGGATTTCACCTCAATGGCCGGGAAACCTACGGGCACAGCATGATCGTTGACCCCTGGGGGAAAGTTGTTTCGGAAATAACTAGCGGCTCCGGAATCGCTAGCGGGGAAGTCGATTGTGAATTACTCCGGAAAATCCGGGTATCCTTTCCAGCTCTACATCACCGACGGTTAGTATGTGGCTTAAACTGAGGTCCATATCCTTTTCACACGAAGCATCATTGCATTAAAAATATGTCAAACGACTCACTCGCTATTGCGAGACAATCCATACTCTCTCCCGCAGGATTGGCTGATAACGATATTGATCAAGTTATGGGACATTTATTGAGCACCTCGATCGATGCCGCCGACATATACTTCCAAACAAGCCGTTACGAATCGTGGTTATTGGAAGATGGAATTGTCAAGGAAGGCAGCCACAATATCGAAAAAGGTGCTGGTGTACGAGCTGTTTCCGGGGAAAAAACTGGATTCGCGTACAGTGACGAAATCGATTTGACCGCTTTATTAGATGCGGCAAAAAATGTTAAAAGTATTGCACGAAGCGGATGCGCGGGACAACAGAAAATTCATCCAAGGACCACTGGTTTAAATCTGTACTCCCCTGTTGACCCCCTAAAATCGATTTCTGAAGATGACAAGATTGCGCTTTTAAAACGTGTGGACCAGGAAATTCGGTATAAGGATTCCAGGATAGAACAAGTAATCATTAGCTTGGTCGGTGTTCATGACGTTATTCTAATTGCCACACCTGATGGCTCATTTCACGGCGATGTCCGTCCTTTGGTCCGCATGAATGTAAGTGTGATCATTGAGCAGAATGGCCGAAGGGAACAAGGAAATTCTGGAGGTGGAGCGCGAACGGATTATCACCATTTTTTGAACGATGGTCGTGCAATGGGATTTGCCGAGGAAGCCCTGAGGCAGGCAACGGTTAACTTGGAATCGGATGATGCTCCAGCGGGTAACATGACTGTCGTACTGGGTCCAGGATGGCCTGGGATTTTGCTGCATGAAGCAATAGGGCATGGCTTGGAAGGCGATTTCAACCGCAAAGGTACGTCAGCGTTTAGTGGCCGCATTGGAGAACGTGTCGCATCAGACTTATGTACCGTAGTTGATAACGGCACGATACCAGGACGCCGTGGCTCGCTGAACATTGATGACGAAGGTACGCCAACACAAAATACCATTTTGATTGAAAAAGGTATTTTGAAAGGTTATATGCAAGATAAATTGAATGCGCGACTAACTAATACGGTATCTACAGGCAATGGGCGTCGGGAATCGTACGCACATCTCCCCATGCCCCGGATGACAAACACCTATATGGTGGAAGGTCCCCACCAGCCCGATGAAATTATCGCGTCAGTAACCAAAGGTTTGTACGCTAAAAACTTTGGTGGTGGACAGGTGGATATTACGTCTGGAAAATTTGTTTTTTCCGCTAGCGAAGCCTATTTGATTGAAAACGGAAAAGTAACCCGTCCGGTCAGAGGCGCTACATTGATCGGCAATGGCCCAGATGTTTTAACCCGGGTTTCCATGGTTGGAAACGATTTGAAATTAGATAGCGGTGTAGGCACATGCGGTAAGGAAGGCCAAAGTGTCCCGGTGGGAGTAGGGCAACCTACATTAAAAATCGATGGCCTAACAGTCGGCGGTACCAGCGTCTAATAAGGCATATTACAAAAAATAAACTAGCTTTTCCTAGCTTATGTGTTGTACAAAAGGTTACGTTGTTCGCTACATGTCCGTTGGCGTCCCTTTAATATGAACCCCTATTCGGCACAATCCCGATAGTTTAATTTTTTCCAAGAACCTAAGGAGAGCCCATTGTCCAACTTAGTAAAATCTCATTACACCGGAATGGATTTGGATCATCTACAATCGATTGGCAATGATATTTTGATCGAAGCCAAAAGACAAGGAGCAGACAGCGCTGAAACAGGCATAAGTGTTGATGGGGGTTTGTCCATAACTGCTCGCCTAGGTGATGTTGAAACAATTGAGCATCATCGTAGTCAAGGGGTTGGTGTAACGGTGTATTTTGGCCGTAGCAAAGGTTCTTCCAGCACTACCGATTTGACTCCATCGGCTATTGTTGAAACCGTAAAAGCCGCATGCTGGATCGCAAAATTTTCAGCGGATGATGAATATAATGGTTTACCTGATAAAACCTTATTGGTCACAAATTTTCCCGATTTGGATTTGTATCATCCCTGGGAATTAAGTGCGGATCAAGCCATTGATTTGGCCATAAAATGCGAAAATGTAGCACGGGAATTTCATCCAGACATCAATAACTCGGAAGGTGCGAGCGTAACGACACACCACGGGGTACAGGTGCTCGCCAACAGTCTTGGATTTAACCATGGATATCCAGTCAGCAGACACAGCATCAGTTGCTGTGTCTTAGGGCAACGAGGCAAAAGTATGCAGCGCGATTATTGGTATACAGTGGCGCGCGATCGCACAGAAATGGAAACATCGGAGGCAGTCGGTCAAAAAGCGGCTGAGCGGACACTTAAAAGATTGAATGGCTGCTCACTGAGTACTCGACAATGCCCGGTATTGTTTGCGCCCGAAGTCGCAGCAGGTCTGTTGGGTCACTTTATTGGAGCCGTCAAAGGAACGAGCCTTTATCGAAAATCTTCGTTTTTATTGGATTCCTTAGGGAAACAAATATTCCCCCCCCATATCCACATTCACGAACAGCCACACCTTAAAAAAGCATTAGGAAGCGTGCCTTATGATGGTGAAGGAGTAGCCACAAAAAACCGTGATATTGTCAAAGATGGGAAACTCGAGTCCTATGTTCTCAGTACCTATTCTGCACGCAAATTGAGTATGCAATCGACCGGAAATGCAGGTGGTGTGCATAACCTCACAATCGATACAGGAAAATTGGATCAAACTGACTTAATGCGGCAGATGGGTCGAGGCCTATTGGTTACGGAGGTCATGGGGCAAGGAGTTAATTTAGTGACAGGTGACTATTCACGAGGAGCTTCAGGATTTTGGATTGAGAACGGAGAGATTCAGTATCCGGTGGAAGAAATAACCATTGCCGGGAATTTACAGGATATATTTAAAAATATCGTTGCAGTAGGTCGAGACATCGATTTTCGCGGAAATATTCGTACAGGCTCAATTTTAGTGGAAGAAATGACCGTGGCTGGTAGCGCAGATGGTGGGTAGAATTGAAATTTTACGTTTACTGCTATACTGGATGGAGTAGTTCAATACTGTGGTTTAAAAAGCTGGTTAAAGAATACACGTAAAATAAAAAAGCGAAAATTTAACGATGCTATTAAGCGCAATAACAGTCGATTTAATACAAAATCCCCGTGCAGCGCTAGTTGATGAGTTATCAGATTCCTGCATCGAATTGTTTGGAGACTTTGGTCTAAAAATAAATCCTGTAAAACCAGGAATCGAGAAAGATGAAACACCTGATGAAAGCGTATTAAATGGGTTTATCGGTGTTACCGCCGAGTATTTGAGAGCTTCTCTTGTAACTCGATATGCACCTGCCATTTTGCAAAAGACATTCCCGGAGAAAAATCAACAAGTAAACCAGCAGGATCTTAGAAATTGGGTTGGAGAACTCTCCGATTTACTGTCGACACGCCTAAAAAGCAAATTGCTACTCTATGGATGCAAACTCATCGTTGGAATCCCAACAGTCGTTCAAGGGTATGACATGGAAATTGATCTGCCACATCGCTCGGAAGTCAGCACACATCGTTTTGTGACTGAATGTGGAGACGAAATAGTCATAAAATTCAGCACCTTGATCAAGGATAATTTAGTGTTGTATATGCCCGATCGTTCCATTCAAACACATTATCCGTTGGAGGGGGAACGTTTGTTTCTCTGACAAAAGCATAACTTACAGTTCACTCATACTTCTGCGCCATAACGGTGGCTCCAAAATACCATGAATGTAATTTAACTGCCCTCCCACATTCTCACCAGTTTTCTCATTACTTAGCACCAGCGAAACTCACAGTATAATGCAAAAGTATTTTTGCTTGGCAGTCTCCACGAAGAATTATAGAACCTAAGAAATCCTATAATAGAATCGATTTTGGTTAACGAAATTCGAAATGCTAGAAACCTGAATGGACACAATTTTTGTGTCGCAATCGATCAATCCTGGACACTGATTACAACGGTTCGAACTTATCCTCCCTATTAATCTCACGAATCCAATCTGATAGATCCTATAACATTCATAAACAAATCAATATCGTGCTAAAAACATTCCTACCGACCAATACAAAATTCTTCACTTATGTCATTTTCTTGTTAGTTAGCGAGACCGTTTGGGCTCAGGAATTAGTAGAAACGATCGCTAAGATCCGGGAAAGTATCGTTGCAATTGGTACCTTTCAACCAACCCGAGCACCTTCCTCTATTTTTTTGGGTACTGGATTCGTCGTTGCCGATGGGCGCCACATACTGACTAATGCACACGTCATTCCAGACAACATCGACGACACTCACCGCGAAAAACTCGCGGTATTCGTCGGAGACAACGCGAATATAAAAGCCCGCTCTGCTCGCAAAATACTCGTCGATTATAAACACGATATTGCGCTGTTAGCAATTTCTGGAAAAGCTATTCCCGCCATGCAACTTGGCCAATCAAATCAAGTACGGGAGGGACAGCAACTCGCATTCACTGGTTTTCCAATCGGCATGGTCTTAGGTTTACATCCGGTAACACATAGAGGAATCGTTTCGGCAATCACTCCGATCGTTCTCCCTGCACCAAATACCAAACAATTAAATAAAAAAATGCTCGTTCGTTTACAAGATCCCTACGCGGTTTTCCAACTTGATGCCACAGCCTATCCTGGCAACAGTGGGAGTCCTCTTTACGAGGAGATTTCCGGAAAAGTGGTAGGAATAATTAACAAAGTATTCGTCAAAGACACAAAAGAAAATCTCCTCGCACAACCCAGTGGGATCAGCTACGCTATTCCTATCCAATATGCCCAAAAATTACTAGCCGAAAAAGGACTAGTTAAAGACGAGTAAAGAAATATCTACCATATCAAATCATCTGGAACCTTAAAATCCGCATAAGGATCATCTTTGGTAGAAGCCTCATCAAGCTGAAACTTCTTACAAAAAATTACACGTCTTTCATCACGCGCACTGATCTTCTCCGCAATGTCAGTTGGTACTAGCTCATATCGCCCAGCCAGTCTAACGATGGCCAGTTTACCTGCACCTAATTGGTCTTGGGTCGTTTTGGAGACGTAAATTTTCCTTATTTTTTTACCATCAAAAAAACTGTAGGGTATATCATCGTCATCCTTCGGTTGACGATTCAATTCGATAAGTTGCTTTATTTGTGCCGCAATCGATTTGCGCTTAGCTCTCTCTTCCTGAAGACGATTGAGTTCGCGATCCCTATCGGCTTTTTTTGCGCGTTCATTTCTAGCTTTAAGTATGGCGCCATCAACTATTTTAGTTTTACTATTACGCTGTTGCTTATTCTCGATTCTTTTTTCAACATTGGCTTTTTTAACCTGCTTTTTATCAACCAAGCCGATTTTCAGTAATTGATCTTGTAATGAACTGCCCAATGTCTAGTTCTCCGTTATTTTAGAAATATTTAAATGAATTAAAAGATGTACCACTTTGAGCATAGGCTATCTTTGTTTCAGCTTTTAGAAAAGCCCGATAGATAGCGAGGCTGACTTAATAATGAATCTTAAAAACGTTTTCTGGAAACCCAATAACGAATTCTTATAGCTATACCGGAATCCAAACATTCTTGCACCCCTACTCGTACATTGAGTTCAGAGTCCACTGTAAAGATTCCTTTCTTAGGGCATAATAACCGAGGTGAATCCAGTTGACTATTATATATTGTATCGAAACTAACCCCTTTTGTTTTAACATTCATGAACACAAAACTATTAACCGTTAAAGTAACTAAAAAGACCATTGAAGCCGAAGGTATCGTCTCATTTGAATTAAGATCGCCCAGTGGAGATGATCTTCCGGTGTTCACTGCTGGCTCCCATATCGATGTGCATATCGCCGGAAAATATATTCGCCAGTACTCACTGTGCAACGCTCCTGACGAGCGACACCGGTATCTGCTGGGTGTTCTGAGAGAGCCAGGAGGTACCGGCGGATCGGCCGCAATGCACGATGTGATTAGCGAAGGAGATCTTGTACAAGTTAGTCCGCCACGAAATAGTTTTCATTTAAATGACAATTCTGACTTTTCGCTGCTACTTGCTGGTGGTATCGGCGTGACCCCTCTAATGTCTATGGCTCAACATTTGGCCACGCTTGGAAGGGCATTCACCATGCATTATTGTGCTCGCTCACCTGAGCGATGCGCCTTTTACAAAGAGCTGAATGAATCAGAGTTTAGAAACCAAATCATTTTTCATTTTGATGATGGACCTGAAGGTCAAAAACTCGATTTAGTCAATTTACTATCAACCCGACCTGAGGGTGCCAACCTTTACGTCTGCGGACCTAAAGGTTTTATGGAGGCAGTGATTAGCAATGGGGAAAAGGCGTGGCCAGCAGACACCATCCATAGAGAGTATTTTTCTGCAGACCCACAAGTCGGTCACGACAATGACGAAGGTTTTCAGGTTAAAATTGATAGTACCGGTGAGATCTACGATATCCCTGAGGATAAAACTGTAGTCGACGCCTTGTTCGAATATGGAATTAAAATTCCAGTTTCCTGCGAGCAAGGAATTTGTGGTACTTGCATAACGGGTGTCCTTGAGGGCATCCCGGATCATCGGGATGGGATCTTCTCTGATGAGGAACATTCAGCAAACGACCAAATGACACCCTGTTGCTCACGCTCGAAAAGCAAATTACTGGTACTTGATTTGTAAGATAGTTTTGCCGACCGTATTTCGATACGATTAGGTCAATTATCCAACCAAGGCCCTTATTATAGCGTCCGTAGCAAAGAGCCCAAAAAAATACGCTAGAATAGCAACAAATTGATTGCCTGAAATTTATTAGTTACTCATTCGTTCGAATGCAAGCCAATACGTGTCTAATCCTAATGTTGACTTTGCTACATCGCCAAACTCAACGGCTTTTTGGCGGCTCGGAAAACCCACAGCACGTAGCCTATACCATCTGTTTCCCTTGATATCCACCGGATAGGGTTGTGTGTAAATACCTTTTTCAGCAAAGCGACTCCTTACACTCTCAGCAGATCGCATCGATTTAAAAGATAAAAGGTTAACGACCCAACCCTGACGATCTGCAGCAGGGTTCGTAACCGAAGTTTCATCGATATATTCAGCCTTCGTTTTTTTCTCTACAGAAACAGGTAGATCGATCCTAGGTACAAGCTCAGAAGATGGTTCCAACAACTCCTGCTCTAACGCAGAAAGCCTTCTTTCTAGGGACTGATACAACACATCACCCTTATGCTCCTCCCCATTACCGAGAGGAAACCCTTGCATTTTCTCAGAGATACCCGCCTGGCCGATTTCCGAAATTTTTTGCTCCAATACCAGATATTTCTCGTTTAATTCATCCAAGACTTTTTGAGCTGGCAACTTACTTTGTGAAGCCAAGTTATTAGCATCAATTCGTTTCTCTAATGACAATAGGGCAACTTGCAGCTCGTTTGCATAGCTCTGAAGTCTATAACCAAACAAAATTAGCCCAAAAAAACAAAATAAAGCGATTGCAAAACGAAAACGACCGGTCCACGCGTTAGTTTTAACTGCGTCGCCGTAGCCTAAATCTAATGCGGAATACCCACGCCTAGCACGATTACTCGGCCGAACCAAATTCAAATTGCGCCGATTAATATCAGATACCGACTCACCTTGCTCATCATCGTGATTAACAAGTAATTCTGCAAGCGCAATTTTCTCAACGGGTTTATTCGCTGATCTATTACCAGCCGCACCTTGATGCGAACTAGCTTTGTTTATGACATTAGCAGAACCTGTACTACCACCAAAAGTAGCGAGCACACTAAAATCTTCAGTACTCGTCGACAAAATCGTAACCTCGCTCCAGCTTCAATTTGCTTTTCTAATATCCATGATTCTGGAATCTATTGTTTCCCTTAAAAATATTATGTCCATAATGACACAGTTCTAAAAATAAAATCAATCAGTTCCCAAGGTTTAGTTAGCTAAAATCGATGATGCATAGACAAAAAAACGCACCACACATTGAGTTTCCTGTGGACCTAGGGTGTTAAAATCTGTAAAAAAGAGTTAGTCCGGCCGATATTTAGGATAGGATCGCGATCCTATATAGCCTACTATGAATAATCAGAAAAACCTATGTCGTTAGGCGCTGCGTAAACTAATATAGATCGATTTTTCAAAGCGGAAAACGAATAAAATAGTTCACAAAATTTAGTCGAAGGCGATATCTCGAGTGTTATACGCAATACAAATGAAATGGGGGGACGAAGCGTAGGAAATTGCCAATTCCTCTTTGAATACTGGTTTTCAATCTCTATTGCTTTTGAGTTCTACTAACCACAGAACGATAATTTATAGAGCGAG
Source organism: uncultured Methylococcales bacterium (assembly GCA_964653275.1). Classification (GTDB taxonomy): domain Bacteria; phylum Pseudomonadota; class Gammaproteobacteria; order Methylococcales. The sequence continues at coordinate 97,284 of CAZZET010000002.1, forward strand.
AAGTTTCTCTTGCCACAAGGAAAATTGCAATTATCATCAAGCATATTTGGCATATTCCACCGAATACCCTGCAAAGTTTCATTGATCTTTGTTATGGGGTTTTTAGGTTGATATTGAGTCAAGTTCCTCCTCGGCTACAAGCTTCCATTGCCCCCGTCTGGCAATGGTGATTGATAGTGCATTAAATTGTCCTATATTGTTTAATTTCATCGTCGATTTCATTCCAAGACCAGGAGTTTCGTTGAGGTCTAGAGTGCTTAAGAACCCCGTTCTTTCCGCCCCCCCTGGGCTAATAAAGTCAACACGTGTTTAAGCCTCGAAGTTATTGATCTACAAAATTTTTGCCGGGAGAACAATTCAATAACGCTTGATGGACTCCATTGTTTCGCGTAACTAACTCTATGGTTTACAATTACATTTTTATCATCATGAAGTGCTTCTTTCATCTGGAAATCCCCCTAAATTCTTCGAATAATTAGGCATGGGTTAAAAACTCGGTAAATCCAGCACATCAAGCTATTTTGTGTGGTTCACCACAAGTTCCCATTTGCCTCCCGACAGCCCGAGCCACGGATGCGATGACCCCATCAATATTTGTTAACACCTCATCATATTGAAAACGAATAATCCGATAACCGAGTTTCTCCAGATATCCAATTTGGGTTGAATCGTATCTGGATTGCTTGAGGTTGTACTCACCGTCCAATTTCACGACCAACCTGACCGATGGACAGTCAAAATCGACAACGTAGGGATAAATAGGTGCTTTTCTACGAAATTTAAATCCCTTGGTCTGATGATTCCGGAGCCGTGACCACAGCGCCTTTTCCACACGGGTCTGGCGTGGATCGATCCAGTGAACTTTTCTGTTAGTCTTCATGTTATGACTATCCTAGTTAGTGTCCGTTCATAAACACCCTGATTTTCATCCACAGGTCGACAAATCG
>CAZZET010000003.1:0-93178 GCA_964653275.1 uncultured Methylococcales bacterium
GTGCCGCGTACATATCGGTCAGACTTAGAATTTTTGCGTTAAAGCAAATTTTTTTTCCTGAAAGTCTAGAGGGATACCCCGATCCATCAACTTTCTCATGGTGTTGGCGAATTGTGTCAATCCAAACCGAATCGGTAATCCCCACCTGCTCGATCAACTTTACGCTTTGTTGTGGGTGGTCATGAATTGCTTTTCTCTGTTCAGCGGTCAAAGGCACATGCTGATTATAAAGACTGTCCTGTAAATCAAGCATCCCGACATTCATAGTCAAGGCCGCCGCAAGCAAGCTGATTCTTTCATCGACGGTGTATTTGATCCGCCGTCCGAGTAATTCACACAGTATGGCCGTATGGATCGGGTGCAGTGTTGAATACTGGAATTTCCGGCAAAAGTGTACCGCGCCCAAAGCGGCATCGGCATCGCTTTTGCAGAGGCTTTGTATTTGTTTGCAGAGGTGTGTAATGGATTCGAATGGTGATTCTATATTGCCTTGCTCGAGGTTTTTAAGAATGAAAGCGAGTTGGGTTGCGCAATCATCCTTCACTGCGAATGGATTTAATTCCGGTACTTTCTCCACCGTCCCTTGCGGTGTATTCTGTTCAATTTCCTCTTCGGTCAGACCTCTATAAAGACCTTTTTCAAGTAGAACCCGTAGCTGACGTTCAGAATTCACGGTGGTGCCTTCCTGGAGCAGAAGCGAATTTTCTGTAGAATAGACCGCCCAAGGCAACGGGCAGCCCAACTCGATGTCGCCTGGATTTAATCGTAAAGTTTCCACAAAACATTCAAAACCTTTGTTCGTAATCAATTGAGTATAGGTTCAATTCCTAGTTTGCCTATTCCAAATTTAGTTATGATGGTGTTATTTTGAATGTTAATGTTAACGGGACAGACGTTTTCATAGAGGCTCGGAGTCATCTTTCGTCAGATATGAACAGTCTATATAACATCTGTTCACATTATCAGCCAAACAAATTTCTCAAAGCCCAAACACAAAAGTCTTCCGATTTTCAAAGGCGCTAGTTTCAATCAAAAGGGTTTATAGTTTACCCACAAATTGCTCACTCACAGGATATTAGAAACGTCGTTCTACAGGCGTCACCGCCAAAATCTAGTGAGAAATCTAGGCTAGCTCTGCTTTTTGAGATAAATATCACAGAATCAATATTTTTTTATTAAGAATATCCTCAAAACAATAAACACCTTATGGTTCTACACATAGACTACTTAGGTAACCGAAATCGATAAAGCGAGATTTAATAAGTCTTTTAACCTTACCGCAGAAGATTAAAACTAACATGAATATGCCTTATGTAGTTCCAGAAAAAGAATTAGCTCACGAAGAACCAAGAACACTTCGCGATGCAGAATATAATATTCGATGTGCTCACGATAGCCTTGTAGCAACGGCAGATATTCTTCACAATCGGGGATATTTTAAGTTAGCCAAAACTCTTTTAGATAAAAGTGAAAAAATCCAAGAAAGCCACCAATGGTTAAAAGACGAAATCAGTGATTTAAATGGAAGACTTTTGAGCAACATATCCTCCTAGGCAGTATTTCTTTTCCAGATCAAAGGATTGTTATTCAATGGTCTTTGGTTATTCTTAAAAGCATATACCGTGCAAAACACGCTATCGTAACAGCCAAGGGCCACGGCCACATGATGCCTATACTGCGTTGTGCTTGAAAAACAAGTACAAACTACGGCTCAATACGCCTCCGCGCGTTTTCCCACGCACGCCATCTATCCATGCTTACTCGCGGTCCCTCGCTACGAAATCTGGTGAGGCAGACCAGCCCCTTTGGTTCGTAACTAGTTGACTCCTCCGTCATGAAGTAGAAAACATGATTTTCGCTAACTCTCGATTCTCATCCATCTTGTCCGCCAATTTTAGATAGACGTCATCAAGACTAGAAGAAGTAAAATCAAAGTATTCTTCATCCAAAAAAGGAGGGCGCTCATCCTCACCCCAATACAATGCGGATACCATTTTAGCGACATATCCTACAAGTGTGGTATTAGGGAATTCCGTCATGACATGATGGGAGTTACTGTGGAATTCCATTGCATTTACCAGTTTATCAGGTAATTTCCAGGCTCTACCAAGCACTCCCCCAACCTCGCAATAATCCGTACCGGTTTTTTCTCGAAGTGCTTCAAGTGTGGAAAGTGAGTCGTCCGTTGCAGCAGATTTCAATGCTTCTGAAGTCGTTCTCGGCCATGTATCAGCCAACCACAAAAGACCTAAGTTGTGTAGGAGACCGGTCGTGTGAATGGCTTTAGGATCGGGCGCATTAGCTGCTGGTATAATTGACGCGACCCAGGCCGCACCGTCAGCAACCAGCAGTGCCGAACTCCAAAAACGCTCACCCTCGAAGACCGAACATCTATTAGTATTAAAGGGTTTAGCAACACAAAGTGCAATACTCACACTACGAACCACTGACATGCCCAGCCGAGCACAGGCCATTTCCAGGTTTTCAATCGGAATCCGCGGCGCCGCCCACGCAGAATTGGCTAAAAAAATAAGTCTTGCCGCGACACTGGGGAAATAAGCGACAGCCTCCGCTAGTTTTTTGTTGTTGATATGATCGGAGGCTAACGTTTTAAGAAGCTGCGGTAGCCCCGGCGGCAAACCAGGAAGCTGGGTTTCTTTCGAAATAAGTTGCTCGACGGAGCCCTTAGGGATTGCTTTAGTCATTTTTCCACTCATCAATTTACGTCTGTTTCCAATGGATTATTCATCATGGATTGAGCCTTCCAGGAAGAAATCGATACCGGCAATCACATCGACCTGTTCAGCGATCACCGGCTTGCTAAAAAAATAGCCCTGTACGAACTGACAACCGATCCCCCGTAAAAATTCCACCTGCTCAAGCGTTTCGACACCTTCCGCGACCACGGAAAACCCCAATGCACGACTCATTGAAATGATGGTCGCGACAATCGTTGTATCTTCCATATTACGGAGTGCATTATCTATGAAAACCTTATCGATTTTTAAAACGTCCAGCGGAAGACGCGTGAGCGAACTCAGGCAGGAGTATCCAGTGCCAAAATCATCGATTGCAATCCTGACCCCAAGATCTTTGACCTTCATAAAACAACGAATGCTATCCTCACTCACTTGTACAACACTTTCAGTCATTTCGATTTCAAGCCGGTTTGCTTCAATACCGGTTTCATCCATAACCTTTGCTAGGGTTTCGGCAAGGGTGCCATTATGAAAGTGTGAACCTGAAATATTGACCGCGACCCTTTCGACCAGTATCCCTGCTTCAACCCAAGCCACAAACTGCCGACAGGCGGTATCCAGTACCCATTCACCCAACGATGAAATTAAGCCGATTTTTTCCGCAACCGGTATAAATTTATCAGGAAAAATTAGCCCTCGTTCGCAATGCCGCCAGCGAACCAATGCCTCAACAGCGACCACCTTCCCTGTTGCCAATGAGATCTGTGGCTGATAATGCAATTCAAATTCCCCCCTTTCTACCGCTCCTCGAAGGTTATGTTCTAGACTCAACCGTTCCTCAGCCTGTGCGGTCATTTCTGGATTGTAAAATACATACTGATGCTTTCCCGCATTTTTCGCAGCGTACATTGCGTTGTCTGCACATTGCACCATGTCTTTTACTGTCTCGCCATCGCGAGGATAAAGGGCGATCCCAATACTACCTCTAGGATAAATATCACGAGTGGAAATACGAGCAGGTTCCGCCAGTACATTCAGACACCGTTCCGCAACATAGGCCGACGAGTAATCTTCGGATACTTTCGTAAGCAAAATACAAAATTCGTCGCCGCCCAAACGAGCCACAAAATCTACTTCCCGCACAACACCGAGAAGCCTACTGCTAATTATTTTTAGCAATTGGTCGCCCGCATCGTGTCCCAAACTATCATTGATATCCTTAAACCCATCTAGATCGAGAAATAGTAATGCCATGTGGTGTCGATATCGACGCGCATAGTTTATATTTTCCTCAACCTTAATATTAAACAACGTTCGGTTACCAAGACCCGTAAGCTCATCCATGTACGCCAGACGTCGAATGTGTTTTTCAGATTCCTTAAGCTCAGTAAGATCCTTTATAGAAAGTAAGTAATTAGGTTTGCTTCGTGTTGAATCTAGAAGAGGATGGATGGTTATTTTAGAGAAATATTCCCGCCCATCTACGCGTCTCCCCAAGTATTCACATCCCCACGAACCATCTACGTGACTTTCCTCAAAAGGAGAAAAACCAGGCATGATTTCCGATAGCGTGTGATTTGATTTACCCCTAAGCGTCCAACCGGTAATCCCGGTAAAAGCGTTGTTAACCATAAATAGTCGCCACTCGTGGTTAGTCACCACTAATCCATCAATGACGCTATCCATAAAGGCTCCGATTGAATTCGGTTGACCCGATTCGACCATATTAGGTGCTGCAAGCAAAACAATCCGCTGAATTTTCTCTGGATTTTTTTGATCGTACTCCACGAATCCTACCAGGTAGACCGACAGCGTTTGATCGTCTGAATCCATTAACAAACACCGCATTTGATGTAAAACATTCCCGGACACCAACTGTGCTATCAGCTTTACGGTCATATCATGAGGTAAAACACGACTCAATGCCGACCCAATCAGTTCTCCACGAGTGTATTTCAACTGATCCAAAGCCGTTAGATTAGCATCGGAAATAAACCCTTCACTATCGATGGTTAACTGTATTGTCTCGTCAATACCTAGCATCTATCCAACATGACCACGAGAAAATATTAGCCTTCATATAATCAGACATTCTATTCGAAAATTGATACCTAGTAGATTAGTTTGAATGTTTCCTGTCTATTCGTCACTAGATTCATCTCGTACTTTGTTTTAAAATTTAGAAACTACTTCTTTAAGTCTTATATACACGACAGAAGATGTTGTGTAGGTAAGTAGTCGAGATCAAGATACAAGTGTGTTGGCATAAGTGGAATCAGTGAACTACTTGTAGTACTGGCACTCGCAATTTAAACCAGCTCTTGTTATCGATTATTTTAGATTGAAGAGGTTAGTTCCTCGACGGCATACCCTTTTAATGAAAGATAGTAGAAATACTAGCTTTTGGTACCAATTGACAAACAGAGATCCTCCTTATCCACCCAAGGATAGTACCTCGATACATAAAGAATTTTGAACCGGAGTGGCATATTCGAATTGCTGCATCCTTTGCCACACAAAGGAACTGGTATTTCGAATTCTTGAGCTGTTTCTAAAGGTTTAACGCTATCGCCAAAAATTAGTCCCGGTTTTTTAAAACGAGAGACAAACTATGCGGTTGTTCGGACAGAAGGATTTACGTATCGATTAACGGGCAAAACCAAATGCGGTGTTTCCCGCCATTCTGACAAAAATTCGGTGTAGGATTCAGCGGGTACTGGCCGACCAAGGAAATAGCCTTGAATGCGATCACAACCTTGATCGATCAGAATATCAAGTTGCTCTTGGGTTTCTACACCTTCGGCAATGGTTTTAAGGTTCATTTGGCGTGACATAGTGATGATCGCATTAGCAATTGCCGCATCTTTCTTATCTTGGCTAATATCGCTAACAAACGAGCGGTCGACTTTAATACAGTCCAATGGAAATCGCTTTAAGGAGGCCAGCGATGAATACCCCGTACCAAAATCATCAATCGAAACTTTTATTCCCATCGTCCTAAGTTCGTGCAGGGACTCAATCGCAGCGTCGGTCTCGTCCATAATAATGTTTTCGGTTAATTCTAATTCCAGTTGGGTCGCGGATAGTTCAGCATCGTTTAAACTTGATCGAATAATATCGACTAGTCGCACATCCTTAAATTGGCGATTTGACAAATTTACTGCGACGGTCATTGGTGAAAATCCGAGCTCGTTCCATTGCTTTTGTTGCTGACATGCTGTCCGCAAAACCCATTCGCCAATCGCTAAAATGAGACCACAATCTTCGGCCACAGATAAAAACTTATCGGGACCGATTACACCGTGTTCCTTATGAATCCAGCGAATTAAAACCTCTGAACCCACGACATCACCGGTTGATAATTCGAGAATCGGTTGATAATAAAGGACAAATTCCCTTTTTGATATCGCTTGCCGGAGTTCCCGCTCAAGTGCAAGCTTCGCTTTTAATTCGATGCTCATAGTGGGCGCGTATAGCGCAACAGTATTTTCACCCTGCACTTTGGCTCGGTGCATCGCTGTACTCGCTTTCTCCATAAGAACAGAGGCTTCCCTACCATCGTTTGGATATAAGCTAACCCCCATACTGGCAGTAACAAATAACTCCTGTCCAGAAATGTTAAGAGGTTGGGCCAAGGTATTCAAGAATCTTTGGGTTATAATTTGTACATCTTCGGTATTCGCAACATCAACCAACACGACCACAAACTCATCACCGCCCACACGCGCAATGGTATCACCATCTCTAACACAGCTCGTCAATCGACTCGCCACCGTAGTGATCACCAAATCACCGGCTCTATGACCTAATGTATCATTTACAAAGGTAAACCGATCCAGGTTGAAAAATAAAACAGCGACAAAACGGTCGTGCCAAGGTGCCCTACTCAGAATCTGCTCAAGGCGATCCAAGAGAAGCGATCGATTCGGTAAACCCGTCAAGGCATCATGATTGGCTTGGTAACTTAGTGCCTGCTCAGCCTTTTTGTGATCGGTTATGTCATGAAAATAGGTTGAAACATTGCCATGTTGAGGGTAAATCTGGCACGCGTACCACCTTTCCCTACAGGGGAAAAACCACTCAAAGTGCACGGAATGGCCTTCTGATATTGCTTTTTTAAGATTTTGTCGGAGCTCAACCGCAAATTCATTAGTAATAACATCCCAAACTGACCGGCCTACGAGTTGATCGTGATGATAACCCAGCATATTTTCCGCCGATCGATTAATTTTCGAAAAACATGAATCCTCGTTGAGCGAGAAAAATGCATCACTCATCCTTTCGAGTATTTGTGTGGTTGTTTCACTCATTCTGTTGCCGATCCTAATCCGGCTACATAAGTAGTAATTCCCTCTGATTTCGCTCTATTTTGACCAGATTCATAGATCCCTAATACTTCATTGAGTCCTTGCTTTTTTATTTCCTCCCGCAAATCCCGACCTAAATCGACAAATTGAATTTTCTTTTCATGTTTATCTGCAAATCCCTTAATCAACAACAATAAAGTAACCATAGATTGAGGTGCTCGTCGATCCAACTGGCCGACGCCAAAAACAAATGTATCCACCGGCGAAAAAAACATACTTTCCTCGAGTTGTTCAAGATAGTCGGTAATAGTCTCGCTTTCTACGGATACTTGATAATCACTGCCCACTTCAATACGCACACCACCTTCTCGTTCTGTCACACCTAAGAACAACCGATTTTTCCCCACATAGGAAGGTGGTTCGTCTACACATCCCTTTATTTCTCTGTCTATCTTGGAACATAAACTTCTGAACTCACAAAATAAATTTCGTATTTGATGAAAAAATTGGACCGAACTCCATGGCTTAATAACATACCCCAAATGTAGGGTATTGCCCGACCGGCGTGCCATAGACAAAAACGATAAAATCGTGGTCCTTTTACTATCAGAACTGGTGACTAAGACACGAGTTAAACGTTTTCTGGACTTCGATATTTTGGCAATATCTTCAACAAACTGATAACCATTCATCTTTGGCATATGCAGATCAGTCACCACCAAATCGAAATCTCCTTTCGAAAACAGATTGATCGCTTCTACGCCATTTCTCGCATATTGACAAGAACACCCAATTTGACCCAATAATTGCCCAGTAATGTCACCCATTGAGATACTATAATCTACTATTAGGGCTGAAAAATTCCAATCAACCTGAGTAGTTTCATCTAATTTATCCGTAAAAGATTCAATGCCCATATGATTCAATCCCCTTTAATCCCAATTTAGATGTCGTTCAAGATAAACCAAAATACCCCATATTCCACCTACAACCCATATTCAATTCTAAACCCCTCAAAGCAGTCCGATACTACTGCAGTTCTTGCCTATTTAGTTCCAATTAATGCCAAATACCAATTCGCCCAATTTTTCCTGGCAAACTACTTACTCCTCATTAAAACAAAAAAAAAGGCGTTGTTATATGAATTCCTCACGGAATTCATATAACAACGCCTTCTTCTTACAGGACCTAATCCTATCCGAAAAGGTAGACTAACCCCCACGAACAAAAGTTCTTAGATTAGCCTCGGCCAACGTAGTAACCAAAACTCACTACGTAGTCTCTATTATAGTGTCTTTTTTAGGTGTTAGGATATGTACCTAAGTCTTGTACCAAAAGTTTTTCCAAGTTACCCCGCAAATTAGCAAGCTCCTTAGACTTAAACGATGTTTTTGTTCCCTCCAATACGGCGACTGCCTCTTGAATACCCGCTACCAACCGTGCGGGTTTAGGACATCCCAGCAAATGGCAAGGCGTCTGTCGTTCACCCGATCCGTGGGTACGCTCTATTATATGATACAAATCCAGAACGGAGCCGAGGACATTCTGCGCCGATAAGCTTAGAAATGTGGTCCATGCAGACTGCATTCCTTTACTTGGATCATTCTCGATAATATGCTCCATTTGTTCTAACTCTGTGCTCCATTTGGCTAAGCGCTGACGCACATGATCAAAGTCATTAAAACTACGATTCCTTTCTACACCTTTTGAAACCCATTCCAACAACTCACTAAAATCCATTGGCTTGACCATATAGGTCAATACAGTCAAATTTAATGATTTGATGGCAGATTGGACCGATGGATACCCCGTCACAAGGATCACAGGTAAATGACGATTTACTTTTGCTACGGCTTTAACGAGATCTAATTCCGAGTTACCGGGCATCTGAATGTCAGATATAAGGACATTATACTCTTGGTGAGTCAACCGCTCAAGTACCCCATCCCCATCTCTCACGGCGTCACAAGCATATCCATTTCCTCGCAACAAATCTGCGGTCGCATTAGCAAATGTATCATCGTCGTCAGCGATTAATATACGTCCTAAGTCAGGCATGCTAGCGTTCTCTTCCCCTTTTCAATTTTGGTGAATTTAAATATTAACGTCACTATCCACCTCACCTCTATTCTACTCCATTATTGCATTTTACAAACCACACAGGAAAGACTGTATAGTGATTAAGCAAGACTTGTCTCGAATTCTTCTAGCGTAACCCGGTTCCGTCCCTGCTGTTTAGATTGATATAAAGCATCATCCGCACGGCTAACCATAGATTCGATTGATTCGTCAGTCCTATACTGCGCTACACCAATGGATACTGTTATCGGATCGATGGGTTTGTTCGTTATCTTATTCACAAGGCGAACTGTTTCTATGGCCATTCGGATGTTTTCGGCGACCGCCTTGGCTCCATCCAAAGTCGTCTCCACTAGGAGCACAGCAAATTCCTCACCACCAAACCTGGCTGCCGTATCCTTTCCCTTGATTTGTTTTTTTAAGATCGTCCCTATAAATCGTATAACTTGGTCTCCGACCACATGCCCATATGTATCATTTACACGTTTGAAAAAATCGATATCCACCATCAAAAGACACGGAGACCTTTCCTTCCCACCCTCTGTTGACAAACTCACATCGAATCCATTGGAAAATCCTTTGCGATTTGCAAGACCCGTAAGAGGGTCCAAAAGTGTTTCTTTTTTAACTTCCTCTAATTCGTTACGCAAGGCATCGATTTCAACTGTACTGGCATCAAGCCGAGCTTTTAGAGAGGAGGTCGAAACCCTCATAGAACGTGAATCTGAAAGCATACTCTCGGCAATCCGTTGCAGCAATGCACCATCCACGCTGCCCTCTAATTGATTACTATAGCGCTCCAGAGACTGATCAAAACGGCCCACCTCTTCGTTGGTTTGGCTAGTCGATTCTGATAAATTGACAACCAAATTTTGCAGCTCCATCTGAAATTGCGTAATGGTTTCTTGGCTGTCCTTCACTAGAAACTTATCGTAAAGTTCTTGAATTAGTTGATCGCTAAAGAGTGTCCCGTTTTCAAGTAATCCATCGATTTCTTGGCTAAGTTTTTCATTGCCACCCGAAACATACTCGTACCAAACGGTATAATTGATAGGCGTTGCTTTGATTTTATGTTTGGATATGAGCGGTATTACTTGCCGAAGATATTCAACGCTCTTCTCCCTAGATTCGAAATATTGCACGCTATACCCCCATGTTGCTTAACGCCATCATTATGTCGTTAAGAATGCCCGTAACCCTTGGGTGAGAAACTTCGAAATGCGCCACCGAACCCGCTAGATCTTCAACTAATGTGATATGATGATCACGATCATCGGGACTATTAATTTTCATTTCTATATCCGCCACCAGCTTTTCGAGCCTTTCCTTGGACTCATTGTCCCCAATGTCCAAATTATCAATTTCATCCCGAAGGCTTTGCAGTGTTTCTATTAGCTTCTTGCTCATTGGATTAACCCCAGTTCCGATACCATTCTGAACCTGTTCAAAATAGATTGCGCCACTACCATTTTCGGTTGAGCGGCATTTGAAACCTTCCATTTCTTATGTGTAGATATGGCTTCTCCACTCAATCCCTCCACAACTGGCTTTGGCTATTAACTATCTTAAACGGACCCTTAGATTTTATCACAATGCAAAAAGCTCAAGCGAAATTCGATTAAGAATCCCTTAGAGAAGCTATACCTGGATGGTTGCTACGGCAAGAAAGGAACGAGGGCTCAAGCTAACGGCGGCCCACAAGTTAGCAACGGGAACCCTAATTACAAAGGATATATTCCATCACCCATTAATTTGTAGTTTTTCCATTAGATCCTGGGCCTCACTTTTTTGTTCTTCATTTCCCTGTTCGAAAATTTCACGAAGAATATCTTGTGCAGCACTACCGTCTTCCATATCAACATAAGCTTTCGCAAGATCAAGTTTGGTTTCAACTTCATCCATATCGGTTAAACCATCGAAATCCTCATCCAAAGCTTTCTCTTCTTCCCGAATCTCTGGATCAACGTTGCTATCGTCTAGATAAAAATCCAGTTCAGACACCTCACTCGCTGGTGAATCTTTGCGTTGATCTTCCACACCCGATTCCAATAACAAATCACCGACTACATCTTCAGAGTTTGCATCAGATCTTGTGAACGCTAAAACCTTATCGTCATTAGTAGACTGCTGACCAGAACCCTCATCATCCTGTCCATCATTCGAATCAGTATTATGCAACTCAATTTGACGGTCATCGTCCCAATCAGTGCCTGAATCATCTATCCCATCCATCTGAACGTCGCTAGTATTATTCGCTCCAACATGTGAGACATCAAATTCAAGATGGTTTTCATGGTCGGACTGCGGAACATTTAATTTCGATTCGGGTATTAATTCGGAATGACCTGTGGATGGAGCAGTTTCAACCTCAACAATTTTGGATGGCCCCGTTTCACTCCGAGCCGTAGTTTCTGTCCCATCACTAAACAACGAATCCTCCGGGCAAAGGTCTCTTCCCATTTCAACAACTTTTTGCCAAAATGCCGAATCATCCCGTCGATCTTTTTTCAATTCGGAAGCATAGGCCGAAAACGCTTCTCTATTTTCTTTCGCAAAATGAATTTCAAGTAGTTTTAGCTTACATTCATCGTTATTTGGTTCATCCTTGATAGCTTGTTGAATGAGGTCTTCCGCCTGTTGATACCGGCCATAAGCTAAGTAAACATCGGCTTCAGAGATTGCATCCACTTCATCATGCTCAGTATCGATGGCGTCAAATTCACTGGGGGTAAATTCGCTTAAAAATGAACTTTCCACAGTTTCACTCGATTCCTGAACAGGTCTATCAACAGCACCAGACTCTGCTAATTTGTCACTCGCAAAATCATGACCGACTTCAGGGAGATTCAGCACACTATCGGTATCCCCTTCGGATTCACCACGTCGTTTCCGAATAAAAACCCAAGCCAACAAGCCAAGCAGCGCGATTCCAGCACCCGAAGCTGCTAGGTAAAAAGGCCCCGATAAAAAACCATCAGGTTTTTCTTCGCTTACAGTTTTTGTTGGTTTTGGCTTTTTAAGCGTTGGTTTGACGGTTTTTTTAATCGATTTAGCTTTTGGAACCTGTTTTGGCTGAACTTTATTTTTTTCTAAATCTATAGTCGCTTCAGGAACCACTTTATTTGCGAGCGCTGCTGATTTACTCAGTTGTGAATTTTGAGATTGTAACGCCGCTAACTGTTCATCCTTTAAAGCTAACATTCGCTGCATGGTTACCAACTGTTGTTCTAATGCCGCTAACCGTGATTGAAGTTGTTGATTTTCCTGGCCCACAGATGCTGCCATCTCGAGTGCCAAGTCCACTTTTGCATTTGGTTTTTCGGAAGCATTTTCCTTTGCTGACATGCCCACTTCGGTAAGATCTTCACCCGAAGGAGAAACCAATTTTAATTGATCAGGGCTCTCAACAGATTTCTTCGATGGTGTATTCGTCTTGGCTTTTTCGGCACGCACATCATTTATACGCCCGGACCATACATCATTTTGCCGTTTGTATTCGACCGACGCCTGCTCTCTAGTACGCTGAACGATAATATCTCGCGTTGGGATTGTAAGAATCTGACCAGCCTTTAAAGCATTGATATTGTCCTTGTAAAAAGCATGAGGATTCACCTGATGCATACTAATTAACAACTGTTCTGCGGAGACTCCTTTTTCCCGTTTAACAGAATTCACAATATTCCAAAGCGTCTCGTTTCTTACAACAGGGCCATATTTTTCGCCAAAACCGTAAGACCGAGAATTTTGCTTAGGCGAACGAGATTTAAACTGCTTAGGTGTTTTAGGAGTAATTGGCTTAGGAACCGCAGTTGAAGAAAATGAGATAGGGTTTGTTGTGACATTAGGGGATGCTATCACAGTCTCTTCTTTTGGAACCGCAGCGCTTTCAACTTTCTGGGTTTGTGTAACCGCTGGAGTAGCAGCCGGAATAGTTTTCTTTTGGAGTGTAACAGGTGGATCCAAAAGCAAGGTAAATTCTCGCAAGATATGTCCTTGAGGCCAATTCACATCAAGCAAAAAATCTACAAAAGGCTCGCGTATCACATCGAGCGAAGTCACCTTGACAACGATACTACCGTCAGTTTTTATAATGGGCTTAAACCGGAGAGAGGAAAGATAAAATGGCCTCTCGATCCCCGCACGGGCAAATGCGTCAGGTGCCGCCAAACTGACCTTGATATCTGAAACAGACTTGACCTTTGGGTTAACCAAGGGAATTTCCGCCCGTAAATTTTGATTTAAGGCGGAATGCAGCTTGATATCGCCCACCCCCAAAGCATCGACGCCAAGCGGGGAAAGGAGACTCAAGATCGCCATGGTTTTTTTTAATTTGCGCACTTAGCCCTCTCCAGAAAACAAATGACCCACACTACGGATGCTCCAATCAAAATACTATATTCTAGGGTAACTATTCGGCACACCTCTTTTCTGTTTCATAAAAACACCTCAAAACACCTGGGATAGTTTTCCTTTCTATGACACAAACAGGGGCAATCCGAACGATTACTTTCTTGTAAAGATTAGTTCAGATGAAATTTTTTACTAGTAGCTCCGCAATCTGTATGCTGTTGAGAGCAGCACCTTTTCGTATGTTATCTCCAACAACCCACATGTTCAGCCCTTTCGGGTGCGAAATATCTTCCCGGATTCTTCCAACGAATACCTCATCATGACCCGCTGACTCGGTAACCGCCGTAGGATAACCTCCCGGTTCCCGACGATCCAATACTGTCACTCCAGGCGCCTTCATCAAAAGTTCCGTCGCCTGGTTCGCGCTAATTTTTTCCTTTGTTTCGATATGTACAGCCTCAGAGTGTCCGAAAAATACCGGAATGCGGACTGCTGTGGGATTAACCCGGATACTTTCATCACCCAAGATTTTTTGGGTCTCCCAAACCATTTTCATCTCTTCCCGGGTATACCCATTTTCCTGAAACGAATCAATTTGTGGTAGAGCGTTAAAAGCGATTTGTTTGGGATAAACTTTCGAGGTTACCCGTTTTGCATTGAGTAAGTTAGCGGTTTGACCCGCAAGCTCCTTGATAGCTTCCTGACCACTCCCGGATACCGCCTGATAAGTAGCCACATTAATACGTTCAATCCCTACAGCATCATATATGGGTTTCAAAGCCAAAATCATTTGAATCGTCGAACAATTGGGATTAGCAATAATACCTCGACCTTTAAAACGACCAATCTGGTCTGGATTCACTTCAGGAATCACCAATGGAATATCAACATCACGACGAAATTCAGAGGTATTATCAACCACAACACATCCAGCTTCAGCAGCCTTCGGCGCAAATTCCTTAGAAACAGAGGCTCCCGCCGAAAAAAGCCCAATCCGTACTTTTGAAAAATCAAACTCCGATAAATTCCGTACCTTGATCCTAGTATTAGCAAATTCAAGATATTTCCCCGCAGACCGACTACTCGCTAAGGCATACACCTCACCACAAGGGAAATTTCGCTCTGCCAAAATCGAAAGCATTACTTCACCGACGGCCCCAGTAGCACCGACAACAGCAACATCATAATTATCATTCATCACTAAATTTACTCCAAGAGTCCCTTAACCACAGCATTTCCCATTTCCACCGTTCCCACTTCACAAGTCCCTGGTGAATAGATATCTGGTGTACGCAAGCCTGAATCCAACGCATTAATGACCGCCAGTTCAACTCTCTGAGCCGCATCTTCTTCATTGAAACTGTAGCGGAGAAGCATCGCGACCGACAAAATTGTTGCCAATGGATTGGCGCGCCCTTTGCCTGCGATATCCGGAGCCGAACCGTGTATAGGTTCGTATAGACCTTTGCCATTCTGATCTAAGGACGCCGACGGCAACATGCCGATTGAACCTGTCAACATGGAGGCACAATCCGACAAAATGTCACCAAACATGTTGGTTGTTACGATAACATCAAATTGTTTAGGCGCACGTACCAACTGCATCGCGGCGTTATCGACATACATATGCGATAATTCGACACTCGGATAGTCTTGAGCTACATCACTTACGACTTTCCGCCAAAGTTCAGTACATTCAAGTACATTGGCTTTGTCCACCGAACAAATTTTTTGGCGCCTTTTCCCTGCAATCCGGAATGCGGAATGTGCTATCCTCTGGACCTCTGACTCCTTATATATAAGTGTATTAAATCCTTCTCGTTCCCCACCTTCCAAAACCCGAACACCCCGTGGCTTTCCAAAATAAATTCCTCCTGTAAGTTCCCTCACAATCATGATATCGAGCCCAGCAACCACTTCAGGCTTCAATGAAGATGCATCAGCCAACTGAGGATACAAAATTGCAGGTCTCAGATTAGAAAAAAGCTCAAGTTCGGAACGTAACTCCAATAAAGCTCTTTCAGGCCTAACTGAGTAATCCAAAGATTCCCATTTCGGGCCACCGACCGCACCCATTAGTACTGCATCAGCAGATTTGGCAAGATCCAAAGTATCTTTTGGAAGTGGCACCCCAGTTCCCTCATAGGCAGCTCCTCCAATTAACCCTTCCTCCATGCGTACATTTAAGCCAAATTCCTCAACCAGACAATTAAGCACTTTAATTGCTTCGATCACAATCTCTGGTCCAATGCCATCACCAGGTAATACCGCTATTCTCTTTTTCATTTAGTAAAAATATTCGACCAAAAAAATTATTATTGAGTTTGACTCTATTTTGGTCCGCAACACGGACAATCCGTACTATTTACAGATTTAAACGAGTGTTTTTATGGAACGACTACGATCGAGTATATAGAGGTTGGTCATTTACCGCTCTTTCACGAACCAAACAGCCAGGGTGTTTGTTGACGTCGTCTCGCTTCGTAAGCCCTTATTTTGTGGGTTTGCTCCAAGGTTAGGGCAATATCATCAAGACCATTAAGCAACCGGTGTTTTCGTGACTCATCGATATCAAACCCGATGCATTCATCCGAAATCTTGACAATTTTTTGAGTTGCTAAATCGACCGTTAATTGATAAGTCTCACTACATTCTTCAAACAACAGATCAATGGTATGCGAAGCCAACTTAATAGGTAACAACCCATTCTTAAAGCAATTATTATAAAATATATCCGCGAACCCCGGTCCTATTAAAACCCGAAATCCATAATCTACAAGCGCCCACGCTGCGTGTTCACGTGATGAACCACAACCGAAATTCTCTCGTGTCAGCAATATCCTTGAACCGGAATAACCTGGATTATTTAAAACGAAATCCTTATTTTTAGGCCTACCGCTACAATCCATCTCAGGTTCACCCCGATCCAAATAGCGCCATTCATCGAATAAATGTGGGCCGAATCCTGTACGGCGGATTGATTTTAAAAATTGCTTTGGAATGATCGCGTCGGTATCTACGTTGACACGGTCCAGCGGCATTACTTTGGATATAATTTTCTCAAATGGGCTCACTACTCGACTCTACAAAAATTCACGAACGTCAGTAAAATGGCCTGCTATTGCGGCGGCAGCAGCCATAGCGGGACTCACCAAATGGGTTCTTCCACCATAACCCTGTCGCCCTTCAAAGTTGCGATTTGATGTCGAGGCACAACGTTCACCCGGTTCGAGCCGATCCGCATTCATTGCCAAACACATCGAACACCCAGAATCTCGCCATTCAAAGCCTGCATCGATAAATATTTTATCAAGACCTTCGCACTCAGCCTGCCGCTTAACCAGACCGGAACCCGGCACGACAAGCGCCTGTTTGATATTATTCGCAAGCGTTTTTCCGTTCGCAACCTGAGCGGCAGCCCTCAAATCCTCAATCCTAGAATTCGTACACGAACCAATAAATATTTTATCCAAATATATATTTGATATCGGTATTCCAGGCTCAAGCTGCATATAAACCAAAGCACGTTCCATACTTTTCTTTTTCACTTCATCCGTTAGCTCCTCAGGATCGGGAATCACTGCATCCACCGAAACCACCATTTCTGGTGAAGTACCCCATGTCACCTGAGGACTAATCTTACTCCCATCGATCGATACAACTTTATCAAAGACAACATCTTCATCGCTCTGAAGATTTTGCCATTGATCGACAGCCCTTCCCCACAATCCGTCAGTTGGCGCATACGGGCGCCCTTTCACATAATTGATAGTAGTCGTATCAACTGCGACTAGACCCGCTCGAGCTCCTGCTTCAATGGCCATATTACACACTGTCATTCTACCTTCCATCGACATATCCCTGATTACAGAGCCCGCGAATTCAATCGTATAACCAGTCCCTCCCGCAGTTCCGATTTCTCCGATAATTGCCAATACAATGTCTTTCGCAAAGACACCTGCCGAAAGTTGTCCCTTAACATCCACCAACATGTTTTTTGATTTTTTTTGAACTAGGCACTGTGTAGCCAACGCATGCTCCACTTCGGATGTTCCGATTCCAAAAGCCAACGCACCAAAAGCACCATGGGTAGACGTATGAGAGTCCCCACAAACCACAGTCATTCCGGGTAATGTCGCTCCTTGTTCAGGACCAATAACATGCACAATACCCTGGCGCGGATCTAACATATCAAACTCTGTAATGCCAAATATTGCACAATTTTGATCCAAAGTCTCAACTTGAAGACGAGAAACCGGATCACCAATACCTTGATCCCTTCCACTGGTCGGTACGTTGTGATCAGCCACTGCCAGATTTGCAGAGGTACGCCACAATTTTCTTTTTTCTATGCGTAGACCTTCGAAAGCTTGGGGCGATGTAACCTCGTGCACCAAATGCCGATCAATATATATCAATGACGACCCATCCTCATCAGTATGAACCAGATGGTCATCCCAAAGTTTATCGTATAATGTTTTACCGGACATAAATACTGTTACATTGCATGTTTTTGAAGTGCTGAAAAAACTTTTTTTGTTATTTCAGGAACGCTCCCAATGCCAATTATTGACGAAAAACTTATCGAACTGCTGTCAGCGGCACGACGATAATACTCCACAAGTGGCTTAGTCTGCTCATGATAGACCCTAAGTCTTTTTCTTACAGTTTTTTCCTGATCATCATCGCGTTGAATCAACGGTTCACCAGTATCATCATCAACTCCTGCAATTTTTGGTGCATTAAATTGGACATGATAGGTACGACCGGAGGCGGGGTGAACTCTCCGACCACCTAAACGCTTAACGATCTGTTCATCATCAACCAATATTTCAACAACATGGTCAACGACTACCCCCATTTCTTTTAAACCTTCCGCCTGAACAATAGTACGCGGAAAACCGTCAAGCAGAAATCCATTTTCACAATCACTCGCTATTATCCGAGCTTTAATCAAGCTTAAAATAATTTCATCCGAAACTAATCCACCGGCATCCATTATTTCCTTTGCCGCCAACCCAAGGCCCGACTGTTCCCTAATAGCCGCACGAAGCATATCACCCGTCGATATTTGAGGAATATTAAACTTTTCCGTAATATATTTGGCTTGGGTACCTTTTCCCGAACCGGGCCCACCTAGCAAAATTAGTCGCATTTTTTGTTCCTTAATTAAAAAACCCCCTTCGAATTAAGGAATTTACCATATTTTCTATCCTCTGAGAAAACATGATCTACAAGCCACTCTTCAAAAATACCCTCAAATCCTATATGGTCACACAACCCGGTATTTATTAGTTCTTGCTGCAGATCAACTATTCTCACCAATATCAACTTATGCTTTTTGCGGTGCATATCAACTTCAGGGTAGCCATACCTATCTAACAGCGCTTCTTCGTCTTGAAATAAGCCTTCTGCCGTTTCAACAAGTTGTGTTATTAAATTTTGAATAACGATTATATCTGCACCTGACCTTATTGCTTTCAAAACCTTGATTCCCAATGCAAAAAGACTTTTATTTTGACAGTCTATCACCTCAACTGAAACTCGATATTCATCCCTCCATTCAAACAAAGATACACTGGTTAATTCGGTGTTCAGTACCAGTCTTTTGCGTTTTTCAAAATCTTCGATTAGTTTCCAATATACAATAGGTATTTCCCTAAGAAACTTGCCGGAAATTTGATAAACATCAGTGGGTTCTATGGTTCTAATCCCAAAAATACTGGGTGTATCGAATACGGACATTTCCTCGCCAAAAAAATCGTGGACTCCTAACGTGCCATAAATGTCCTCGCCCATATATCTTTCGAGCCTTCCTATTTTTACAAGATTCAGGACGGTTAGGTTTTTAGCACTTATAACCTGTCCAGCAGAATAATGACGTAGTTCCAATGCAAGCGCGATTTCATTCTGAACCGGAAAAGATAGTGAATTGCCAAAAAGACTAGTTTTTTGTAAAAAGTCCCGTCGTTCCGCTAACTCATCAAATTGCTCGGATATTTTGTGCTTATTAATAAATTCAAGAATAAGACTAATCGGTAAGGGCAATGCTTGCACGAAGCTGGTAGCCCGATAAGTAATTGTTGCAGCTTGAACAAATATCTCGGGCAAATTCCCAACCATACCTCCCGCTAACAAGTGACTGACCGAACCCGAATGGGTATTCACTGCCTCAACATTTCCAGAAAGGATTAAAAAAAGAGTCGTTTTTTCATGTTGCGTGTCTAAAATAATTGAACCCGGAGTAAACGTAATCAACTCATTGTTCAAGAGGCACCTAAACTCGTGACGTGAAACATCGGGAAAATAGGATCTCAAATAATCATAAGCTTGGCGCCGGGCAAAATCGAAATATCCCGGAATCAAAACATCAACCATTCCAAAATTAGTTTTTGAACCTACTGTTTTTTGGTTAATCGATAAATCAGCTTCGATATGCGACAAAATAATTTTTTCACTTGTGTCACCGCGAAAATCCTCAGCATCACCATGAATCAATCCACCATTAACATCAATTTTTTTTATGTCTACGGGATGCCTATAATCCTTTTTAATGGTTTCCAACCAACCACTCAATCTATTCCGAAGGGGTCCCGACTTTTGTATCATGTCATCCAGTACTGTGAATGAGGCGATATCTGCCCAATGGGCATAGGATCGATATCCATTCGCTGATAAAGTACGGAAAATAAAGATATTGGTTTCCACTGGATGAGGAGAGAAAAGCGGTTTGACTTCCAAGCCATCAAGGTCATTCCAAACATCGAAATCCACGGTACAAACTTCGAAAAAATCCCTAAAGTATTCCTCATCCGCGGATAATAGAGCAGCCAGTTTTTTTGAAACCGAAGCCTGCACCAATGCCGTGGCGTAATATTTTATTTTATGTTCCGCACGCAGTAGCGATGCGATGCCCGCAAAATGATCATCATGACTGTGAGTATGGAAAATCCCTTCAATTTCACCAACACTGATACCAATTGCCTTTAGAATAAATAAAATATTAGGTCCCGCATCGAGTAAATAGATCTTACCTTGATAAATTAGGATGCTCGCCATGCAAGGTTGATTAGCGTCCCATCCGTTTCCCTCTCCGATGTGTACCACACTAAAATATTCCCTCTGGAGCTGGTACATACCAAGTGGATAAGCCGACTCATAGTGTTCGGAGGGAGATAGATTGAGATCAACGCTTACCGATTCATCCTGATATTCTATGTCGAATTCATTTAAACGAAGACGACGGATAAACACACCATTTTTTATCTCAACGCGTTCATTCTCGATCACCAGGGTATCTAAAAATTGTTTCGAATGATGAATTTTTCCATTGGCGAAAAAAAGCTTCAAAAACATCATTTCTTCAGCCCTTTCCGCTGATATTCCGACATCCATGAGTTCTTGCTTAGAAATCAGTCCATAATTCCCCCTATACACATATTGCAACTGGGCATTTACTTGTCCAGCCAATCCCATTAATAGTGGCTTAACCCCTGTGTTATTAGGATGATTTGGTAAGATCATGCCCTGCCTATATAGCATCTGCATAACTGGAAACTCCGCCAAATTGGCAAATCGTCCATTCTGTAACAAAACATCGGAAAGTAAAATGGCGTTAGGTCCGGACTCGAAAGCAACACCATCTCGACCAGTCGAAGTAATCAACCCACGTTTAACGAGGTGCTTAACACTATCTTCCGGGCAACCGCATAGAATATAAAGATCGGCCTCTGGAATTTCTACCCAATAAATCCCGGAGGAAACAGCGATTTTCTTAATTTTTCTTACAGCGCGAGGATTAATAATTGATTTTGTTTCCATTCGTTTAACGCTAAACTTTGTCTCAGGCAATAGACCATTGTACGCGGCTAACGATTAATTTAAAAAACGCGACCCCCAAGGATAAAACGTTGGCGCCAATAGGGGTTGTCCAATCTAGAATTGGACACGACTTTTCCTGTCGATGGTGCATGCACAAACTGCCCATCGCCCACGTAAATCCCGACGTGAGAAATTCCTTTTTCGGGCAAGCGAAAGAACACTAAATCACCCGGGCCTAACTCATGGAGTTTGATGGGAATAGCATCTCTCATCAAGACCGCGGATGTTCGCGGCACAAGGATACCCGCCTTCTTGTACACATAATGAACGAGCCCGCTGCAATCAAAGCCCCGAGGCGTGTTACCTCCCCATTTATAAGGTACTCCTAACATCGACTCGGCTATCTTCACCACTTGATTTCTACGCGACAAAAATGCCACCGCGTTTTTTTTCTCTGGATTGCCGAATTTGGAAACATTCCTATGCTCCCTTGTGATCGAAAGTTTGTTGTTTATGTCACCAGTAGCAGGGTCAATACCATCACTCGCACAACCCGCTTGCACCATAGTAAGCACAAGAACCGGAAAGTTAAGCTCAAATGTATTCATAGGAACTTTGCCAGTTCAACATTTAAGACCAGGGCAATAGTCATCGACCGACCAAACAGAAAATTTTGTAATACTTTATAGCCAGACCAACTTCGCAACTGAGCACTCCATCATGATCTCGGTATTTTTTTCAAATTGGCAAGGCCCTACCTAAACATCGAATAGGTTTTTACTAGAAACCAATAAGTCAATATAAGGTAATATCAAAGACTGTCAAATAATCAATAAGTTGTATAGTCATGTGATACACTTGGCTTGAACTTTTAATTCTTCTTTAAAATGTTATTTCGATCCGCCGTCATTGTATTGGTGTCGACCCTATCCAGTGGTTGTGCGTACTCTGAAAATATGGAACCCTCCACTAATAATCCTTACAGTTTTGCCGTCTATGCGCTTTCGCGTGGAAAAGGAATCCCCGAAAGAACACGTAATATATTTAATGGGATAGTTGGCACACTCGAGCAAGCAAAAAAAGACGGAAAAGCAATGAATATTGGGCAATCCCGGATAGGCATCGAGGGAGAAACTCGCTTATGTGTTGAATTTAATGATTCTCAATTTGGAATGACCATGGCCGCGCAAATTCAAAATTCGATTCAAAACGTTGACCTTTTGAGTTTAAAAATTGAGCAATGTTCTACTCGTACTTCAACAACTTTGAATGAGTAGATTAATGAAGTAGGTTGAGTAAGGGAACCATACAGGCACTTATGAGCAGCCGTCAACATGATAGCCTATGCTTTTAAACTATTATCGCTATCGAAAAATATTCATTTGGGAAATGACTTTTGGTATTCGTTCACCAAAACACTAAGAGAATGCATCCAAGCATTGTGATCTAAAATCCAATTGCAATTCTCGAATTGTCTCCAACATATTGTTTAACCAAACGGGGGAAAATAAATGTCAAAAGAAGCTATGAAACTTATTGGTTTACCGTACATTTTGCTTATCGTCTCTTTCGTTGTCGGGTGTACACCTGGACGTGGACCGACTGGACCATCCGACCCCGTACCTTGCGTTTCAGTTGAATCAATAAACAAAGGGAATTACCTGGAAAATATTGCCGCTGCAGAGCGCGAAAAATTCAAAACAATGGGCTTCGATCAATTTGAAGCTAAGGTATACCACGAATCTTTTGCGGGTGGAAAATACATCGTGAATGGCGATACCCCGATCATCGATCAAGACCAATTAAGAATATTCTATAGAAACCAAATACTAAACACATCTTCTGCATCGATGACACAGGGACTAGTAGTTCACCAAGTTAACAATCAGGATGCAAAATGGGACGATACATCAAAAAAGCAACTGACCTATTGTGTCAGTACAACTTTCGGCGGTAACTACCAACAAGTTGTGAATAACATGCAAAGCGCAACAGGAGCGTGGGAAATCGCTGCGGATGTCCAATTCGAGCATTTATCAGCTCAAGACAACAACTGCACAGCGAATAATCCAAATGTTGTTTTTGACGTACGCCCCGTAGATGTGAATGGACAATATTTGGCACGGGCATTTTTTCCAGGCGACGGACGAGCCGCCAGGAACATACTGATCGATGATAGCTCTTTCAATTCACTCCCTGGTAATTTAACTCTAACTGGAATAATCCGCCATGAGCTCGGACATACGTTGGGGTTTCGCCACGAACATACGCGACCGGATTCAGGCGCATGCTTTGAAGATAACAACTGGCGCCCATTGACTAATTATGACCCGTGGTCAGTAATGCACTATCCCCAGTGTAATGGGAATGGAGACTGGAGCCTAACCTTAACCGCTCTAGACAAAATGGGCGCTGCTTGCTTATACGGAACAATCGGTGGTGGGACCGCCCAAGATTGTGGCATTTCGCAACCACCAGCCTGTCCCTAGATTTCCAATTTTTCTGTAGAGCGATTCTCGGATTAGAAAAAACTGCTATCAATACCTTCGTAAAATAGTCAAACTTGATCGCAGATCTGACTCGAATTGCTCTACAGTTTTCTACTGGGGCCACGGTGCTTCGTAAACAATGTACTGCACGCGACAAACGTTCCCAATTCATTATTAAGTAGACTTTCTTGTTTTATTAAACGCAGGCCTTGCATCAATTTATCCTCATGCCCCCTCATACTTAGATGCTGTAAATAATCCAAGCTAAGCCTTATTCGGTTATAATCAAACGATTTTTGCCACGCAAAGCATATCTTTTAACCGAACAAACTAAATGATGTCCGCTAAAGTTTCCGATGATAGTTATGATGTATTAATCGTAGGAGGCGGTATGGTAGGTGCCGCGTTAGGGTGTTGCTTAGGCAATAGTAAAATTCGTGTTGCCGTTGTAGAAGAAACGCGACCAAAGACCTTTGCTTCAGGAGACGACCCTGATTTGCGGGTTTCTGCAATAAGCATTGCGTCGCAAACGATTATGGCAACTGTGGGTGCATGGCCAGGGATCATTTCGAAACGTTTATGTCCGTTTAGCCGAATGCGGGTATGGGAGAATAATAATGATACTGAATTTTGTAGTAAAGACATAGATCGTCCTCATCTTGGTTATATTGTAGAAAATAGAGTCGTCCAACTCGCCCTTCTCAAACATTTGGATTGCTTTGACAATGTCGATTTAATCTGCCCGGCAAGAATAGAAATGATTCAATACGCCGCTAATGGATCCACAGCGCAGTTAGACGACGGTCGAATTTTAAAGAGCCGACTATTGGTTGCAGCTGATGGAGGACAATCTCGGGTTCGTCAAAGTGTGGGAATTGGGGTTAGTAGTTGGGACTATGACCAGCACGCCATGGTTATTTCCGTGGAAACTGGTTATTCCCAACAGGACATTACCTGGCAACGATTTACTCCTAGCGGACCTCAAGCGTTTTTGCCGTTATTCGGCAATCGTGCATCGTTGGTTTGGTACAATTCTCCAGATGAAATTCGGCGCTTAAAATCGTTACCGAATACCGAATTGATCACGGAAATATCTACTTCGTTCCCTAACAATCTTGGAGAAATAAAGACAGTGTTGGGTAGAGCAAGCTTTCCTCTGAAGCGTCAACACGCTTTTGATTATGTCAAGGAAGGTGTTGCATTAATAGGTGATGCTGCCCATGTGATTAATCCCTTGGCTGGTCAAGGTGTCAATATTGGTTTTTTGGATGCCGCAGCCCTAGCCCAAGTGTTAGTGGCCGCCAAAGAAAAGGACCAAGATCTTGGTAGTACCCGTATTCTCAATGAATATCAACGATTGCGACGGTGGGACAACCTGATGATGATGACTGCAATGGAAATGTTTTATCGAGTATTCAGCAATCAAATCTTGCCTATTAGGGTGCTTCGTAATTTCGGACTGGGATTAGCGGAACGTCTGCAACCCGCAAAGAACAAGGCAATGCGTTACGCTGTTGGGCTGGAAGGGAATCTTCCGAAACTCGCTAGGGGAGAGATAATTGTAAACGAAAGTTAATCCGTATTTCGTACAAACTTCGTTCTGTGAGAAAGCAGTATCTAACGCCTAAACCCATAAATAACCAAGAAAGTTTGTATCCTAAGTAATCGAAAGTACATTTAGCAAACTAAAGGGACATCCAAATTACGGCGTTTTTTCGACTTGTCATCAATCTTTTATCCTATGTTCTCGGTAATATAGGATTCGAGACACTGAGCATTTTTTAATAGATCTTTAGTCGCTCCAACCTGCCAATCAATGGATTTCTATTTTTAACCTCAAAACAACCTTCGTTCATTCCTATCTTTTTCTTCTTGCTCAAATAATTTGCGTCGCGCGTCTAGAATTGCTGTCAGGTAAAAGTCGTTTTTCGCGGCCTTTCTTGCAATATTTAGTTGGGTAATTGCGGAACGCGTGTGCCCAGTTTGATAATAGTACTCAGCGATATAGCGATGAGACTGTCCTAGATTTCCTAAAGCGTCGTAGGTTTGGGCCAGTAATTCATATATATCCAAAGTCGGCGCTCGATTTTCCGTGTATTGAAGCAGAATTTTTTCCGCCTTCCCGGGATTTCCAGATTTAAGGAGTACCTCGACATAAGCCAAAGTGATTGCATAATTTCCAGGAAAATGTTTTAGAGCAGATTCGTAGAAATTTAATGCTTTTTTAAAATCACCAGATTTTCTGATCGTCTGGCCCACTGCATTAGCGATCCTGGAACTCTCCGGATACTTTTCGATTAGTACGCGCAAAATTCCATGGGCCTTCTTGTTTTGTTTTTTTGCGAGTAATGCCAGTGCAAGTCCATATTGTGTCACTGTCCTTTGTCTTGATGTTCCACGATCTAATCTTGAATTAAAAAAGTCTATCGAGGCCTGTGGAGTTTCTGCAGTTAAAACCCGTAGTTTCGCTTTACTTAACTCATAAACAAAAGAGTTTGGAAATTGTCGATAGGGATACTTTTCAGCGCGGCCAAGGGTGTCGGCTACACGAGACGCGGTGACTGGATGAGTTCGCAGAAATTCGGGAATATTTTGACCGTAATATCGGCTAGATTGTTGTAACTTCTGAAAAAATGCTGGCATACTTCTAGGATCAAGGTTTGCCCCGGAAAGAATTTGAATACCGATTCGATCTGCTTCCTTCTCATTGTCACGGGTAAAATTAATTTGGTATTGGGCACTACCTGCTTGTACAGCCGCTAAAGCGGCAATACCTGCATCGCTAGATTGCGTACCTAATAAAATAGCCGCTAAGGTCGCCGCAGCAGTTGGTATGGAAAGACGATTGGCAGCCTCGAAAGCCCGGTTTAAATGACGCTGGGTCACATGGGCAATTTCGTGGGCGATAACCGACGCTAATTCACTTTCAGATTCGGTGATGAGAATCAACCCCGAATTGATACCGATATATCCCCCAGGACCAGCGAATGCATTAATTACAGGCTCTAGAACAACAAAAAAATGAAAGGGGCGTCCCGGCGCATCGCTTGCAATGGTAAGTTTTTGCCCCAACGACTCAATAAAGTCTTGTATTTCTGGATCTTGATTAACATGAAGCTGTGCATGGACGCTGCGAAAAAAAGCTTCACCTAATTCTTTCTCCTGCACCGGAGAAATTACACTCCCAGAGGAATCCCCAAAATCGGGAAGCACAGGGGGTGTATTATCCGCCATGACACGGAATACAAACAATCCGAATACTAGGCTTAGGATAGATGCGGTAAATCCTTGTTTGTAGCGCTTATGCATTGCTATAGTGACTGCGTTTAATTGGGTTGGTTCCCGAAACCTAAGTAATGCTACATAACTGACGGCGAATCTAACAAATTTAATATGGTTCTAGCCCACAATTCTCACTGCATTTCAACTGCGCGACCACAGTGCCTGTTGCGTGACTTGTGCTTGATTATGGTGTTCATAGTACTGCAAGTACTCTTTCCCGTCCAAACCCTTTCCCGCCTTGTGACCTCCGACTACCTCCCAATTTGATAGCTCCATGAAATGCGGGTTAAAATACATTTCTTTATCGAGCACCAATACCATCGTTGTATCCCCTGGCTTTTTAACTAAGCTATATTCTATACCGATTTCGGTTGATATAGGTTGTGGAAAAAGTCTTATGTTGCAAGCTACACTGAATCAAAACGTTCTTCGAACAAGTCCAAAAAAGTATTCTCTGATCATGGTTTTGGTCGGAATCGAACTACTTATTCTTTTCGCACCCACGGTGCATTGGCTCGTAGAGCGCTGGACCTTAAGTGTCTGGCACAATGCCCACGGTCTACTAATAGCGGTAGTGGCAATATACTATGCTTGGCTAGAATTGTGTGGTTTAAGTCATTTACCCCGCAAATCTAGCGGATGGGGGTTTCTTTTTTTGATCCCGGCACTCCTTTTGTTCGTTTTAGACACGGGGATGCATACCCAGCTACTCTCGGCATTCGCACTCTTTCTATCGTTGCCCGGATTGTCACTATTGTTTTTAGGAACACATCGTACCAAGGCAATAAGTTTTTTTCTATGTATGTTATTTTTATCGTTGCCGATTCCTTTAGTAGTCACTAACTCCTTACACTTAATTTTAAGAGAATTGGCAGCTCACGGCACGGCATGGATCGTTCCAAAATTAGGCATCCCACTTTTTAGGGAAGGAACAGCACTGCACATTTCCAATGGGACTTTACAGGTAGCAGACGCCTGTAGCGGATTTTCCACTCTTTATGCGGCAATAGCGGTCGCATGCATAACCGCATACTTTTGCACGAATTCAAATCGACGAATTTTAATTATGCTCATTGCGGCACCGATTGCAATCGCATCGAATGTTCTCCGAGTGGTGCTATTGGTTCTATTGGTCAACACATTTGGTGTCGAAATTCTCGACACTTCTTTACACACAATATCAGGCTTATTTACGTTTGCTTTGACTCTTCCTGTGATTTTTTGGCTTGGGAAAGAATCTCCACTTAAGGAGGCAAAAGCATGATTTCTGATCGATTTGGCAATGGGGTTGCTGCGTTATTAGCATTAGCTATGGTACCCACCATCATCCACAGTTATTTAGAAGCAAAAAACGAAGATGGCTACCATGCTCGATCGATCAATTTCGAATTGGCGGATTTAAAATTTCTCGATACAACCCGACGGGATAGGTGGGTCATGAACATGTTTTCCGCCGAAGATTGGGTTGAAAGAACCACTCAAACCTCGGAAGGTTCCGAAATCCGCTTATTTGTCGGTCGATCATTCGACCCTAAACGACTGTATCATCATCCAGAGTTGGCACTACTGTACAATAAAGACATGCAAAACAAAGGAGTGCATTTTTTAAAAGCGATAGGCGACATTCCTATACACCTACTTCAGCGGCGTAATAATACCGGAGTGGCGGCGTATTGCCTCTTATATGATGGAGCATTTGTAGATAATCCTATTTTATTCCAAATCTTAACATCCTTGAAATTACTGGTTAGCCCACGAAAACCCATGACGCTTTTTTTCGTTTACGATGAAGGCTTGCCATCAATACAATCAATTGAGGAATCAAAAGCTATTCAAGTACTCAATGCCGCGGTACGTGATTTCCAATCACAGCGCAACGGTGTATTTCCGTAGCAAACATCCGTTCACAGTTGTTAGTTTAACTTAAAGTGACACGCATCGTTTTTTCAAAATCCATTACTCTTAATAACCCATTATCTGTTCACCGATAACCATTATACTTTGACTCGTTTGAAATCCACTGGCGAACTCTACCTAAACGGAGCATTTCGATAAAAGCATCTTTAACTCTGCTTCATCTAGAATCTTGATACCCAGCTTGATCGCTTTATCTAGTTTCGACCCAGGTTCCGCTCCCGCAACAAGGTAATGGGTTTTTTTAGAAACACTAGAGGTTACTTTTGCTCCGAAACTCTGGAGACGTGATTTTACTTCTTCGCGAGTCATGGAATCTAGGGTTCCTGTAATTACTACAATCTCGCCTTTTAAGGGCAGCGTTTGGGTGTTAACCTTGATATCCTCCCATGTAAAGCCTGCTGCCAATAATTTCTCGATGACTTTTCGATTATGAGATTGTTTAAAAAACAAAACAATATTCCCTGCTACAGTAGGACCTATATCCGGTATCGATTCTAATAATTCCGCATCGGCCACCATCAGCTTTTCCAACCCACCAAAGTACTCCGAAAGGTTTTGTGCGGTCACCTCACCGACTTCACGTATCCCCAAAGCAAATAAGAACCTCGGAAATGTAGTATGTTTGCTTTTTTCCAACGCACCAATTAAATTTCTAGCCGACTTTTCTCCCATCCTATCTAAGCCTTTAATTTGATTGACCGTTAAGCAATAAAGATCCGCTACCGTTTTGATAAGCTTTTTTTCAAGCAATTGGTCAACCAACTTCTCCCCCAAGCCTTCTATGTCCAACGCTTTTCTAGATGCTAGATGTATGATCGATGCTTTATGTTGAGCTCGACAAAACAAACCACTGCTACAACGGAGGGTAGCTTCTCCAGGTGCCGATGTCACATCAGATCCACATTCCGGGCATACAGATGGCATCGTAAAGACTTGGGTATTTTGGGGGCGTTTTTCAAAAACTACGCGGGTGATTTCCGGAATCACGTCCCCTGCTCGACGAACCATTACTGTATCGCCGACACGAACATCTTTTCTATTTAATTCTTCAGCATTGTGTAATGTTGCGTTCGTAACCGTTACGCCCCCTACGATTACCGGTTTTAGCCGTGCAACGGGCGTCAATGCGCCAGTTCTACCGACTTGGATATCGATATTCAATACTTTCGTGAAAACTTCCTCGGCCGGAAATTTTCGAGCAATAGCCCAACGAGGTGCCCGCGATACAAAACCTAATTTATTCTGTTGATCCAAGCTATTCACTTTGTAAACTACACCATCTATCTCATATTTTAAGGAGGATCGAAGACCAAAAATGCGCTGATAATTTTTAATACAAGCATCGACATTTCGCACTAATTCGATCTCTGGGCACACAGGAATACCCCAAGATGAAAACCACTCCAAGACTTCCAGTTGATATGTGGGGTGATGTGTTTCGGAGATTACACCGTGACCATAACCGAAAAAGGCAAGTGGGCGCGTTGCTGTGACGTTAGGGTCGAGTTGGCGGAGGCTTCCGGCCGCAGCATTACGAGGATTGGCAAAAACCTTTTCCTCTTGCTTTCTAGCCTGTTCGTTTAAAGCTAGAAAACCATTAATCGGCATAAACACTTCACCACGAACCTCGAGAATATTGGGCCAGCCTTTACCCTCTAATCGCAACGGGATTTGCCGGATCGTGCGAATATTTGCAGTGACGTTTTCGCCATTGTGTCCATCGCCGCGAGTTGCAGCCTGAACCAGGATACCATCCCTGTAAAGCAAACTAATCGCTAAACCATCAAGCTTGGGTTCGGCCACAAAATCAATATTATCGACTTCCAAGCGTTCCAACACACGTTTCCCGAAAGCTTTTACTTCGTCATCGGAAAATGCATTATCCAATGACAACATAGGAATCTCATGTACCACGGATTCAAATGCATTCAGGGGCTCCGCACCAACTCGTTGGGTAGGTGAGTCCGATGTTTGAAGTGCAGGATAACGTTTCTCTAAATTTTGGAGACTCCGCATCAAGCGATCATAGTCAGTATCGCTGACCAATGGATCATCGAACTGGTAATACCGTAAGTTGTGTTGGTTGATGCTGTCGCGTAAGGATTTGGCTTTTTTTATTATTGAGGCAGGAATATTCGCCATCATTCTATAACAAAGTCTGGCGTATACTTCGGACAGTTTCCTCAGTTAGAGGTTGTTTCTCGGCGTCCCAAACCTCTCCGTTCAGAATATCGGCCAATTCACAACAAAAATTAACCATTTCATCGAAAATAGTATGAGGTTCAGCAACACAAGAAGGCTGAAAAAATACGGCAAGTCCAGGAGTCCGAAAAGCTTTTATGTTTTCTTCGGGAAATATTCCAGGCTCGGTCATAGTCGCCACGCTGAATTGAACTTTGTCAGTGCCCAGTTGGTGCCTGTGAAATATTTTCATATTGCCAAATTCCAACTGCAAATCGGCAAAAACATCCATCAATCTGTTACCGTCGAATCCTTCTGGATCCCTAGAAACCACTAAGAATTGGACTAAATCAACAGATTGCGATGTATTAGCCTGGTCCTCGACAATCTCTTCAGCAAATTTCGGCTCTTGCTTTGATAACTCCAAATTGGATTGGGGCCATCCCTTTTTCATCCGGTCCCATAAATAAATACCTAGGATTAACACAACCCCCAAACCGATTAAGATGATTCGCAGTAAGTCCTTATCCATTATTTACACGGCCATTTTTACTGCATCGTCGATATCTACTGCCACCATCCTCGAAACACCGGGCTCATTCATGGTAATCCCTGTAAGCTGCTCAGCTATTTCCATAGTCACTTTATTGTGGGTTACAAAAAGAAACTGTATCCGTTCTGACATTTGCAAAATCAGTTGGCTAAAGCGAACTACATTAGGATCGTCCAAAGGTGCATCAACCTCGTCAAGCAAACAAAATGGAGCAGGATTTAACTCGAATATGGCAAAAACCAATGCTACTGCTGTCAAAGCTTTTTCTCCGCCAGATAACAAATGAATAGAGGTGTTTCTTTTACCCGGCGGGCGGGCCATAACGGCTACACCGCTGTCTAAGAGGTTCTCATCGCGTAACTCCAAATGAGCATCCCCCCCACCAAACAACAAAGGAAATTTATCTTTCAACCCATCATTAACCTGATCAAAGGTAATTTTAAATCGTTTTTTGCTTTCGTGGTCAATTTTTTTTATGGCTTCTTCCAGTGTCGATAGCGATTCCACTAAATCTTTATGTTGCCCGTTTAAAAAATTCAATCGTTGTTCTTGAGATTCGTACTCTTCCACAGCCGTTAAATTGATTGTACCCAGCCGTTCAATTTGTTTGGACAAATTTTCCAACTTTTCCTGCCAGAGTTTTTCATCTGCATTATCTGGAATCAAAACTGCAATCGATTGTGCATCCACTGACATTTCTTGGAGCTGTTCTTCCAACGTCTGACGACGAACCCGCGCAGTTTGCATCTCGACCCGTGCTTTTTCGCCATATTCCCGCTGTTTTTCTATTTCTCTCTCTGTTCGAATTCGAGTTTCTCTAATTTCTGTAATATTCAGTTCCAGAGTCTCGAGCTGATTACGAGCACTCTTCATAGACTTTTCAATTTTTGAACGTGAATTTTTATACTGCTCCAATTGTTCAAGTTCAGAATCTAAAGGCTGACTCGATTGTTCTGTTCCGGTTTCAATCTCTTTTCGCCGAGCAATCGATTCTAAGTACTGCTGTTCTATCCGATTCAGATGCTTTTGTGTCAATGTTTCTGAAGATTTTAAAGATCCAATACGGTTTTTGATTTCATGAATCTCATTTTGAATTTTGAATACAGCTGCATTAACCTCCCGTAACTCCTTTTGAGTTTTTTCGTTTAAGTCTGACAATGTTTGTTTTTCCCACTCCATTGCGGACTTTTCCTGTTCTACTTTGGCTAACGAGTCACGAGTTTTAGCTATATCTTCTTTATCAACTGATTGCTGCCGTCTAATTTCTTCCTGTTCGCTTTCTATCTGCTTTAACCTACTCCGGGTATTTTCATACCTAGTCCGGTCTGCACTGAGACGAGCATTGTGATCCGAAATTTGGCGATTCAATCGATCTAGCTGTTGTTGAAAATCCTGAATGCGCTTTTCACAACGCCTTTGCTGTTCTTCGAGTTGACCTGATTTAGACTCCAGACCTTCAATTTCCAAATGCACGGATTGGCTTTCTACCGTCAGAGCTCTTAATTCTTTTTCGCGCTGCAATACTCCGAATTTTTTATTGGACCGTTTTTTTACAATGACCCACCCCGGGCCTTGCCATACCCCTTCCTGAACAATCACCGATTCATGATTCTTCAAGTTTTTAACCATGGAAACGGCATCATCGAGGTTGTCGGCACAATACACACCCGACAGTAAGGAAGATAGATTCCATGGAGATTGAATCCGATCGACTAATGCGACAGCAGCTTGTCTAGGTGGAGTGGGATGTTGGCAAACTGTATCAAAAATCGTCAATGTTCCGTCCCCTATTTGACCAATTTCCTCTAACACTGAGGTAATATCCCCCAGGCAGACTGCCTCCAAATAAGTATCTAAAACAATTTCAACAGCGTTCTCCCATCCCTGTTTAACTTCCAAAAATTGCGAAAGACGCGGTGCATCTTCCAAAGCCATTTTTTTTAACCAATTTCGAGTTGCCTTCTGATCCTTACCCAAAGCATGCTTTTGAAGCATTTCCAAGGATGAAATCTTGCCATTCGTTGTCTGCAGAATATTCCTACGTTCGTTTAAGTTTGTAAATGTGGTTCTGAGGTGTTGGCGAAGTCCTTCAATTTCTTGGTGGTCAGTTTCTAGTTTGCTTTGAATATCCTGTCGCTCGGATATTAACTGCGATAGAGTCTCTTCCAATACTGGGATTGTCTTTCCACAATCCTTGGATAGGATTTCAGTCTGCTCTTCGACCAAACGTTGGAATCGATGACCAAAATACTCCTCTTGTTTTTCCAATTGTTCTATTCGCGCACGCTGGACTTCAACTTGTTCCTTGGACACAGCACGTCTATCATTCAGGTCGTCCCATTTTATTTGCCATTTGTTATGCTGCTCTACAACAATATTTTGACGATCCAATAACTCCGTTTCCAGCTCACCGCACTGTATTAATTTTGTTTGAGTAGAATCCAGTTCGCCTTGGATTTGTTTCAATTGTTGTTTATCCTGGTCAAGGTCTTGGCCAATTTGTTTACTTTGCTCGTTTAAACGACCCAACTCAGTTTTCAATGCTTCACGGCTCGCACGTGCGTGCTTGATTGTTTGTTCCAACCGACTTATTTCGGAACCGATTTCGTAAAATTCACCTTGAATTTCATTCAATACTTGTTGTTGTTTTTTAATCGACTCGCGTCCTTCTTCTTGAGATTTATCGACCCGTTGCTGCTCTAATAATAATCCTTTGAGGGTCTCGTTCAGCGATTGAATCTGTTCAGAATCTTGTTGATGTTTTTGATCCTGACTCCGCCAACGCATAGCTAGTAGTTCTTGTTTGATCGTCCGCTGTTCCTGTTTTAGGAATTTGAATTTTTCCGCTTTTTTAGCTTGGCGTTTTAAATGATTGAGTTGCTTGGAGACTTCGTCCCGAACATCTTCGAGTCGATCTAGATTTTCCCGGGTATGTCCCATGCGCAATGCTGTTTCGCGCCGACGTTCCTTATATTTAGATATTCCGGCTGCCTCCTCTAGAAGTTCCCGGAGTTCGTCAGGCTTAGCCTCGATTAAACGTGCGATCATACCCTGTTCAATAATTGCATAGCTCCGAGACCCTACCCCGGTACCCAAAAATAAATCGGTTATGTCCTTTCTTCTACAACGAGTGCTATTAAGCAAATAGACAGACTGGCCGTCACGCGATACCTGTCGTTTTACAGAGAGTGTATTGTAGTTGGCGAATTCACCACCGATAGGATTTTCCTGGTTATCGAAGATCAATTCGACCGAAGCCATTGCCACAGGCTTTCTCGCAGAGGATCCATTAAAAATCACATCGGCCATTTTATCCCCGCGAAGGTGTTTAGCTGAGCTTTCTCCCATTACCCATCGAACAGCGTCGATGATATTGGATTTACCGCATCCATTGGGACCTACAATCCCGATTAGGTTGCCGGATATTGGGATAGTAATCGGATCAACAAACGACTTAAAGCCCGCAAGCTTAATCTTATCAAGTCGCATTCTTAAGCAGTCTTAATCTAGAAAATATGTAACTATTCAAGCCAATTTGGTACGATTGGATGGAAAATGCACCGTATTATTATGCTTTAGCGTCTAAATGTCATCCCCATAAAGAACAACAGTTGTGAATAAGCATTTCAATGAACGCAAAACCCAGTAAAAAACTCGAGGTCTTCGAGAACCCCGAGCCCAGTCGAGATTATTTGATTTGCATCAAAATACCGGAGTTTACCTGCCTGTGCCCAAAAACGGGGCAACCAGACTTCGCAACTATCACCATTGAATACGTACCAGACAAAATCTGTGTCGAACTCAAATCAATTAAACTCTACATGTGGTCTTTTAGGGATGAGGGAGCTTTTCACGAAGCAGTGACCAATGCGATTCTAAATGATTTTGTTGGCATTTGCAGTCCGCGATTTATGAGGGTTAAAGCGGCATTTAAAGTAAGAGGGGGGATTTATACGACGGTTGTAGTGGAGCATAGGAAACTGGGGTGGGAAGCTGAGAATGGATTTACCCTGATTTAGTAAAATCAGATCCTGGAACGGTACAACTCGTATGGGGTCCATCTATCACGGTACTGGAAAAAATTATGAAATATATTCTTGCCATCGATCAAGGCACAACGAGTTCACATTGTATTGTTTACGATCAGCTAGCCAACCCAGAAATTAGACCGAAATGGGGAATCGTTAAACTAAGACCGATGATATCTTGAAAAAAATCGGGGATTGATTGGGCACCTAGAAATATCACACCAAAAGACATAAACCAAGCCAGCGATAGAATCAGGCGAATATGCCAATCGATCAGAAAGGCAAAGCTGCGGCCACCAAGTCCAACCTCAGGCAAGTGGATGTCGACACCATCAGCCGTCTGTAATTCTAGAAAATCACCTTTTAAAGATTGTTTAGCGATTGTCCCCATTGCGTCGAGATTTTTCTCTGCATCGAAACCTAACATTAAGCTTAGGCACCGCACAGAAAAAAGTTTGAAACCATATTTCAACTTTAATTTCGATAAAATTTGTTAAGATTTCTCGCGAAACGGGGCATCGTACAAAATCGTCCCATCTTCGTACCAGATTTTCCAGTGCCCATCCCTTCGACCTTTTATATATTGACGCTCTTCTTGTTTCTGTCCATTTTCATACCAATGCGTCCTAATCCCGTCAATCTCCCCGTTTACAAAACTAGCTTCATTGCGTTTTGATCCATTGGCGTACCATTCGATCATCTTTCCATTTTCAATACCATCCTGATAAGTTCCTTCGGAAGCTTGTTGCCCATTTTCGTGCCATCGCATCGTTTTGCCGTCGATCTCTCCGGCTTTATAAGGATTAACAAATTTAATCTGCCCATTTTTATACCAACTGATGGTTTTACCATGTCGCTTCCCGGCTTTATAGGTTATTTCCTCTTTTTGTTGACCGCCAGGATACCAACTTTGCCAAGTATCTGACCGAGAGCCATTTTCGTAGTTGCCTTTCTGTTTGAGTTGGCCAGCTTTATGCCAAAATGTGACTGCACCGTGTTTTTTTCCATTTACATAAAATAACTCCTTTTTTTCCCTTCCATTCTTGTGCCAAAGCTTTACCAATCCATCCAATTTTCCTTCCTTATAGTTTGCTTTTTTCTTAATATTTCCATTCGTAAAATAAGTCACTAACTCCCCACTAAAAGTCTTACCACTTACCCTATCGTAAACAATACCGTCTCTAACCTCAGTATTGTTTAATTGATTGATTTTAGGGGACTTATCAACTGGCTCTTGATTTTCAGAACACCCTACCAGTATCAAAATCAACCCCAGCAATAAGCACAACAACACACTTTTTTTCATCGATTCTTCCCACAATGATAAAAATAAAAACATTGGAACAACATTATTAATAAATGCTGATTCATCGATTATCTTAACGATATCTGACCTTTGGGTCGATAACACCATATAAAACGTCAACTATCAAATTAAAGCCAATAATTAGCGTACCATAAAAAATAACAATCCCCATCACCAAGGTATAGTCACGATTTAAGGCACCCTGGACGAAATAACGACCAACACCGGGAAGGCCAAAAATCTGTTCAATAACAACAGAACCCGTAATAATTGCGGCAACTGCCGGTCCAAAATAGGATAAAACCGGTAAAATTGCAGGCGGCAAGGCATGGCGTAGAATGATGATGGTATCCGATAAGCCCTTAGCGCGCGCCGTCAAAATGTATGGACTTCCCAAAACTTCAATCATACTTCCACGCATTAGTCTCGCAATATACGCTAACTGAGGCACCGCCAAACAGATGATTGGAAGTACCCGATGGCTAAAATGTCCATTATTCCAACTGCCTGCGGGAAACCAATCCAAATTGACCGCAAAAAAGAGGATCAGCAAAGGTGCCAACACAAAATTTGGAATAGCAATTCCAAGCATTGCGACCGACATGAAAACATGATCTATAAACGTATTTTGCTTCAAAGCCGAAAAACCCCCCAATAAACAACCGATAAAAACAGCAATGATCATTGCTGTCAATCCAAGGGATAAAGAAACCGGAAATCCTGAACGAATAAGCTCGTTCACTCCGTAATCCTGGTATTGAAAGGAGGGTCCGAAATCGCAGTGAATTATATTCCAAAAATAACGGCAAAATTGAAACAATAAAGATTCATCTAGATGGTAAATTCTATCCAGATTAGCTTGAATTTGAGGTGGGAGTTTTTTTTCTAGGTCAAATGGACCTCCTGGCGCGATCCGAATGAGAAAAAACGCCAAAGTAATAAGGATAAACATTGTTGGTATTGCACCCAGAACTCGACGTACGATATAGGCTAACATTCCGAAATCTATTTTTAATGTTCTAAAATACGAAAGTGCTTAGTGTAATGGTGATCCATAACATTGCCCACAAACCCGCGAACATAAGGTTTAATTAAACTTTTACTAACATAGAAATAAATGGGAATGATTGGACAATCGGAAAGCAAAACGCGTTCTGCTTCCTCCAGCAATAGCCGACGCTTACTCGGTTGTGTTTCCAGAGACGCCTGGGCAAGCAGTTGATCGTAATATGGGTTCCTATAACCTACATCATTAATTCCATGGTTTGAATACATCAGTTCCGCGAAGGTATATGCATCATTATAATCACCTATCCACCCTGCTCGGAAAACCTGAGTGACCTGTTTTTGTTTTCGGTTTTTTAAAAATACTTTCCATTCTTCGTTCACCAATTTCGTGGTTACCCCAAGCTCCTTTTTCCACATCGCTGCTACAGCAATGGCGATTTTCTTATGATTTTCACTGGTGTTGTACCGAAGTTCTAGGTGTAACGGATTTTTTTCTGAATACCCCGAAATCTGATACAGCTTTTTTGCTTCAGCCAATCGCTGTTGTCTTTTCATTGATTTAAATTGAAAACTTTGTGCCGCATAATCCGAAACGGCTGGTGGAACCCAACCATAGGCCGGTATCTCACCTAATCCGCTGATTTTTTCGGTAATAATCTCCCGATCTATGGCCATTGACAACGCTACACGTAGCGCCCGATGATCCTTGAATGGGGGTTTCGTCAAATTGAATCCGTAATAATAGGTACCTAGGTAAGGTGAAACCTTTAACTCATCCCCCAAATTCTTTCGAATCCACGCTATTTCCCCAAGAGGAATTGTCTCGGTCCAATCGAGTTCTCCCGCGCGATATCGCCTTAATTCAGCCGATTGATCTTCAACAACATAGTAAGTTACCTTATCGATTGCAGTCTTAGAATCATTCCAGTATTCGGAATTACGCTCTAAACTGATATGCGATTGCACTACCCACCCGTTTAGTCGATAAGCACCATTGGACACCAAGTTTCCAGGCCGCGCAAATTTTCTACCATATTTTTCTATAGCAGGTTGATATACCGGATAGGTGGTTGAATGGGTAAGCAATCCCAAAAAATAAGGGGTCGGCGCTTTTAAAGTAATTTCCAGGTTGTGGGTACTTAAGGCGTTAACACCTAAGGTTTCAACCGATTTCGCACCCGTTATAATATCCTCAGCGTTAACAATCGACGATAAAATTTGAGAGTACTTTGAACCCGTTGCCGGGTTTACGCTTCTGCGAAAGCTATACACGAAATCCTGTGCCGTGACCGGTTCGCCGTTCGACCATCTAGCGTCTTGTCGAATTTGAAAGGTATAAACGGTCCCTGCTGGGCTAATTTCCCACTTTTGCGCAGCACCGGGCAACAGACGCCCATCAGGCGCCTCAGTAATCAAACCCTCATAAAGATCACGTAAGATATTCGACGAAGGAACACCTTCCGCTTTATGGGGGTCAAGCGTTTGTGGTTCGGCCCCGTTACCCCTCCTAAGAACCTGATCGCTCGATTTAGAAATACTTCGTCCAATAATATTGAGATTTGGTTTATTTTCAATAGCTTCCTCTGAGGAACAGGACATTAAAATAAGCAAATATCCTATAACCAAATTAGTAGCATTCTTTGGATTTGTTAATGACGTCATTATTCTAAAGTATCCATCAGCATCTTAAGGCTGGACATGATAACAGGGGTCGTAGATACTTCTCATATATTAGGCATCTAGAAAAGATTAGTTTTCCACAGTTGGGTTGTATACAGCTTCGTACTAAGAAGCTGCAAAGTGTGACCACATACCCTTTGTTCCAAGACGAAGCCAAAAATCACTGGTGATTTAATCTTTGCAAGATCCTAGATTTCCAATAAAAAATAAGGAGGACAATATGGGTTTTATGCAAGGCAAACGTGTCTTGATAGTAGGATTGGCCAGTAATCGTTCTATCGCTTCAGGAATTGCAAAAGCAATGCACCGTGAAGGTGCTCAACTTGCTTTTACCTACCAAAATGAGAAATTAAAAGACCGTGTTGAAAAAATGGCCATGGAGTGTAGTAGTGACATCACCTTAGAATGTGATGTCACAAGTGACCATCAAATTAGTTCAGTTTTTAACACTTTAGAAAAATATTGGGACGGATTAGACGGTATCGTCCATTCAGTTGCGTTTGCTCCCCGGGAAGCCCTCGAAGGCGAATACATAGACGCCGTAACTCGAGAGAATTTCGCAATTGCGCATGATATCAGCTCATACAGTTTTGCAGCACTGGGAAAAGCGGGTCAATATATGATGGAAGGACGCAATGGTGCTTTGCTGACATTAAG
This sequence comes from uncultured Methylococcales bacterium, assembly GCA_964653275.1. Taxonomy (GTDB): domain Bacteria; phylum Pseudomonadota; class Gammaproteobacteria; order Methylococcales. The sequence goes on from CAZZET010000003.1 coordinate 40,358, forward strand.
CTACTTAGGGGCTGTACGGGTAATCCCTAACTACAACGTCATGGGCGTCGCCAAAGCTAGTCTCGAAGCTAATGTCCGATATATGGCAGCCGCATTGGGTCCCAAAGGAATAAGAGTTAACGCAGTTTCGGCAGGGCCTATGAAAACCTTGGCATCAGCCGGTATTAGTAATTTCAAAGAAATGCTCAAAAAAGCTGCTGGCGCTGCTCCTTTGCGAAAAAACGTTACGCTTGAAGAAGTTGGAAATACAGCTGCATTTCTGTGTTCCGACCTGGCATCCGGTATCACTGGAGAAATAACTTATGTTGACGCTGGATATAACATAACGGGATTCAACCTTTGACACAAATGCTTTTATAAATACTTTATCTATATTCCGGCGCCCCATATCGCAATGGAATATAGGTAAGGACTTTAACGATCAACGAGGTATTGGCAAGACCAAGTTTAGTGTCTTCTCGAAACCGATTCGCTATGAATTCTTTGACTACCTATTCACCGCTGCAACGACACGTACAAGGTTGATAGACTTGGCATGACGTAAAGTCACGCCCGTCATACTATGAATCACGAGTGAACCGCTATTCCTCTGAGGTAAAAAACTTTACGCCGACTTTGTCTCGACCATTGGAAACTAGTGCCGAAAATAACGATACCCCCGAACCCTGGGCTAAAACATTCTTTACGGTGTCTCGATCTTTTTCCAAAATCTTATTGGTCTCTGCACTCTGCACCAACAATACATTAATAATTGCCTGTTCACCATTATCCAATGCAACGAGTAACGGGGTTGGTTGACCGTTAACTGGCTTAGCAGCTTTAAATACCGCCCTTGTTATTTCACTCGGAAAATCTTTTTCTAACCTAGATATACGCTTAATTTTCAATTCTAAACCACTATCCTGAGATAATATATCTTTTAGAGCAACACCATTTTCTAGCTTGCTCATAATCTCATTTGCGCGTTCGAGGGCCCTTTCCTTGGCAGCGTCCAATTTTAAGGTTGCAATAATTTTGTCCTTAACCTCATCTAGCGGAACCGTAATCGGTAATCGATGTTCCTTAACTCTAAGTATTACAACCTTATCATCACCAATTTCGACGGGTTCACTGTTGTTACCGCCCAACACTTCCAGATTGAAAGCCATATCCCTGATCTTCGATTCAGATGCAATTCCGTCACCCTTTTCCCGGGTAAATAGATCCGTTTGTTTGATTTCCATATTTAAAGTCTGAGCAGCCGGCTCCAAACTCCCTGAATCTTCGTAGCTAACTTCAGCTAAGCGTTCACCCAGCTCATAGAACTTATTCTCCGCCTTATCGTGTTTAAAATTCTTCGACAATTCATCACGGACCTGTTCATAGAGCTTGGTTTCCCCAGGTTTTAATTCTGTAACTTTTATTAGGTGAAATCCAAAAGCAGTTTTCACAGGATCTGACAGTTCTCCTTTCCCTAACGAAAAGGCCACCTCTTCAAAATTTTTCTCCATAATACCCGGTGTAATAAGGCCTAGATCACCGCCATTTTTCGACGAAACCGTATCGTCTGAAAGCTCTTTGGCCAAGACACTAAAGTCGTCTCCCGCAATAATCCTTTCCTTAATAGCTTGAGCTTTTTCCTGCGCTACCTTAATCACTTCCTGGTTGGCCTTCTTATCCAACGAGATTAATATGTGACTAACCTTTCGCCTTTCCGGAGTTGAATAGAGATCTTTATTCGATTCGTACAAATCCCGCAATTCTTCCTCAGAAACTAACACATCTTCCGCCAAATCCTCCAGATTTAACTCAATATACTCGACCGAAACCCTTTCTGGATTCTGAAATTGGTCCTGGTGTGCCTGGAAATAATTGCTTACCATAGTGTCATCAATGTGAGTTTCCACATTTGAAACCGGTACCACAACATATTCAATGTCGCGCTCCTGATTTTTCAATTCTAAAATACGATTGACATCACTCAGTGTAGCAAAATCTGAATTCATGATTCCGCTACGGTATTGCCCCATAACCAACGTTTTTCTAACTTTTTCAGCGAATCCTACTGCCGTTTCACCTTGCGAAGCAATCAAGTTTTGGTATTTTTTCTTGTCAAATTTTCCGTCGGTCTGAAAATAAGATAACGACTTGTTAAAATCTCGAACCGTTGAATCACTAACAACCAGATCTAATTCCGATGCAACCTGCGCAATCACCTCATTATTGACGAGTTGTTCGAGTGCTTGTTGCTGCATTTCTTCCTCACTAAATTGGAAAAATTGCATAGGGTTCTGTGCGTTCTGCTGATACACCCGATTTACATCACGCTGAAAATATTCTTTATCCCCGACGATCACAACGGGAGTTTCCTTGCCTGAATCAAAGTAATTTCCTAGCCCCAAAAAAGCCAAGGGGACCGCAATTAAAATTAAAATAACCCAAATAAAAGCTTTTGCGCGTTCACGAATCGCTTGAAGCATAAAGGAAACCCTAGCAGAGGACTGAAAGAATCGGTTAATACCGGCTAAATGAAAAACCCCTAATTAAATTCAGGGCAAATTTGAAACTAATGGCGGAGTGGACGGGACTCGAACCCGCGACCACCGGCGTGACAGGCCGGTATTCTAACCAACTGAACTACCACTCCTCAATACTCTTTTAGAGTCGTCCGGAAATAACCTGAGCACCTTATCATCATTTGGCCAGTTTTCAACCTCAAAACCCTCGAAGTAACCCTACTCCGTTTTAGGCTTTTACCTAATCAACCAAACCCAATAAAGACACAATCACCCTAAAATCCAACTTATTTCCGAACGACTCTCTTAATGGTGGGTGCTGAGGGGATCGAACCCCCGACCCTCGCCTTGTAAGGGCGATGCTCTCCCAGCTGAGCTAAGCACCCATTTAACCCCTTAGTTTACAGCGTCCTTAAGTCCTTTCCCGGCTTTAAACGAAGGTATATTTGCAGCAGGGATCGTAATTGCTTTCCCAGTCTGCGGATTTCTACCTTGCCTTTCTGCACGAGCCTTAACCTGAAACGTTCCGAATCCCACCAATGAAACGGAATCCCCTTTTTTTAATGCGCCTGTAACGGCTAAAATAACCCCATCCAATGCTCTTCCCGCATCAGCCTTACTAAGGCTTGACTCGCTTGCAATCGCGTCAACTAACTCCGATTTGTTCATTTGTCCCCCTATCAAATCATAAATGCAAATTTAATGTTGAATTCCTTCGCCCCAGAAGCCGAGTGCTACCACCACTTCGGATAAGCAAAATAAATCAGATCAATTTATAGCAGTAGTGCCGAACCGGTGTCAAGCGCCCAGCTACCTTTGTTGCGATAATTTTTGGATTTTGGCAACATCTAATGCGCGGTTGTCGATTTTTCATCGCGCGCGGGTGCTTTTTCTATAGTATTTTCTTCAAATTTAGCATTATTTTCGGCTTTTTCGCTAGGCGTAGGCATGTATTGGAGCGCAAACTCAAATACCTCATCAATCCAACGCACTGGTTTTATATCAAGAGTTTCTTTAATATTACGTGGTATTTCAGCTAAGTCTTTTTCATTTTCCCAAGGTATTACTACTGTAGAGATGCCCCCACGATGCGCTGCTAACAGTTTTTCTTTCAATCCCCCAATTGGCAACACTTCACCTCTCAATGTAATTTCCCCCGTCATCGCCACATCTGAGCGCACAGGAATTTTGGTCAACGCCGAAACCAACGCCGTACACATAGCTATCCCCGCACTCGGACCATCCTTCGGCGTTGCACCCTCAGGTACATGCACATGCATATCATGTTTTTGGTAAAATTCCGGATCGATACTCAATACTTTCGAGCGACTTCTCACTACCGTATCAGCAGCTTGGATAGATTCCTGCATCACTTCACCGAGTTTTCCAGTACGTAGAACCTTCCCTTTCCCTGGAACAATAGCAGTTTCCACTGTCAAAAGCTCACCTCCAACTTCGGTCCACGCAAGACCCGTAACCAAGCCAATTTGATCTTTCTCTTCAGCACGGCCGTATCGAAACCGCTGGACACCAAGAAACTTTCCTACATTTCGAGAACTTACTGAAACCTTCCTAGCTTTACGTAACTTCGAGGCGAGAGACAAATCTTTAACAACTTTTCGACAAATCTTTGAAATCTCCCTCTCCAAGTTACGAACCCCAGCTTCGCGACTATAAAAGCGGATAATATCCTTTATTGCCGAATCGCTAATTTGGATTTCGTTGTCTTTAAGACCATTGTTTTTGACCTGTTTAGGAATCAAATATCTTTTTGCAATATTAACTTTTTCGTCTTCGGTATAGCCCGCAAGCCGAATGACCTCCATTCTATCCAAAAGAGGCGAAGGGATATTCAGTGTATTAGCCGTCGCAACAAACATCACATCGGACAAATCAAAATCGACTTCCAGGTAATGGTCGTTAAATGTGTGATTTTGCTCAGGATCCAAAACCTCCAACAAGGCAGATGCAGGATCACCACGAAAATCCATAGCCATTTTGTCGATTTCATCCAACAGGAACATCGGATTACGAGTACCTATTTTAGCTAAATTTTGTAGAATTTTTCCGGGTAGAGAACCAATATAGGTTTTTCGATGACCACGAATTTCTGCTTCGTCACGAACCCCACCCAAAGACATCCGCACATATTTCCGATTTGTAGCATGAGCTATAGACTGACCTAACGAAGTTTTTCCAACACCAGGAGGCCCAACTAAACACAATATAGGGCCTTTAAGCTTTCTAACACGTTGCTGTACTGCCAAATACTCCAGTATGCGTTCCTTTACCTTTTCCAAACCATAGTGTTCTATTTCAAGAACACTCTCAGCTTTTTTTAGATCATGACGAACTTTAGTCCTTTTTTTCCATGGAACGCTGACCATCCAATCAATATAGTTACGGACTACAGTTGCTTCCGCCGACATGGGCGACATGAGCTTTAGTTTATTTAACTCCGCATCAGCCTTGGACCTAGCTTCCTTGGACATTCCTGACTGTTCAATTTTATTAGCAAGTTCCTCAATTTCGTTGGGAACATCTTCCATTTCGCCCAATTCCTTTTGGATTGCCTTCATCTGTTCGTTAAGATAATACTCCCTTTGATTTTTTTCCATTTGCTTTTTGACACGACCCCTAATCCGTTTTTCCATTTCCAGAAGATCGACCCCATTATCCATACAAATCAGTAAGCGTTCGAGGCGTTCCGCAATATCTTTAAGCTCTAGAATCGATTGTTTCTCTTCAATCTTTAAGGTCATATGCGCGGCCATCGTATCGGCTAACCGACCTGGCTCATCAATTCCCGCCAATGAATTCAAAACTTCCGGCGGAATTTTTTTATTGAGTTTCACATATTGGTCAAAATTGTTGACCGCAGTACGGACCAATACCTCCAACTCCTGTTCTCCGATATTAGTCTCGTCGGGCAAGTCAGTCACCCCAGCAGAAAAATAGCCATCAGCTTCGTGAAACCCTTCGATCAAACTACGTTGATGTCCCTCAACAAGAACTTTTACCGTTCCATCAGGGAGTTTGAGCAATTGTAAAATATTGGAAAGTGTTCCAGCCTTATATAGATCATCCAGACCAGGATCATCTATTTCGGCATCTTTCTGCGCAACTAACAAAATTTGCTTGTTGTCCCGCATAGCGACATCCAGGGCTCGAATCGATTTGTCCCGGCCAACAAACAGAGGAATCACCATATGGGGATACACAACCACATCACGAAGTGGTAGAACTGGAACTATAAGCGTTGGCACGCTTGATTTGCCGTCGATATTAAACATACGGGATCCTGTACCTCCGAGCACAATAAAAGATTGGTCCAACCGATAACATTGGGGCAATGGCTATAATTTCAAGCCGTTTCCAAAACGAAAAAGAAGGTTTTAGGTATTTAGGCGACAAACAAATCTTAATCAACCGAAATACGCTGTTGATCCCTATTTTCGTATATACGATAAGGTTCCGATTCACCTGTAATCACTCCAGCGTCAATGACAACTTTCGTAATATCCTCCGCGGAAGGTAATTCATACATTAAATCGAGAAGCGCATGCTCAAGGATGGTCCGCAAACCTCTAGCACCAGTCTTGCGTTCCATTGCTTTTGTCGCAATTGCCTCTAGTGCTTCCATTCTAATTTCGAGATCACAATCTTCCATTTCAAAAAGTTTGGAATACTGCTTCGTAAGCGCATTTTTAGGCTCCGTTAAAATTTTCACGAGAGCATCGCGGCTTAATTCATCAAGCGTCGCTACCACTGGCAAACGGCCCACAAACTCGGGTATCAGCCCATATTTTATAAGGTCCTCAGCCTCCACTAAGGAAAGAATCTCCCCTACATTTTTTGAATCGTCTTTACTTTTAACATCAGCCGAAAAACCTATGCCTCCTTTTTCGGTGCGCGCCTGGATAACTTTGTCTAACCCTGCAAACGCGCCTCCAACAATAAACAGTATGTTTCCCGTATTAACTTGCAAAAATTCCTGTTGCGGATGTTTTCGCCCCCCTTGAGGAGGCACCGATGCTATAGTCCCTTCGACAAGTTTCAAAAGCGCCTGCTGCACACCTTCACCCGATACATCACGAGTAATGGACGGATTATCGGATTTTTTGGAGATTTTATCGATCTCATCGATATAAACAATGCCTGACTCAGCCTTCTCTACATCGTAATCACATTTCTGGAGAATTTTTTGAATAATATTCTCCACGTCCTCTCCAACATATCCAGCTTCAGTCAGCGTAGTGGCATCCGCTATGGTAAAAGGAACATCTAGCAGTCTAGCCAAGGTTTCCGCCAATAGAGTTTTACCAGAACCAGTCGGGCCAATTAGTAATATGTTGCTTTTAGCAAGTTCGACATCGTTCTTCTTAATTTGGTTTCTGAGCCGTTTGTAGTGATTATAGACGGCGACTGCAAGAATTTTCTTCGCACCATCTTGCCCAATAACGTATTCATCAAGTACTTCTTTGATTTCTTTTGGCTTAGGAAGCTGGTCATTACCGGAGGTGACGTTTTCCTGTAATTCTTCGCGAATGATGTCATTGCATAGTTCTACACATTCATCACAAACAAAAACTGACGGACCAGCAATCAGCTTTCTAACTTCATGCTGACTTTTACCACAAAAAGAACAATAGAGAAGTTTGCCATCACTACCCTTGCCAGATTTCTCATTACTCATAGATTAACCTCATGTTATAAGGTCCATAGCATGTATCAATGATCATTAATGCCAGTCATATTTTGAAATAATAACATCTCGCTCACTCGGATCCGCACATTCACTGAAGGTATCCAGATCAAATGGCATCCGCCGATGACAGGCGAGTTTCCAAAACCTCATCGATCAACCCAAACTCTACCGCTTCCGCGCCACTGAGAAAGTTATCCCGATCGGTATCTTTTTGAATCCGCTCAATAGGTTGACCTGTATGATCGGCCAATATTGCATTTAATCGCTCCCGAATATTAAGTATCTCTTTAGCATGAATATCTATATCACTCGCCTGCCCCTGAAAACCCCCAAGCGGTTGGTGTATCATCATTCTCGAATGGGGTAAGCAATATCGCTTTCCAGCAGCACCACCTGCCAGCAATAACGCACCCATGCTTGCTGCCTGGCCGATACACATTGTACTCACATCAGCTTTAATAAACTGCATAGTGTCATATATCGCCAGCCCAGCTGTAACCACACCACCCGGTGAATTAATGTATAAATGAATATCTTTATCTGGATTCTCTGACTCCAGAAACAACAGCTGAGCAACCACTAAATTGGCAAGATGGTCTTCAACTTGGCCAACCAAAAAAACTACACGCTCTTTCAATAGCCGGGAGTATATATCAAATGATCGCTCACCCCGAGCAGTTTGTTCAATTACAATAGGAACCAACCCCGACGCTGTAGGTTGGATTTGATCACACTTTTGAGCTATTTCCACACTTGCACCCTTATTTTGTATCACTTTGATCCATTTGCATTAACTCGGAAAAGCCAATAGGCTTGTCCGTTACTTGTACTCGCTCTAAAACAAATTCTACAACTTGATCCTCCAGAACCATGTGTTCAATTTTGCTTAACTGCTCCTTTTCAGAGTAGTACCAATCAACAACCTCTTTAGGATTTTCATAGCCCTGCGCAATCGATTCAATCGCTGTATGAACACGTCTTTCATCGGGCTTCAGATCGTTTTTCTTAATGATTTCACCTAGAACCAACCCTAGTTTGACGCGCCGAATAGCTTGCGGCTCAAGAGTCTCCCTTGGAATTTGCTCTTGAATATTACGATTCTGGTTCTCGGCTGCCTTTTTATAGGAAGCCTCCATATTAACAACTTCCTGGTCAATAAGCCCTTTGGGTAATTGAATGTCATGGTTTTCCATAAGCGCATCCATAACATTTGTTTTAACATTTTCCCGAATAGTATTTTCCAACTCCTTTTCCATATTTTTCTTGATATCAATACGAAAATCGTCGACTTTCCCGCTAGCAATTCCAAAAGCTTTAACAAACTCTTCATTTAACTCGGGCAATTGACTTTCCTGGACATTAACCACTTCGACCTCAAAATGAGCTGTTTTACCAGCAAGCTTTTCCATATGGTAATCCGAGGGGAAATCTAAATCGAAATTCAATAAGTCGTTTTTAGCGGTTCCAATCAATCTATCTTCGAAACCAGAAATCATTTGATTCGATCCCAAAATCACCGAATGTTCCTTAACTTGACCCTCGGTGAAATTTTCGCCATTCACCGATCCTGTAAAGTTGATAATAACCCTATCAACATTTTGAGCAGCCCTATCCACTATTTCCCAGGTTTTCTTTTGAGTTCTTAGTCGTTCGATTACGGATTCAAGATCGGTATCATCCATTTCAGTTTTTGGTCGGGTTACCGACAGTTCCGATAAGTCAACCAAAGCAACTTCAGGATATACCTCAAAGCTTGCAGTATATCTAAATCCCTCACCCTCATCGATTTTTTCTGGTGTAATTAAAGGCCTACCGACAAGGTTTAAATCTTTTTCCACTAAAGCATCGTAAAAACTAGACTGGGTCAACTCTGCCAACACTTCCTGTCTAAGTTGTTTGCCATACCGACTTCTAATAACGCGCTGGGGCACTTTACCAGGCCTAAAACCATCAATCTTCACGTCCTTTGAGAGTTTTTTTAGCCGAGTTTCCACTTTTTCCTTAATAGCCGCCTCAGACAACTTTACCGTTAGCTTCCTTTCCAATTCCGATGTCGATTCGACAGTAACTTGCATGTTTAAATCTTCTCCAAATGCGTTTAGTCTCACAAAGAGACATTTAAAACGCCACACTACACAGCATCTAAGTACCGAAACCCGCCAATTAATGGTAGCAGAGTTTTTGAGTTAGGCGGTCCGAATGGTTAATAGGTTGGTGCGAATGGAGAGACTCGAACTCTCACAGGTTCCCCCACTGGAACCTAAATCCAGCGCGTCTACCAATTCCGCCACATTCGCATAAAAACTTCCGATCCTTGCCCATTATAACAGGGCAAAAAAATTTTTGAGTGCTTTCAAAAAACCGGTATGCTGTATCTCAATGTTTTTCTTGTAATCCCTAGCCAATTTCACCAATGCGCAACTCATCTCGATTCTTGCTATTCTTTGCACCGCTTGTTTACCTTTTGGTCGCAGCTTCCATTAGTGCCTTACTGGCTTTTTTACTACATTCTCTAATCGATATTCAAAACTCCTTTCCAAAAGCTGTTAACCGAGGCGGTCTATTTTTAATATTGCTCGGAATATATCCAACAGCCCAATTATTTGGGTTAAATCGGCATGACTTTGGTTTCTTCAGCCTCGACAAGAAATTTTTATATCGCGTCTTCCAGGGATGGATCATAGGCGCAATCATTCTAACTGTTGTCGTTTTTTTCTTGCTGGTCCTGGATGTACGGATTATCGATCTTAAAACATCCGCAACCGCTAGTTCAATTGCTTTCAGTCTCGGCAAAGCTTTTGCCATCGGCGTTTTGGTCGCATCGTTGGAGGAGCCCCTGTTTCGGGGGCTACTGCTCGGCGGCCTGCTGTCTCAAAGCACAAAGGGCTTCGCGCTATTCACAAGTGCTTTTTATTATGCAACACTCCATTTTTTACGGAGTAATCTAGACTTCGAAAATAACCAAATAACTGCATTCAGTGGATTCCAAGTTATTTTCGATTCGCTCTCTCAACTTTTCAACTTTGAAATTTTCGATTCGTTTGTCGCGCTATTTTTGTCTGGAATTTTTCTCGGATTAGTCCGTATGCAATCGAAGTATGGCCTAGGATATTGTATAGGCATACATGCCGGCTGGGTGTTTGTCATTAAATCAACTAAAGCCATGACGAATGGCAATCCTCATTCGTCGTCAGCATATCTTGTAGGAGAGTACGATGGAATAATTGGTTGCTTAGCAGCTGGATGGCTCCTTTTGCTAATTGTCGGCCTATTGATATTGTTTCGATTAAAGGCCCCTTCTGTTTAAAGCTATGGACAACCCCACCCCCCCCGAAACTGAAGGTGTCATTAAATTCCAACTTGATTATACGTTGAAACCGCCTTTCGTTATTGCAGCGTACAGCGAACTGAACGCCTGGCGTAAAATCATGTTCAAACTTGATTTGATCGGACAAGATCCCCATCGTTACTCTGGATACGGATTTGGAAATATGAGCCACAAATTAAATCTCAATAAGCCAACCGGAGACGAAATTAAATATCAACCCTTTGTTATTACCGGAACGCAAACTGGCCACCTCGAAAATCTCACCGATGACCATTATGCCCTAGTTTTAAAGACGAGCCTGGACGACAATTGGATCCTATCTGAAGGCCCCATCAAACCTTCATCAGAAGCACTTACACATGCAGCCGTATACGCAGCAGACGAAACTATTAATTGGGTTATACATGTGCATTCACCTGAAATCTGGCGGCAAACTCACCACTTGTCAATACCTTTCATAGAATCGGGCATCAAATACGGCACACAAGAGATGGCCGCAGCCGTAAAACACCTTTTAAAACACCCAACGACCCCTATTTTTTCTATGTTGGGTCATGAGGACGGCATCGTATGCTTTGGTTCAACCGCTGACGAAGCAGGACTCACGATTGTTAAGAACCTTGCCCAAGCTATTGTTTTGAAAGAGAGTCAATAAGGCAAACCTTCAACAGCTTCAATTCCTAATCCTAGGATTAGTTCACTGATTTTCGCCAATCGGTTTTGGTAATTTCCACGATTTTCCAGTACTTATAAGGTTTTTAAGGTCGCGATTATTTTCAATGAGTCTCAACCTATCCAAAAAAGGAGCTAGCTCCATTGAATAAGACCTTGAATCTACTCTTTACTTACAGCTCTAATGGCATCTTGTAGAGGGCCCAATTTACGAATCCATGGTTTGACCCTCCGGGTATTATCCCTTACCCATTCTTCCGTAGCGCTGTTTGCAGTAAGCCTGTCAGGATAGATTCCCAATAGCAGTACGTACCATTCGCTCCCGTGGCTAATTAGGCGAGCATGTAACGAATAATACAAACCACTTAACTTTGCATAACTTACGATATCAGTCTTTTTCTGAAGAGCAAGCAGTTGCACTGCATAAGAATCTCGTGGCTGTTGCAAAATAATCTCAGCGCCATCCGCATACGGGGCATTAGTTTTCTGAACTTTTTTTGATAGGACTTTCGATTGTGAAGCTGATCCAGCTAATTCACCTACAGGGCTCCTCTCTGGCCTAGATTGAAATGTCGGTCCAAACCGATTTTCGGATGAAAATTGTTGAACCTTGGGACTAACAGCAACTTCTTTCGAAGAATCTCGGACATTTTTACATTGCCAACCACTACTACCCTTTTCACCATGACAAACCCATTCATTATTGGTATTGGAATTACCAATAATTCCAGAAGCATCACAATTTTTTTCTTCGCAGCCGCCCCCTCTGGAAAAACCACCGAGTTGTGTACACCCAGAAAATGATATCAACAACATCACAATGATACCTAGCCTTAATTGCCTACCAAATATACTGTCAGAGATAGCCATCGAAATTTTCAATCGTTTACCTCCACTAACGACAACGATTACAACTACAAGCTTAGCGGTAAGAATTAACTACAAATCTAAAAACGAGTAGACACTGTCCCCGGGAAAGCCAATCTTTGGTATGACACCCCACCCAAGACACACCAAGAACACAGAAGACTATTTAAACCTTGTCGCAAAAATGAAGACGGAACCATAAATAGATAGGCTAATAACATCCACCGAAAAAGCCTCAATATTGTCCTGCTTTCCATTTGGCTTGAGAAGCACCTTCGAAATCTCCCCCTCGTTGGCGCGCGATACTGATCAAAGTCCAATTTTTTCTTTTCAATTTCGAATCACCACCCGCCAGTGTATTTGACTTTTTAGCCAGACTTTCAGCGGAACCCAGTTGATCTTGTTGTAAATGAAACGAAGCCAATTGATACCACAACGTAGCATTCCTCGGTTGAATTCTCAATGCTCTTTCGGTTGTTGTAACAGCAGCATCTAACTTACCCTGCCTACCCAAATGAGATGCGTCTTTCATTAAATGGCGCACAGCCGCTGACATCACCAGGGGTTTGGGGCGGGCAACATAGCTTTTTGGCGAAGAAGGTTGCTTGGGAACCTCCTTTGAAGGGTGGATTAGATTTTCCTGAGAATCTATACCAGATGGACCTTGATTCGTCGGTTTTAAAGCGCACGAATATAAACCCAAACTTGTTACGATCATCAAAATCGGAACCGATTTATTCATTCCCCAAGAATCCCCGTAACCATACACCGAATTTACCCGACGAGGATTTAGCGCAGGGAGAAAATTCATTGGGCGCAGATCCCCATATAAACGGGTATTGTACCGCATATCGACATCCTTCGTTTCCCCTTAAGCCATTTTCGGTATCGATCCATACCATCTCTATGTCCTCAGGCGGATACAAATCGACCCCTGTCTTACTAATTTTGTTCATGACCTGAGTCCAAATCCTCAGGGCGCCACTGGAGCCCGACAAATAAATAGATTTATTGTCGTCACGCCCAAGCCAAACGACGCCTAAATAATCACCGGTGAAACCCGCGAACCAACTGTCCCTGAGATCATTGGTTGTCCCCGTTTTCCCAACTACATTGAAAGTTTTCGGCAAAACAGAATAGACTGCTTTACCGGTTCCTTCCCTCACCGATTCCTGCAAAATCGTATTGACCAAATAGGTCGCCGCCGGATCCGAAACTTGGCGGACTGTCAAACCATAGCGTTGCAAAGGTTCTCCATCACTGGACAAAACTGCGCGAATGCTTCGCAACGGTGTATTAAATCCATCACTTGCTAGAGTTTGAAAATACTGAGTAATTTCCAACGGTGTTAATTCACCTGCTCCTAACAAAAACGAAGGGTAGTAATTGAACTCGCGATTTACACCTAAATTTCGCAATGTCTTAATGATACGTCCAAGCCCCAAATCGAGACCTAGACGAACCGTCGCCAAATTATAGGAGTTCGCCAAAGCACTATGCAAAGACACATCACCGTGCTCGATGCGATCATAGTTTTTCGGATTCCAAATGTGTCCATTAGGTGCGCGCACCCTAATTTCGCTGTCATCAAGGATTGTCGTAAGCGTGTATCTGCCAGGATCATCCAAAGCGGTCAGATAAATCACCGGCTTTATCAGTGACCCAACAGGCCGCAAAGCATTCAAGGCTCTATTAAACCCCCTATAACTAGGATCTCGACTACCCATCATCGCCACTACTTCGCCCCCTTCTCGTCGAGTAATCACAATCGCGGCCTGCAATTGAGAAACCCTTTTTGATCTTTCCAAACGCTCCAACATGTTTTGAGTCGTACGCTCTAAGGTATCCTGGAGATCAATTTGTAATGTCGTAAAAATTCTTAACCCCTCGCTGGTTAAATCCTCCTCACGATATTCACGCTGGAGCTGGCGGCGAACCAAACCCATAAAACTCGAATAACGACCCGGAGCAACCTTCTTTTTCCGATTAACCAACAAGGAGCGAGACTTTGCTAACTTTGCTTGCCATAAAGTAATATTCCCCGCATCATGCATATTATCGAGAACAAGGTTACGACGTTTCTTGAGACGATCTGGATGTTTCCAGGGGTCGTAATAGGATGGTCCTCTCACTAAAGCGATCAACACTGATATCTGCTCCAAGCCCAGGGACTTTAATGAGCGTCCAAAATAATACTGGCTAGCCAATCCGAAACCGTGTATCGCTCTGGACCGATCCTGTCCCAAATAAATTTCGTTAAGATAGGCTTCGAGAATTTCGTCTTTGTGGTAACCCGCGTCTAAGATAATTGCCATAAGCCCTTCGTTGATCTTTCTCCACAGACTCCGTTCCGGTGTCAAAAAGAAGTTCTTTACCAACTGTTGCGTAATGGTACTCCCACCCTGCACAATACGGCCTGCTCGTATATTGGCCCACAATGCCCGAAAAATCGAACGAAAAGAAATACCGGCATGACTATAAAAATTTCGGTCTTCTGTGGCCAATAATCCACGCACAAGCGCGTCGGGAACATCGTCCAATCGGACAAGTATGCGATCCTCTTTTCGTGTCGGATAGAAACTTCCGATGTGTAGAGGATCTATACGAAAAATTGGCAAACTCTTCTTTTGACCTAAATCATATAAACCCGCCAAATGTTTATTAGAAAAAGTTACCCGAATACGCCGACTCAACTGTTTTTTTTCCGAAAACCGAAATGCACGAGTCTTCATAAAAACTTGATGACCCCTGCGATAATAGGTAGCCTCAGACGCGAGATGAGTGTCTTTTCGGTAATTCAAACGTTCCAGCATCTTCACAAATCCTGGCGCTGTGAGCTCAAAACCTGCGTAAAGTTCTGTTGGACTTGCGTAGACCCTGGCTGGAATCGACCAGCGTTTTCCCTCGAATAACCGAGTAACCCTATAATCTAGATAACCGATATAAGCAACTAAAATAAAACTAAATCCAAATATCGTCCATAGAACAAAAGGGCCATACCAACGCTTCGAAAAACTAATTTTTTTCCGCGATCGTCGAGGTTTCCGATTCCTACGTTTTTTTTTAACCATACAACCTATCAATAAATAGACCCCAAAAACCTTTTGCTGATATAGTGGGTTTTAGAAGCTGTCCAAAAACTAAAACAACAGATTCTTTAGGAGATAAACCCATGAAATGTCTTTATTATTTAACAAGCAGCATCGAAAGTACCGATCGAATTTCCCACGATTTACACGATGCAGGGGTCAGCGACTGGCTGGTCCACGTCCTCAGCAAAAATGAAGCCGGATTGTACAAACGGCATATCCATTCGGCAAATTATATCGAACGACTTGATATTCTCCGTGACGGATTAGTTGGGACAGCAACAGGGTTTGGAATCTCAGTGCTAGTCGTATTGTATCTACTCGTCGCAGAACCTTTCGGGCCCAATATGCCCTGGCCAGCCTATCTTGCCATCGTCGCAGTCCTATCAATGTTTGGCGCATGGGTTGGAGGTTTAACCGGGATCGCCAGTGAAAATAAAAAAATGAACCTGTTTCACGATGACCTGGAGTCTGGAAAATATTTGATCATTATATATGCACGAAAGACTGAAGAAGAAAAAGTGAAAGAGTTAATGAGCCGTTTGCACCCTGAATCGGACTTGGCAGGGGTTGATTCCAACTTTTATAATCCTTTTAAAACCGTACAACGAATATAGATAACGAATGTTCAAAAAAGACTCAAATTTACCACCATAATGCCATCAGCAATACTAACTAGATTGCTATGTTTTTCAAGGTCAAAAAGCTTTTTTGTTAACGTTTTTTGAATGGGAAAAAGGTGAACTCTCAAAATCAAATGGGACTGCGTGGTATTTCCGTAGCTCAGACAGCTATCGCCACGGTAGGCAAAGAAGGAAAGGGTCTATCTTATCGAGGTTACGACATTTTTGATTTAGCCGAGCATGCTAGTTTTGAAGAAGTCGCTTATCTGCTGATTTATGGAAACCTCCCAGATAAACCTGAATTGAGGCATTATTCGAAAAAACTTAAACAGCTGAGAACCATTCCCGAGCCGTTAAAAGAAGTGATCGAACACATCCCCAAAAATGCACACCCTATGGACATGATGCGCACGGCCTGTTCAATGCTCGGGACATTAGAGCCGGAAAGAGATTTTAAAAATCAATACGCTGTTGCCGATCGATTGTTAGCAATTTTTCCTTCAGTTCTGGGCTATTGGCATCATTACGTTTCAAGTGGCAAACGCATCGACACCAACAGTAATGAACCCACTATTGCAGGCCACTTACTCCGCCTTATAACTAATTCACCCCCTAATGACCTCCATCGCCGAGCGATGGATGTATCATTGATACTCTATGCTGAACACGAATTAAACGCATCAACCTTCGATGCCAGGGTTTGTGCCGCGACCTTATCCGATTTTTATTCAGCGGTTACCGCTGGTATTGGTACACTGCGAGGACCACTTCACGGCGGGGCTAATGAAGCCGCTATGGATCTAATTCGTCGATTTAGAAATCCTGAAGACGCGCAACAGACTGTCCGCAAAATGTTGGATCAAAAAATGAAAATCATGGGTTTTGGACACGCGGTCTATAGCTCATCGGACCCACGCAACACTATTATCAAAACATGGGCCAATAAGTTAGCTCAGCAATACCACGACACCAAAATATACGCCGTATCCGAGGCGATTGAATATGTAATGTGGGTAGAAAAAAAACTCTTCCCAAATCTCGATTTCTACAGCGCATCAGCCTATCACTTCATGGGGATCCCTACACCCCTCTTTACGCCTCTTTTCATTTGCTCGAGAATCTGTGGATGGTCGGCTCACATAATTGAACAACGTAGCAATAATCGACTTATCAGGCCTAGCGCCGACTACATCGGCCCTGAAAAGCGGGAATATTTACCGATCAACTGCTGAAACTAATCATAATGCAGGATCGATTATTTTATGATATTGCCGATTATGTTTTAAATTATCGGATTGAACAAACGGAAGCATTCAGCACAGCACGGCTATGCCTGCTGGATTCGCTGGGTTGCGGCCTATTATCTTTAAGCTACCCTGCCTGTACAAAATTGCTTGGCCCCATTGTACCAGGCGCGGAAATACCCAATGGTGCGCGTATACCGGGCCTTTCATATCAACTGGACCCAGTCCAGGCGGCATTCAATATCGGCACCATGATTCGATGGCTTGATTATAACGATACTTGGCTGGCGGCGGAATGGGGACACCCATCAGATAATCTTGGAGGGATTCTTGCGGTAGCCGATTATGTAAGCAGACAAAATATCGCCAAGGGTAAGACACCGCTCTCGGTCTGCGACGTGTTAACAGCTATGATAAAAGCCTATGAAATACAAGGGGTAATTGGGCTTGAAAACAGTTTTAACCGCGTAGGTTTGGACCATATCTTGCTGGTGCGAATAGCTACAGCTGCCGTTGTAACTCCCCTGCTAGGCGGTGGTCGGAAACAAATTGTTAATGCATTAACCAATGCCTGGGTCGACGGAGGAACATTACGTTGTTATCGACATTCACCGAATACTGGGTCACGAAAAAGTTGGGCAGCAGGTGATGCAACCAGCCGCGGAGTGAGACTCGCAATAATGTCAATGACTGGGGAAATGGGTTATCCCTCGGCATTGTCCGCTAAGAACTGGGGATTTTACGACGTCTTATACCAAGGCAATTTTTTTGTATTTAACCAAACATTTGCGAGCTACGTTATGGAAAACATCTTATTCAAAATCTCCTTCCCGGCCGAATTCCATGCCCAGACGGCCATCGAAGCTGCTCTACGACTCCACGAATCGGTAAAATATCGGCTAAACGAAATTCATCGTGTCGAAATTCAAACTCAGCGGGCTGCTACCCGCATTATTGACAAAAGTGGGCCTCTACATAACCCCGCCGATAGGGACCATTGTATCCAATACATGGTAGCTATTGGATTGATTTTCGGAGAACTAACAGCCAACCACTACGAAGACAAAATCGCCCAAGATCCGAGAGTTGACAGTCTTAGAAAAAAAATCCGTGTAGAGGAGAACCAGCAGTTCAGTATTGACTACTTAAACCCAGCCAAACGTTCAATCGCCAATGCTATACAAGTATTCTTCAACGATGGGACCTACACATCAAAAATTCAGATCGAATTCCCCATTGGTCATCGCCGACGGCGTAAAGAAGGGATGCCTATGTTAAAAAATAAATTGATTGAAAACCTAAAATCCCGCCTGACACCGAAAAATCAAGAAGCGATTCTAGGCCTTTTTGAGGACCAATATACATTAGAATCGACGTCGGTGGATCGGTTTATGGATTTATTCGCTATGGAATAAATAGAGGCTTACCTGAAATCCAGATTGGACTACAGCAAAAAGAATATTTCTAGAATCGGACAAAAAAATGCAGGCTATAGCTTATATAGAGGCTCCAATCCGATTTTTCCATTATCCTTCGGTACTGCCCGTTCCTTTTGATGCTGAAAAAAGGCGACCCATAGGGCTTGGCCATGCCAAGCGTTTTCTTCTATACCGTACAAAGACTGGTTCAAAGTTTTTAGTTCGCTTTTTAGGGTGCCGCTACAGCGGCGCTCAATATCACCCAGGCTGTTCGGAGGAGACTCAGGCCAGATGGCACCCGCCCATTGCAGCAACGCATCCTTAGCAGCCTGAGAATCATTATCATAACAAGATCGTTTCAAGCTCCTAACGGCCCGACGATTATTGGGCGAACTATGTTTTTCGAGATTTTCCTGAGGCAGCTTTTTTCTATTCTTCAATCCCCATACAATCAAAGTTCCCAGCCAACCCAAGGCTAAAACCAAAGAAATCCATTCCCAAAATAGTCCTCTCTCTCGTACTTTTGTAAACGAGATTTCACCAACCTGTTGATTTTCTGAGGGAACGCCAATCGCCGGGGGAGACTCAATCGGGGTATTGAATTCTGAAGTTGAGGCCAAAGTTCCAACAATTAATTCGGGAATTCGGGCGACTTCCATGCGATCCGTCTCCGTATTCCACCAAGGAATTTCGATAGTTGGGAGTACATATTCTCCCTCACTAGAGGGAATTAGTGCTGTTTTTTCTTCCCTTGAACTCACTAGACCTTGCCTTGTCTTTTGTTCTTTAACATTAGGTTGGTCCGCATACTGCTTAACCACGCCACCGTTAGGAGATACGACCGACAAATTAGCGTTATTGATCTCCGGTATTTGGCTGGCGGGTAGTCCTTTAGCTTGAAGTATCAAAGTCCTCGTTATAGGCTCCCCAACAGTGAGTTTTGGTGGGTTTTGTGGCCAATCTTCGGTTAGTAAAATCTGTTCGGCGGGCAACCAATCCTTACCCACGAATTCTGCGGGAATCGGTTTAACTTTTAGCGCCAACAGCTTTGATCTAATCCGCTTTGTCCGTGTATTTCCACGGCTAAAAAAATTGTCAAACGAAGAACCACGCCTCCTCGACGTAATGACCTGAGCATTCAACTCCAATGGTTCCACCATCATAACCCCACTCTTTTGGGGAAAGATCGCGTATTTTCTTTCAACAACACTATACTGATTGCCCTGACGCCGAGTGTTGTAACTAACATCTTCCCCCAATTTTTCGACAATCGCATTTTCAACCTTAGGCTCGGTCAATTGAGCCTCAGAAATATTGACTCTATGCAATAACCGCACAGTGTAGATCACTTGGGCCTGAACATAGGGATTTTCAGGTTGGGCCTCAATTTCTAACAACAATTCGGGCATTGGTTGGCCAGGAACAAGCTGGGAAGATTGCGCTTCGTTAACGCTAACAATTATCGGCAAGCTTACATCTTTCCCGAATGAAATGGATGGAACCATTAGCTTTCCCGTCCGTTTTGCAATGACATTCAATTTCCATTGAATGGTCTTGTCGTAAGCACCATTTACAATCGAAATATTGCTACTTTGTCCCCTACTTAAAATTTCGAAATCCTTTTGTAGGGGTCCGAAATCTGGATCACTATCGGGCGATCCAATAGCTTGAAAAACAAGATTAAACGATTCGTTTATTTGGACAGGGTTTCGATCTGAAGTTACGTTGATTTCGGCCGCCACAACACCATCAGCCGACAATAATCCGACACACATCACAACCGCCACCCACAAATTTTCCGAGATTCTACTCAAAAAGCTCTGTCTATTATCAGTTATACCCAAAACGCCTCCTACTACCATGCTTCGGTTTCGGTACTATTTCCCCGGTCTCTCCGACTGTACTGATACCGAAATTTTTCCCTCAACAGCCTACCGGGATCATCCGGAATCCTGCGCAGCCATTGTTCATTGGCCTGTTGAGTTTCATCGGGCTTATTATTGTGTGAAACCTCAGATTTTTTGGGCATCCCCATATCCTGAGTTGGTTCTGGTTGCTTAGCTTTTTTTTCAATTTCATCTTCATTTCCCGTCTCACTACTTTCTTCTCCTTCTTGTTTCCCCTGCTGTTCGGGAACACCGGTCGCCTTATTTTCATCCGATTCGATCTGCTGGGTAGAATCTTGCTGATTTCGCTCCGAATCACGTGTCGATGTTTGGTTATCAGAATCATTTCGGTCTCCCGAATTTGGGTTTTGTTGGTCTTCCTCTTGATCCTCCGAACTCTGATTCGGAGAGTCTTGTGACTCCTCCTGTTTTAGCCTTTCCTCAATGAGCTCTTTGTTAAAACGCGCATCTTGATGATCTGGATTTGATTGCAAGACCCGTTTATAGGCATCCAATGCTTCGGAATATCGGTTTAAATTCGCTAGAGCATTACCCATATTGTATAGGCTATCTAGATCATCAAGACCCTTTAAAGCTTCTACCGTTTTATCGAATTCACCCGCTCTATATGCAGCGGCACCCTTCCATTTACTATCGTCAAACAATCGTGCTGCTTTTTCCAATTCACCTGCCTGAAAAGCCCGGTTGGCCATTTGGTTAGGCGTTGCCCAGAGTTCATCCCAACCCATAGCCTTGATATTTTGAAAAGGAAAACCCAATGTCAACACGAAAACAGCAACAACTCCCTTTCGGAAAGCACACGCTGCAATTGGTAATACTACTAATAGTAACCAAGGGCCTTTTTCGTCCCATTGTTCGATACGTAAATCGCTTTCTTGTTCCTTCCTGCCCCTAGAACTTTGATCAATAACCTCTTTAAAAGCGTCAACATCACGATTATCGCCGGTCATAATATGGAAAACTCCTCCCCCTTTAGATGCCAATTCTTCTAAATCCATAGCTTTTAATCGAGGTATCACAATGTTCCCTAATGAATCCTTAAGAAACCCACCCTGTCCACGGGGAATTGGAGCACCTTCTACGGTACCCACACCCATGACCGAGACAAAATAGCTTTCGGATTTCAATCTTTCAACTAAATGGGCATTCTTCGCCAAATTCACCCCATCGGTAATCAGCAAAATATGTCCAGAGCGCAGTCCTGCTTGCTTCAGTAACTGTTCAGCCTGGATCAACCCCCTACTTGCGTTACTGCCAGAACTTGGCATTAACGAAGTATTAAGCCCCAAAAGATGATTACCAATAGTCTCAACATCTTCGGTGAGTGGGGTAACCGTATAGGCATCTCCACCGTAAACCACCAACGCTGTTTGGCCATCCTTTCGGCGGTCCAATATGTCTTTAATTTTAAAACGTGATCGGTCTAGCCTACTAGGTTTAACGTCTTGAGCATCCATAGAAGCGGACAGATCCAAGACTATAACCAATGCTGATTCATTTCGAAAAACTGGAGACGGCAACCTCTCCCAGGTGGGGCCCGCCATGGCCAATACCACAAGAACCCCGCCAACAGCGAGCCAAAATAATGGCCATCGGTTTCTTTTTGTGGGTTTATCAACGAGTAAGTAAGGTAATAGTCGGGTATCACAGACCGATTCCCAATTACTTTTATTTAATCTTGCATGCCATATCAAAGCAAACAAAATCACTCCTGGAATAAACACACTAAACCATTCTGGGCGAATAAAATGGAAGTCTTCCGGCATCACAGGTGAAACTTCCTTCTCAAATAGAATATGCATAGAACCGCTGATAACCCCAGTGCTCCTGCAAGGGGCCAGATATACAATGCTTTTCTTGGTCGGAAATATTGCTGATCTTTTTCAATCGGCTCTAATTGATCAAGCAAGTTGTAAATTTCGGATAATTCTTGAGCATCCCGGGCCCGAAAATAGCGTCCTCCTGTTTGGTCGGCAATTGCCCTCAACGTATCTTCATCTAAATCCCGGGAAGGATTTACCCTTCGATTACCGAAAAAACTGCGCACTATCATTTCGTCAGCGCCTATACCGACTGTATAAATTTTCAATCCTTCACCAGCAGCCAAATCTGCGGCTTTCAAGGGTGTTACTGCACCAGCAGTATTG
This sequence comes from uncultured Methylococcales bacterium, assembly GCA_964653275.1. Lineage (GTDB taxonomy): Bacteria > Pseudomonadota > Gammaproteobacteria > Methylococcales. Next base: position 62,856 of record CAZZET010000003.1, read on the forward strand.
GCACCATCGGTCAACAAAATCAAAACCTTTTGCCCCGCCAAATTATTTCGAAGTCGTTTAACTGCTAGTCCAATGGCATCACCGATCGCTGTACTCTCACCTGCCATCCCAATAAATGCCTCATCCAACAATACCTGCACTGTTTTTCGATCAAACGTCAAAGGCACTTGCAAATAGGCATTGTCACCGAAAAGAATCAATCCCAACCGATCACCATCCCGTTTTTCAATAAATCCAGAACCTACCCATTTGGTAGCCGTTAGCCGATCGACTTGCTGGCCTTGAACAAAAAAATCCTTTTCTTTCATGCTACCGGAAAGATCAACCGCTATCATTAAGTCCCGCCCACTAACAGCTTGAGGAATAGGATCCCCTATCCACTGCGGGCGTGCACTAGCCATTACCAATAAACACCAAGAAACTATCGCCACCCAGAGCACCCATTTCGTTATTGTCGTGCTTTGACCTGAACCTTCTAGAGCTTCAAGGCTTTTTAGAAACGGCACCCGTAAAGCAGCATTCTGATGCGGCTGTACCGGCACTAGAAAATGCCTAATCAGTATGGGAACCGGAAGTAAAACTAAAACCAGCGGCCATTCAAACTGAATCATCTGACACTGGCTGGCAGAGATTTGACCCACTCTTCACAAAGTTCAAACAAAGCCTGTAAATCATCATTCACATTCTTTCTATAGGGCGCTTCCAACAAAATTGTTCCCACACCTTCTGAAAATCTTCCATCCTTCAATTGACCATCAAGAAAATCGAGCCAATCTCGACCACATAGGCTCGCAGTTTGTTGCCTTGGGAAAATACTGATACATGCACGCCGTAGCAATGCCGATAACAATTCTATACGTTGTTGCGATGTGAGATTACAATTCGTTTTCAATGCCTTAAATGCCCGAAGGGTCTCTCTTCTGGCAGCATAACGCTTAAAACGACTCCACCACCACACGGCACAAATGCTTAAAGAAATACTTAGAAACATCAAAATCCACCATCCCGGTGCCATAGGCCACCAACCGATCGGATCGGGTAAATGAATATCCTTTAAGGGAAGTTGAGCGCTTTCCATTAGACGAGTTCGTACTTGGTAGCAACACTAGATTGCAAAACGTCTACCGGATCGTCGACAGTAGAAACCATGACAAACCGCATCCTAAATCGCAATGCTAATGTTTTTATATAGTCGGTATGTTTTCGAAACATCTGTTCAAAATTTTCAGTTGCCAGACGATCCGAGGTATTTACGGTAATATCATGCTGTCCATCACTAAACCGGAAACGTCCTTCGGTAGGAAGGCGTATCTCCATAGGGTCGAAAATCAACATCAAAATAACATCACAATGCTTAGCGAGATGCATCAAATGAAATTCACAGGACGGGTCAAGTTGTCGAAAGTCGCTGACCAGCACGATTGAACTACCGGGTCGCGAATGCCGAATCAAACGAATCAAGACTGATTCCAAAGCATTCCCTTGATTCGTTTCCTGTAACTGAGGGTGGGTTTGGTCCGAAATTACAGATGGATCACTCAAGTTCACAAGCTCGGTCAAAAAATGCAATACCGCCCGTTTATCATTTTGTGGTTTAATCTCTCGGTGGGTAGTGTCGCCAAAAATTTGACCACCGACACGATCGCCATTCTGATGTGCTTTCCATGCCAACAAAGCCGCTAATTTACAGGCTTGAACCGATTTAAAAACGCCACGGGTTGCAAAAAACATCGGTTCACGCAAATCGATGCCTAATAAAATCGGCCGCTCCCTTTCCTCGCGAAACAATTTGGTATGGGCTTTACCGGTCCGCGCAGTAACCCGCCAATCCATACGACGAACATCATCGCCAGGCATATAAGGTCGAACTTCATCGAACTCCATTCCCCGACCCTTTACACTTGAGATATAACCTGCACCTTGATCCGACCGAATCGGACCTTTCCACAATGACACACTTGAAGCTACTTGGTTCAAAGAAATCAAAAATGGCAGAGTGAGACGAACAATCTCATCGTACTCGGGCTGTTTTGCTAAGGATGTATTACTTAACACTTTTTTAAACGCCAAATAGAATCGGGGGAATTCTTGTACAGCTTCCTAAAATATTGGCTAAAGGTTATTAATTAAGGGACGGCAATCTGAGCAATAAGTTCACGGATAAACTGTTCGACTGTAATGCCCTCGGCCTCTGCCTGGTATGACAAAATTATCCGGTGACGCAACACATCATAAGCCATTGACTGAATATCTTCGGGCGTTACAAAATCCCGACCAGCCAGCCATGCCCTAGCTTTTGAACACCGATCCAAAGCGATTGTCGCCCTAGGACTGGCGCCATATTCCAACCACTGGGCGAGCTTATCACTGTAAACACCTGGATTACGTGTGGCAAGGACCAACTGAACCAAATATTCTTCTAGATTTTCGGCGATGTACAAATTCAGCACCTCAGTTCTTGCGCCAAACAACATTTCCTGGGTGATTTGACGAAATTCAAATTCCTGATGGATGATCTGCTGGCGGGCTTCCGAACGTGCCAGTTGTAAAATAGCTTTTTCATGCTCAGCCTGTGGATAGTCGATTTTGACATGAAGTAAAAACCGATCCAACTGTGCTTCTGGAAGCGGATATGTCCCCTCCTGTTCAATAGGATTTTGAGTCGCCATCACCAAAAATAATTCGGGAAGATTATAGGTCGTTTTGGCCACAGTAATCTGGCGCTCGGCCATCGCTTCTAGCAGTGCTGCCTGAACCTTCGCAGGAGAACGGTTAATTTCATCGGCTAAGATAAGATTGTGGAATAAAGGGCCTTGCTGAAATTTAAAAGATCCATCCTGAGGTCGATAGATCTCTGTACCCGTCAAATCCGCTGGCAACAAATCAGGTGTAAACTGCACCCGATGAAAATCGCCTTCAACCCCCCGGCTAAGTACGTTAATTGCACGAGTTTTAGCAAGCCCTGGAGCGCCTTCAACAAGCAGATGACCATCCGCGAGTAAGGCTATCAGCATACGATCAACAAGGATTTCCTGTCCAATCACCTGTTTGCTAATATAGCTTCTCAACCGATAAATTTCAGCTTGAGCGTTGGTTGGTTTGTCTATCACTGTAACGGCTGTTTCCTGCATTTTTTACCTTGATGTAATTTAAAATTCGTTACCCCTGTACAGGTCAACGCTACTTCGTCCCATGAAAACGTCAAAAAATCCGTGCCTTTAACTAAAAATTGCACCTATCCGTTTTTGAATACAATACACAGGCAAGTTAAGCATCTACCCGAACTGGTGGTAAATAGTTACAATCGTTCGAAATATCCAGATAATAGCATAACTTTTCGTGGCGTAAGACTCAGTCGATTCCCCCAAAGTTCATTGCGTTCTACTACTTTCTTAATTGTATCCAGATGCTTTCAATACGAATCAAACATATTTCGCAACGTGGGCTCCCTTTTATGTTGGTACATTCTTGGGGTCAATGTGCTGAAATTCAACCGCTCCACGTGTATTTTACTCCTTTATTCAATCACTAGAACGAAATAGGATGCGGTTTTAGCTATTGTTCAACGAGGATTGAAATGAATCATTTTGACCGAATTTTTTTCCTTCGAAATTTGCTTGCTCAAAGGCACATCCCGATACCGCTATCGGAAATAGAAAAGAAACTCGAATGCTCGAGAGCGACAGCCAATCGCACTATTAAGGCATTGCGCGACACTTTAAATGCGCCGCTAGTGTATGACAGAGATCAAAACGGATATTACTTCGCTAAAGGTGACGTAAGTAATATTCATTTCGAATTACCAGGCCTGTGGCTGAACGCCTCTGAGTTGCACGCGTTGCTGGTATCGGATCAATTACTCAGCGAAGTACAGCCGGGTTTATTAAAGGGTCATATCAAGCCGTTACGGTCGCGCATCGAAAAACTTCTCGAGAAAGGACGTTTTAGTAGCGAAATTCCAAAACATCGAATTCGGATACTGCGAACGGCATCCAGGCCCGCCAATCGGGAGGTGTTCTGCGAGATTTCCACCGCACTCCTAGGCCGAAAGCGTCTCCATATCCTCTATCACGACCGCACCAGGGATAGAACTACAGAGCGCGACCTATCGCCACAACGCATTGTCTACTACCGAGATAATTGGTATCTGGATGCCTGGTGCCACCTACGCCAGGGATTACGCACGTTTTCACTCGATCGGATACACCCAGTTTATGTTGATGAACAAGACGCTATCAATATTGCGAAAGAAGAACTCGACACATTATTGACAAAAACCTACGGCATCTTTTCCGGAACCCCGAAACATACCGCCGTGCTCCACTTTTCCCCCGACGCCGCGAAATGGGTCGCGGATGAATACTGGCATCCCAGGCAACAGGGACGAATTCTCAAAAATGGCGGTTATGAGCTGAAAATTCCCTACGGCAATCCAACCGAACTAATTAGGGATATTCTCAAGTATGGTCCGGATGTGGAAGTGGTTCGGCCGAAAAGTCTTCGGCAGGCTGTTTTGGCTAAGTTGGGTGAGATGGTTAAGGTTTATGGGTGAAAATATTTTTGGGAGGCTCATGGTTTGAGCCTGTGGAGGGGTATTGTGGTGTTGGGCCAGGTTAAAACCATTGGATGGAAATTTGTAGAGTAGTTGTGGATATTACATTAAAAAAATATATAGCGCATGTCAGGGAAACCGACAAAGAAGAACAGAGTCTGAAAAAACACCTGATCGGTGTCGGAAACTCATCGCAATTATTCGCCTCGAAACTGGGCTTAGGAGGCTATGGAAAACTCATTGGACTTCTACACGATTTTGGAAAATACAGTAAGGAATTTCAAGACTACTTAAATTCAGCAGTTGGAAAAATTAATCCTGACGAAGATGATTATGTCGATGTAGTCGGGAAAAAAGGCAAGATAGACCATTCTACGGCCGGTGCCCAATATATCTGGAATATTCTCGGAAAAAAAGGAAATGCAGCAAGGATGGTAGGACAAATACTATCTTTATGCATCGCCTCGCATCACTCAGGATTGATTGATTGTATTACCCCAGATGGAAAAGACAATTTCTTACGAAGGATGAAAAAGCCTGAAGAAAAGGCTCATTTAGAGGAGGCCAAATCGTCGGCGGATACTGAAATCCTGTCGGTAACAAATCAAATATTACGAGACAGCGATCTGATAGAAGTTTTGATCCAAAGGATCAAGCAAATTAGTGAAAATTCGAAATCCAGCAAAACTATTTTATATTTCCAGCTTGGTTTACTGGTTCGTTACTTGTTTAGTTGCCTGATTGACGCAGATAGACTGGACACCGCGAATTTTGAATCTCCACAAAACGCACGTCTAAGACAGTCAGGGCAATATATCGATTGGGAAAAACTAATAGAACGGTTAGATAGAAAGTTGAATTCATTTGACAAAAAACCGGGGATCGGAGAAATCCGGGCACGTATATCAGCTCAATGCCTGAAAAAATCAAAGGAAGATAAAGGACTATTCACACTGACAGTACCGACGGGAGGCGGCAAAACGCTGTCAAGCCTTCGGTTTGCGCTCCATCACGCACAAGAACACAGGATGGAACGCATTATTTACGTCATCCCATATACCTCAATTATCGACCAGAATGCCGAAGAACTCCGCAAAATCCTTGAGACAGGTACTGATGATGCCGGTTCAATCGTGTTGGAATACCACTCCAACATTGTGTTTGAAGCGAAAAAGTCGCAATGGCGTGAAAAGCTGTTAGCAGAAAACTGGGATGCGCCGGTAATTTTCACCACCAGCGTTCAGTTCCTTGAATGCCTGTTTGGTGGGGGCACACGGAACACCCGGCGCATGCACCAACTGGCAAACTCCGTCATCATATTCGATGAAATTCAGACTTTGCCGATTCGTACCATTCATATGTTCAACAATGCCATTAGTTTTCTAACCGATACCTGCGGTTCAAGCTTCGTGCTTTGTACAGCGACCCAACCTCTTTTAAATCAGGTTGATTTGAAGAAAGGAAATTTGTCGATACCCGCCCAAAACGAACTCATGGATGACACCACACCGCTATTCGCGGAATTAAAGCGTGTCGAAATCGTCGATAAAACCAGACCAAACAATAGATGGAGTGATCTCGAAATTGCTGAATTGGCATTGAAGGAAATCAATTTGAATGGCAGTTGTTTAATAATCGTCAACACAAAATCTACAGCGAAAAGTATTTATGAACAGTGTAAATCTCTAGTTGAAGAATCGACAAAGATTCAAAACGATAACTTTTTTCATCTAAGCACCAATATGTGCGCGGTACATAGATCCGATAGATTCAAAAATATTAAAGCAAATCTGGGAAAAACTCCTGTGCTTTGCGTCAGTACGCAACTGATTGAAGCAGGCGTGGATATTGATTTTGATTGTGTCATCCGTTCTATAGCCGGTATGGACTCGATTGCCCAGGCCGCAGGACGCTGTAACCGTAATGGCACGCAGAAATTGGGACAAGTTTACATCGTCAATCCCAAATCGGAATACATCAAAATGCTGCCCGATATTGCTATTGGTAAAACGATATCCGAACGGATTTTCAGAGAGTTCAATTCAAACCCTGAATCTCTGGGTGGAGATTTACTGCACCCCAAAGTCATGAAACGCTATTTCCAGTATTATTTCTTCGACCGAAAAGACGAAATGAGTTATTCGATTGGCGACAAGCAGGGGCTAGCGGAGGATAATTTATTGAATATGCTGTCAGAAAACACTAACGGTTGTTCCGAATACAGGAGGAAGAACGGAAATCAATTTCCAGTAAGCCCGTTGCGGCAATCGTTTATGTCTGCCAACAAAACATTTGAAGTGATCGGTGCGGGTACCCAAGGAATAATCGTTCCCTACGGTGCAGGAGGAAGGGACATAATTAATGAGTTGTGTAGCGCTTTTGATATTCAAAAAGACTACAAGCTTCTGAAGAAAGCTCAACTCTATACAGTAAATGTTTATCCCAACATGATTCAAAAGCTCAACCAAGCCGATGCCATCGTTGAAGCACAGTCAGATTCCGGCATTTATTTTCTAAGGGAAGAATATTACAGTGAAGAATTTGGCATTTCAGAGCGGTTGATTCAGAAGATGGAATTTTTAAACTTTTGAGGTGCCTCCATGAATCACTCAACACCTAAAAATTGTATCGAGTTTAAAGTTTGGGGTCGTTATGCGCTAATTACCGATCCCTTAACGAAACTCGGGGGCGAGAAATTTTCCTACCACATACCCACCTATGAAGCATTAAAAGGTATCTGCAAGTCAATTTACTGGAAGCCGACATTTGTATGGGTAGTCGACAAAGTACGGATTATAAAACCATTTCGTACACAATCAAAAGGAATAAAGCCAATTAAACTCGGTGGAGGAAACGATTTGTCCATTTATACCTTTCTTTCTCATGTGGAATATCAGGTACAAGCACATTTTGAATGGAACAAGCACCGCCCAGAATTGGTTCGGGACCGAATCGATGGTAAACATTTCGAAATAGCAAAGCGGTCGTTAGAACGGGGTGGTAGGCAGGACATATTCCTCGGGACGAGAGATTGTCAGGGCTATGTGGAACCTTGTCGTTTCGGGGAAGGGAAAAGCGCTTTCGATGATACTCCCGAATTGGCTTATGACTTAATGTTCCATAGTTTCCAATACCCGGATGAAATCGGGGAAGACAAGTTTTATTCTTGCCATTGGCGGCCAATAATGAAGAAAGGAATTATTGATTTTCCATCCTCAGATAAATTCCCTAACCCAGAAATAGGGTTATTTCGGAAATTCATTCGAGGTATGACACCTAAGGTATTCGACGAAAGTCAGAATATTAAGGGTGTGGGCGTGGAATATGGGGAGGTCATGAAATGAGCTGGATGCAACAGCTTTATGAGACTTACGAACAATGCGCCCGAAATCCAGACTTTCAAATGGGAGAACACACGCTCCTGCCAATTTACCATGTTAGTCAACAGGCCCATATAGAAGTTGTTGTTGATGAACGTGCCGAACTTGTCAGTGCCACAGTGATAAATAAAGAAGAGACGATTCTACCAGCGACGGAGAACTCAGCAGGAAGAGCTGGATCCAAAGAGGCACCTCATGGGTTAGCGGATAAAATACAGTATTGCGCAGGTGATTATGCTGGTTTCGGTGGACAAAAAAAGCCGTGTTTCGAATCTTATATCAAGCAATTAAGGGAATGGACCGAATCTTCTTGCACACATCCTAAAGTTAAAATTATTTTTCAGTATCTGAAAAAGAAAAGACTTGTGGCCGACCTTGTTGCGAAGGGCGTATTGCATGTGGATGGCGAAAACCATTTACTCAATGATTGGGATAAAGCGAAATTAGACTCGGAAGCCCCGACGATATTCAAGCAACTAAATAAGGACCAAAAAACCAAAAAATACGATCAAGGTAATGCTTTGGTGAGATGGCGGATTCAAATTCCCGGTGATCTACAAGACGTAACTTGGAAAGATGAAACGATATTTGAATCATGGAAGAGTTATTGTCTAATTCAGGACGCTTCAAAAAACTTTTGTCATATTACAGGTGAAAACGTTCCACCAGCAAGCAATCATCCGAGAAGGATTCGTAGTAGTGCCGATGGTACAAAATTAATTTCGATACCAAGCGATAAATCATTTTATACCTACCAAGGTCGTTTTACTCAAGCGCCACAGGCTTTCACGGTAGGAGTAGGAACAACTCAAAAAGCACACAATGCATTACGTTGGTTAATTGCTCGACAGGGGTATAAAAATGGTGATCAAGTAATCGTCAGTTGGGCTGTGTCTGGTAAAGACATTCCCAAGATAACCGATAACTCGCTTGAATTTCTGGGCACCGAACTGGAAACAAACAACAAAGCATATTCCAGCGATTCGGGGCAAAGATTTGCGCTAAATCTTGGTAAAAAGGTCGCGGGTTATCAACAAGATCTTGGATCTGCCGAACGAGTCGTAGTAATGGAACTGGATTCAGCCACATCTGGTCGATTATCAGTTGCGTTTTATCGAGAACTCACTGGTTCCGACTTTCTAAAGCGCGTTGAGAGCTGGCACTTGGATTTTTCGTGGTTGCTTTGTTTTTTCATCAAAGACCATTCACACAAAAGCGTTAGAACATGGAAAAGTTGCGCACCTTCCCCAAAGAGTATCGCCGAAACCGCTTATGGAAAACGCTTAGACGAAAAATTGAAGAAAGCAACGATAGAGCGCTTGCTGCCCTGTATTGTTGATGGTAGCCCACTCCCAGCGGATTTACTTGAATCCAGCATCCAACGAACAAGTAATCGAGTAAGTATGGAATACTGGGAATGGCAACAGTCCCTTGGAATTTCGTGCGCCCTCTATAAAGGTTATTACACAAGAATTTCTGATCCAAACCGAAGGAGACATTATAAAATGGCCCTGGAACGCGAACGCAAAAGTAAAGACTACCTTTATGGAAGACTGCTGGCAGTCGCCGAGCAGATTGAAAGAAAGGCATTGAAAAACGCAGATGAAAAACGCATTACAGGCGCTGAGCGCTTGATGTTAAGGTTTTCGAGGCATCCATTTTCCACCTGGAAAACCATTGAAGAAGGTCTGCTTCCGTACAAGAATCGATTACGTGTATCTAGTGATGCGGGATTGCTCCATTATTGGGAAATCGAGATACAGCAGGTGTGCTCACTTTTTGATTCAGATGATTTTGTGAAGGATGAGCCCCTTTCTGGAGAGTATCTGCTCGGCTACCACTGCCAAAAGCATTACAAAAAAGTGAAAAACGAAGAACATCCTGAAGAAACGACTAACCCAACAACGTCAAAAGAAGGATAGATATGAATACATTGACCAAAAAAATTGATTTTGCCGTTATTTTTTCCGTCAAAAATGCCAATCCCAATGGTGATCCGCTAAATGGCAATCGGCCTCGGACGGATTATGACAACTTAGGTGAAGTTTCCGATGTATGTATTAAGCGTAAAATTCGTGATCGTTTGCAGGAGAGCGGTCAAACTATATTTGTCCAATCGGATGAGAAAAAAACCGACGGTTGTCCTAGCCTCAGAGCCAGAGCTGAGTCTGAAGAACATGGTTTGGGGAAAGAAGTCTTTAATGTTAAAGAAGGTGACTATTTCGCTCAAGCGGCAATTATTGATCATGCTTGCAATAAGTGGTTCGATATTAGAGCTTTCGGTCAAATCTTCGCCTATAAAGGAAGTAAAAAAGGACAGGGGGTTTCCATTCCAATTAGAGGAGCTGTATCGATCCACTCCGCATTTAGTATCGAGCCGATCAGCATCACCAGTACACAAATAACGAAAAGTACCAGCGGCGAAGGCGATGGATCTAAAAAAGCTTCTGACACTATGGGAATGAAACATCGTGTCGATAAAGGCATCTACGTTTTTTACGGAAGCATGAATCCCCAGCTTGCCGAAAGAACGGGATATTCGAATGAAGACGCACTGGTTATAAAGGGCATTCTCCCCAAACTTTTTGAGAACGATGCGTCATCCGCTCGACCGGAAGGGTCCATGCGTGTATTGAAAGCTTTCTGGTGGGAACATAATTGCAAATCCGGGCAATATTCTTCCGCCAAGGTTCATAATTCCTTAACGGTTAAAATCAATGGCAGTTATGAATTAACCAACTTGGACAATTTGACGCCGGAAGAGATCGACGGATTCTAGCCCTGATGTTATGGGAACGCTATTTCATCACCACTCCATCTTCTACCTATGCCAGAGGACCACTCCCAAATTCGAACCCCACTACCAAAAAAATGGCCGTTTTAAAAATCCCAACCATTGTCCACGCAACCGCACTACTATGCAATACATCGTAGTAAATTTTTCCTATACATAAGGAAACTGTTATGCCCGTAACCAGTATAAGGCTTAACCCGAATTTAGATGCCCTTGGACAAACTCGCAAGCGATTTAGATCGGAGTAAAAACAACTTGATCAATCAGGCTCTTAAGGAGTTTATAGAACGTCAGGCGATGGAAAACGTTCGCTGGCTGGATACTCTGCCGGCGCTTGAATTAGTCCAGGCCGGCAATACATTGTCCGCGCCGGAAGTACTGCAATGGGTCGAAAGCTGGGGAACGGATAAGGAATTACCAAAACCGAAGTAATGTAGATCGTCCGGGGAATTACATAACTGCAATTCTTTCCTCGTTTGGGATTGTCCGTAGAACGCACATCGAATCCGGACCTTATCCGCGATTTATTTATTGCCCGGTATTGCGTTCGTTAGCTACTTGATGGAGAAAGGGTTGTGATCTTAAGAATATGGCACGGAAAAGAGAATGAACGAAATAACTAATTTCGAATTACTTTGATATTGTCAAACGATAGACTTCTATGCAAGACCCCATCCCAATCTCCGCCCTCCAACACTACACCTTTTGTCCCCGCCAGTGCGCCTATATCCACATAGAACGCATCTGGCAGGATAATTATCTCACGGCCTTGGGTAACCAGCTTCATAAGCGGGTACACAGTAATGAAACCGAAACACGAGGAAACATCCGGACCGAACGAGGCGTTCAGGTGTCGTCCGAAGTACTTGGGATTACCGGTAAACTCGATCTATTGGAGATCAAAACTTCGCCCTTTGCGTTGACGCCGGTTGAATACAAACGTGGTAAGCCCAAGATCGATGACTGCGACCGCATTCAGCTTTGTGCCCAGGCGCTGTGTTTGGAGGAAATGCGAAGCATTGCGATACCCTGTGCGGCGATTTGGTACTGGCAGGTCCGAAAGCGGGATTGGATCGATATTGACCAAAGCTTGCGGAAAAAGACGATGGATATTATCGAAAAAACCAGGGCTTTACTGGAGTCACGCCGGATACCGAAAGCTCGATATATAAAATCGTGTAAGGCCTGTTCCTTCTTCGACCACTGTACGCCCAAGAAATCAGATCATAGCTTGGCCTACGTGAAGCAGCTTTTTGAAACATGAAAAAACTGTTGAACCAGCTGTATATAACCACCGACGGCAGTTATTTGCATAAAGAACGCGAAACATTGGTCGTCAAACAAAATGGCGAAAAGGTTTTTCAAATGCCCCTGCACAGCGTGCAAAATATATTTTGTTTTGGACATATTATGGTCTCGCCCGGATTGATGGCGATTTGCGGCGAAAAAGGGGTAGGGATATCTTTTTTCACTGGATACGGTAAGTTTCAAAGCCGATTGCAGGGTCCGCAAAGCGGCAATGTTCTCCTTCGCCGGGCTCAATATAGACAAGCCGACGCCAATCCTGAAAAATTGGCGAAACTCTTTGTCGCCGCCAAAATCGCCAATGCTAGACAAAACCTGATGAAACATCAACGTAATCACGGACGGAGTAAAATACTCGAATCGGTTATTACCCATTTAGCAGGTTCGTTGCGGCGACTTGAACCTGAAATCGATGTGGATAAGATGCGAGGTATCGAAGGCGATTGCGCCGCGCGCTATTTTTCAGTATTCAACGAAATGATTGTAGAATCCAGAAAGAAAGAGTTCGAATTTAAAGGTCGTAACAAAAGGCCACCATTGGATAGGGTAAATGCGCTGTTGTCTTTTTCTTATTCGCTTTTAACCCACGAAATCGCATCGGCTCTTGAAGGCGTAGGAATCGATCCGTATGTTGGCTTATTGCACGCCGACCGGCCTGGACGCCTCAGTTTGGCATTGGACTTACTGGAAGAATTACGGCCCTGGTGGTGTGACCGGTTTGTGTTGACCTTAATAAATCGAAATCAGATAAAGCATTCAGATTTTGTACAGGAAGCAAGCGGCGCAATACGTATGAATGATGAAACAAGGAAGGCATTTTTAACCCAATGGCAAGAACGAAAACAGGATGAACTGCAGCATCCCTACACAGGTGAAAAAATCAAAATCGGATTATTGCCGCATATTCAGGCGATATTACTGGCAAAATATTTTCGAGACGATCTGGATAATTACCCGCCATTTCTTTCTCGTTAGAAAAATAAAATATGCTGATGCTCGTCACATATGATGTCAATGTCGAAACATCAGAAGGACGTAAGCGGCTTCGTCACATCAGTAAAACCTGTCTTGATTACGGTATACGCGTACAATATTCCGTCTTCGAATGCGAGGTTAGTCCTGAGCAATGGGTAAATCTACGGGGAAAACTGCTGAATATCTTCGATGTGACTAAGGACAGTCTTCGGTTTTATCATCTAGGCTCAAACTGGAAAAAGAAAGTCGAGCATCACGGCGCCAAACCCAGTCCGGATGTATTGCGTGATCCACTTATCCTATAAAGGGCCCTCCAAGAAGAGAGAGCCTCCTACGCGCTAACCAGGCGTACTCAGCTATTTCACGAAAATTTAGCGTTTAGATAAGCTATTGATGTAGCACGATTATAAAATATACCCCAGAATATAATCCGCTCTTTAACAACATATAGAAGTACATTAGCGCATAGCTCAATAATTTCTTCGTTTATTCAATATGTTACACTTAAGCAGTCGCGCCCTTCGCGGGCGCGTGGATTGAAACGATTTCAGATTTTAAAATCATTCGGCCAAACGTAAGGTCGCGCCCTTCGCGGGCGCGTGGATTGAAACTTACTTTGTTTGTCAAGCATACTTCCTTTTTATTGTCGCGCCCTTCGCGGGCGCGTGGATTGAAACATATTCATGAACCAGCAAACATGGTTGAATTCTTGTCGCGCCCTTCGCGGGCGCGTGGATTGAAACAGATTGACTACATGACAGAATTGAATGGTGAGTTGTCGCGCCCTTCGCGGGCGCGTGGATTGAAACATTAATACCAAATAGTATATGTAGAATATGTAGGTGTCGCGCCCTTCGCGGGCGCGTGGATTGAAACGATCTTAATGCAGACGAATACCATGATATCCGTAAGTCGCGCCCTTCGCGGGCGCGTGGATTGAAACAATCCCCAATGGTCTAATATCTCGAAAGCACGGGGGTCGCGCCCTTCGCGGGCGCGTGGATTGAAACCGCGGATCATTGATGGCATAGTGTCACGATTTTTAGTCGCGCCCTTCGCGGGCGCGTGGATTGAAACCAGGTCTCCCCCATCTCGGCAATCTTCGCAATAGCGTCGCGCCCTTCGCGGGCGCGTGGATTGAAACAAATGCGGTATCTCGATATCCGCCAACAAAAGTAGTCGCGCCCTTCGCGGGCGCGTGGATTGAAACTCCTTTAAAAATAAAAACAGGTGAAATCATGTCGAGTCGCGCCCTTCGCGGGCGCGTGGATTGAAACTTCAATGACTATTGGTGTTGCATCCGAGCTAAGGCGTCGCACCCATCGCTGGTACATAAATGAAAACACGACGACACTTTCTAGTTTAAAATCCCATCCAGGTATCCTCAATGCCGAGTCAATAACAGATACATAACTCAAATAAGGTTAATAAAAATAGCAAAGTCTACTCGAATCAAGGAATGGAAAAATCGATATTGGTCGATAAGTTCATATCCGCCCACATAAAATATCGTCTTTAAAATGCAAAACATGCGAAAATTTAATATGAAAAATCAGCTTCTGACTACGAACCAGCCAGCCCAAAACTCGTAGCCCAAGCTAAAAGCTACAATTAGACAAGTATTCCCCACCCACTAAATCCTACCGTGAGGTAAAAATGTCAATAACCAATAAAATCCTGATCGGCATGGCTTTTGGCCTTTTCTTAGGCAGCCTTTTAAAGGCCTTTGCCTCGGACGTTGAGTTCATCCAGATTTATCTGGTACAGGGGTTGTTCCATGTAATCGGATCGGCATTTATCAATTCCTTAAAAATGTTAGTTGTCCCGCTGGTAACCTTTTCATTAATCTGCGGCGTCTGTGGAATTGGCGATATCGACGCCTTAGGCCGGGTGGGAATCAAAGCATTCCTACTCTATCTAATGACCACCGCAATGGCGATTACGTTGGCGCTGTGTGTGGCTATCGCCTTTGGTCCCGGAGAAGGAAGCGACTTTTCCTTGTCAGCGATAAACGACTTCAGTCCTAAACCAGCCCCACCCTTGACTCAAATCTTTATCAACCTGATTCCGAGCAACCCAATAGCTGCATTTGCCGATGGGAAAATGTTACAAATCATTTTTTTTGTGATCTTATTTTCCATTGCCATACTCATGACGGGCGAAGCAGGTCAGAGCGTAGCAAGCGGTGCAAAGAAACTCAATGATGTGATGATGCAAGTGGTTACCTTGGTGATGGAATTTGCACCGATCGGTGTTTTTTGCTTGATGGTAAAAACATTTGCCGAACAAGGTATTGGCCTAATCCTTCCTATGATTGGATATTTTTCTATTGTTGTAGCTTGTTTACTCATTCACGCCTTCGGAACCATGAGTTCGCTCTTGATCTTGATGGGAAAACTAAACCCTTTGATCTTTTTTAAAAAATTACGGTCAGCTCAGGTCTTTGCCTTTAGCACGGCAAGTTCCAACGCGACAATTCCAATTACACTCCACACCGTCGAGAAACGGTTGGGCGTAGACAATTCCACAGCATCATTCACTGTCCCTTTTGGCGCCACCATCAATATGGATGGCACAGCGATCATGCAGGGCGTGGCAACGGTATTTATCGCTAACGTTTATGGAATCGAACTCGGTCTCTCCCAATACCTCACTATAATCGGTATGTCAGTGTTGGCTTCTATCGGAACAGCTGGCGTACCTGGTGTAGGATTGATCATGCTGGCTATGGTATTTAACCAGGTAGGTTTGCCGGTTGCCGGAATCGGGCTCATTTTAGGAGTCGACCGATTATTGGATATGGTTCGCACAGCAGTCAATATCACCGGTGATGCAGCAGTAACTTGCATCGTCGCCCGTGGGGAAGACGTTCTCGACACCGACATATTTAACAACCAAGAGGCGGGCGTTCTTTCCGAAATCGAACTACCCCATAAGGTTTAGGAGTTAATCCGTGCAGAGGAGAGCGATTTATCTGTTCTCGAATAGCCCCCAAGAGACTACTCGGAACAATTTTGCTCTCTACACCCTCGGCTCTAAAGCAGACAAACCCGATTGGCTATTTCCTTTGAATATGTCACGCCTTCAAGATGATTGCTGTTTTCGAGTAGCGTTTTTTGACCTTTTGTTTTCCTCTTGAAGTTTTCTTTGATCCCTTATTTGCTGAATCATCGCGTCCCATGTCGCGTATTCCGCTAAATCTGGATTACGCTCAGATTTTTGAAATTCAAATTGTTCCTTCGCCAAAGCAATTATTTCAGCTGCATCTTTTCGATGAACCCATTCCAGAAATTTCTCGTCGTTTTCTGACCAATCTTTCAAAAACCAGAACCCACTTTCAAATTCCAACTGCTGCTCTGCAGGGAGATAAGGCTTAATTCGATTTACCGAACGCAAAGCCGAATTAAAGCTAGTTCCATTGATAGACCCCGAACCACGATCACACCCGAGAGTCAATGAAATTATTGTCAATAACACACAAATCAAAATTTTTTTCATAAGTTTTTCTTACCAGTATAATGGGGCTATAAGTATTACTCTCGCCTCCTTATTAGATAGACAATCTCCACACTAAATGTTGGATTTCATCCTCCTCCTCAGAACCCGTTATCAAGCTATATTAAACCACATCAAGGAATATAGCGCACATAGAATTGGGTACGAAAATTCTTTGCGTGAACTTATTTTTGCCGAGGCTTTCCTTAAGAAAAATGAGTTGATTCAGCTTGATCCACAACTTCCAATACAGGTGGTCATTTTAGGACCAACACAAGCGGGTAAAAGTACCCTGATCAATCTCTTAACTCGGGAAAAAATAGCCAGTGTCAGTCCCTTAGCTGGCTTCACCGTCCAACCCCATGGCATTTGTTATGGTATTGAATTCACAAAAACGAACTGGCTAAACGATTTTTTTTCGTCAAGTCAGAAACATCTTGACAAAAACGCCAGCCAAAACCAAAACAAATCCTTTGTATTCGAGCAAGCAAAACAAACCAATCATAACCCGCTGGGTCCTTGCATTATTTGGGATACGCCTGATTTTGATTCGATCGATGCCGAAAACTATCAAGAAACCGTACTTCAAGCCGCTGCATTGGCTGATGTAGTCGTACTCATCGTCAGCAAAGATAAATACGCGGATCAATCCGTGTGGGACATGATGGCATTATTAGAATCGGTTGCATACCCAACGCTTGTCTGCATTAATAAAGTTCCCACGCACTCCGAACCGATTTTAATAGAGTCATTCCTGGCAAAATGGAAAAGCGTTAGAAATGATACAGCACCCATGATTCAAACGCTCTCATACCAGGATCAGAAAGGATTCGCCAAAACACTGGATCAGGAGCTATTTCCTCTAGTTGAGCAAGTCAACAAAGCAATTAGTCAAGTCAATCGTGATCGTTATCCGCAACAGGTGAAGCAATTCATCGAACAGAATTGGACAAGATGGGTGGAACCCATCAAAAATGAACATCATGCTCTGGAGGAGTGGCACGAGGTAGTCAATACTGGCATTGCCAATACTTTGGATATGTATAAGCGTGATTTTCTCGACCATCCGCAATACAACGAAACGTTTCAACGTGCTCTAATCGAGCTGTTGAGTCTTTTGGAAATACCCGCGTTGGCTTCCGCATTTGTTCAGGTGCGCCGAGTCGTAACTTGGCCACTTCGACAAACTATAAAACTCGGTAAAACATTCACCAGATCCAATAGTGCGGAACCCAATCTCACACAGGAAATTGCGTTTCTTGAGCAGATCGGCGAACATTTTTTGCTCCAACTTTCCGAAACTGTGCTGAATAAAATTGAAGAAACATCTAACCAGGACACGTGGTGGACACCCATTAGTGCTCAACTGCGTACCGACAAACGAGATCTTTTAAATCGATACAAAGTGGATGTCAGTCAATACTACAATGATTTTCAACCCGAAATTGAAAACGCCGCTCAGCGCCTTTTTCAGAAATTAGAAGCTCAACCGGCCATCTTAAACAGTCTGAGAGCAACTCGCGTGACTACTGACGCGATTGCGGTTGCATTGGCAATTAAAACCAGTGGGCTTGGTGTACATGATGTTGTGATTACGCCGGCTGTATTGTCTATCACATCAATGTTGACGGAAAGTGCCTTGGGGGGTTATATGAATCGAGTTGTAGCCGAGCTGAAACACCGTCAATTCGAAATTATTAAATCCCAGTTATTCGACAAGACTCTAAAAGACCGATTATTGCGGCTTCCAGAAAATCTCGAACAAACAGATAGATTCGGCATTACTCAGGAAATTTTAAAGGTTGCTGAAAATAATTTAAGGCGATCTCCTACCCAATAATGGTTTCTATTCAATCACGTTTAATCTGCAAACGTCCGTTTGTAAACTGCCTTCCATTGAATAAAAAGTTCGCACAAATTGAAATACAATAACTATGGATGACAGTTTTAGCGATTTTGTCGAATTGAGCCAACAATGGATCGATGAGGCTGTAGCAGCAGGATGGTTACCCAATCTGGCAAAAGAAAAGTGTGAATCAATTACATTGGAGAGTCCCGGCACGCTTTTTTCTGTATCGGAACAGCGTCCGTTAGTCGTTGCATTTTTCGGAGGAACGGGCGTCGGCAAAAGCAGCTTGTTAAATCGATTGGCTGGAACAAATATCGCCCGTACCGGGGTTGAACGTCCAACCTCCCGTGAAGTTTCGGCCTTTATACACGAGTCGGTCAGGCTCACTCATCTTCCCTCGGACTTTCCAAGTGAAAAGATCAGTATCACCCGGCATTCTTTAGCTGAATACCGTAATGTTTTATGGTTGGATATGCCTGACATCGACAGTGTTGACCACAAAAATCGCGAAATTGTTTTCCAGTGGCTAGCCCATATCGATGTACTTGTTTATGTGATGAGTCCGGATCGGTATCGTGATAATAGAGGTTGGCAGGTATTGCTTTCTCATGGATACAATCATGCCTGGCTATTTGTCATGAATCACTGGGATAGAGGTCACCCAAGTCAGCTGGATGATTTGAAAAAGAATATTTCTCAAACCGGCTTTCAGAATCCAATAGTGTTGTGCTCAGACTGCCTGAATGATAGTCCTGATGAGTTTGACAAACTCGGAAAAACGATTACATCACTTGCTCAAGGTAATCGAATTCATCAACTCGATCAACACGGAGAAAAACTACGAGTACAAGGTTTAGCCAAAACCATTGAACATTGGCTCAATACACTCGGCCCTAAAGATGCTCGCGAAACTTTGGCGTTGGAATGGGTAACAAACTGGGGTCAGGTAAAGCAATCAATACGCAAAGGCTTGGATTGGTCTGTTCAGCAAATAGCGCAAAATTATCCGCCAATACGATCAAAGGATCGGCGATCAGAAATAGCCTTAGACAAAGGTCGCAGTATTCCTTTCGGAAATAGCTCTTGGAATTTATGGGATGACTGGGCACAAACGCGTCTCGAAGATGCCTTGAGTAGCATTCAAATTAAGTGTGGCGCCATCGCCATGCCAGTAAAACCCTTAAAGCGCCGAATGACCCAACTCAATGAAAAAGCATCCGAAATTATTCAGGGCCAAGTAGAGCATTCGCTACGAGAATCGTTGGCCGGTTCAGAAACCGGTGCCCGGCGATTTCTGCTAATACTTTTAAAAACGACAGCAATCGCTCTGCCTTTGTTGACCGCCTCTTGGGTTGTTTATCGGGTTGTTAACAGCTTTTATGTGGCGGGAAATACGGAAAGTGGCTACCTCGGCATTAATTTTGCCGTCCATAGCCTTCTTCTAGTCATAAGTTCTTGGTTTTTACCCTGGTTTGCACTTCGTCAATTCAAACCATCTCACCAGCATTTGGCAACCAGAGGTTTGACAAAAGGGCTTAATTTAGGGCTTGATTTATTGGATAGGAAAGTTATCGGGACACTGGATGAAATTGAAAAGGAAAGATTACACTTCTCCACAATTGGAGGCAACCTGCTGGCGCAATGCCGTAAATTGGCAGAATCCAGATTAAAACCCGGTGATCAGGTTTTGCAAAGAGTGCTGAAGCAACCAGGATAAGTAAAATCAAAGAATCAAGTCAAATCCAATACCCGCCAGATATATTTGATAGTATCGGTTAAAAACTTAGCATCAGCATCCACCCAGGCATCCATTTGATTGATGCTAATCCAACGTCCGGCGTCGCTTTCTGTCGAATTTAGATGGAAAGGGCCATTGTGATAAGCCCGATATACCTGAATAAACTCCATACCGGTTTTTTTACAAGGTTTAATTCTGGCTAATCGTTCCGGTATGCTGACCAGATCAATTCCCAGTTCTTCGGTCGTTTCACGCAACGCACATACATCATAATCTTCACCACAATCAACATGACCCGCCGCCGATGTATCCCATAACCCGGGATTGGTATCCTTCGACATCGAACGAAGTTGCAAAAATATTTGATTTTTCTCGTTAAAAATAATGACATGTACCGCCCGGTGACAAAGCCCTAAGCGGTGGATATCCCGCCGGCTTCTATGTCCAACAACTTGGTCATTCTTATCTACGAAGTTGAGCGTTTCGTCAGTCACGGTATGCGAGTCAAATGGGAGGCAAATATTTGGTTCGATTCCAAATGTTCTACGAACCTTTTCAAATTCGATTTTACTATCCTTGAAAGAGAACTTCCATTAGCCAAGAACCAAACTTTACATTGCCATTTCTGCAAATTTCTAGAGGTATAAGTATAACCGCTATGGTGTATAACAAAGCTATCCGTATATTCCAAACCTTCTGCAGAAAAGCCTTGTGACTACGCTCCCAGCAAAAACATTTGAAAATACGCTTTTATTTATCGATGACTTTAGAGATTTGTCTATCAGTCGACAAAATACATTAGGAAACGAACTATTCTCATATCTTATGAAAAAGTACTCTGGGTTTAACTTGATTGAATTGATAGTCACGATGTCAGTGGCGCTCATTATCATGGCGTTAGCCGTACCGGGTTTTCGAAACACGACCGATAGTAACCGAATGGCCAACCAAATCAACCAAATCCTGCGCGCTCTGAATTACAGCCGTAGTACCGCAGTCACTCGGGGCACCCCGACCACACTTTGCCAGGTCAATACCGCCTGCACCCAATGCCTAGCATCCCCAACGTGGGAGAATGGATGGACTGTTTTCAGCGACATCAATGGTGATGGCTTCGTGGATGACGTTAACGCCGACACGAATTTCAATTGTACCGATTTAAATTTAAGCACAATCGACGTTTTCTCACAATTGGGTGGGGGTAATAGTTTGAGTTTTGCGGGCAATCGGGTGACCTATGCCACCACGGGTTATACGATGGGAACTTCGGGAACCTTTACCTTGTGCGATAACCGAGGCGCCCCATATGCGAAAGCTGTCGTTGTCTCTAGTACCGGAAGGCCTAAAAAATCGACTACTGATGGCAACGGTAACGCATTGACCTGTCCTTAAAGCTGAAAAAAAGTATGGGCATCCATTACAGCAAAGCATTCACCCTAGTCGAAACATTGATATCCATGGTGATACTAGCGGTCGGTTTATTGGGAATTGCCGGGATGCAGGCGAAAGGCTTGAAAAGTACAGGAAATTCCAATGCGATTACCCAAGCCAGTAATTTGGCCGAAAATATCATCGAGAGGATGCAGGGTAATCCACAGGGAGTCACTGGAGGGAACTATAGCAATCAAACGGTAAATGGGAGTGAAACCGATCCAAACTGTCTTCCCAATTGCACTAGTGTCACGCTTGCTCAGACTGATCTCTATGCCTGGGGACAAACCGTTTCCAATAGTTTGCCTTCCGGAACAGGGAACGTGACGAATCCCGGGGACGGAACTTTCATTATTACGGTGGCATGGTCCGATGTGACCGCATTGGGGCCTAACGCAAGCATCCAAACGATCAGTCATACCGTAAGGATACGGCTTTAACAGCCACAGGTTCACGTAGTCCTATTTTTTCAGTTTTGTAATATCTAAGACGAAATGTCAGTTATGAATGTACGTATTGGACTACAACCGGGTTTTTCTCTAGTTGAACTTATGGTTGCGGTTACCGTCAGCCTTTTGCTCCTCTCGGGAGTCGTGCAACTTTTTGCCGGCAGCAAGCGTGCCTATCAAATACAAAATGATTTTGGCGTACTTCAGGAAAACGGACGGTATGCTACGGGGATTCTAGCTGGAGGCATCCGTGTAGTTGACCATTGGGGAGGTGTAGGGGCTGGAGCAATAACCATTGGAGGAGGCGTTGCGATAACTGCAACCGGTAACTGCAATCAAGCGTGGGCTACCAATGTGAATACAGCAATTCAGGGGTATGAAGGTGCATCAGCTATTGGCAGTGTTTCAGGCTTTCCATCCGGTTGTTTAGCTACCACTGATTACGTGGCTAATAGTGACATCATAGTCCTACGTTACGCCGATCCAAATGGTGCGACTAACACGTCACCAGTTGATTCGAGTAATCCCAATGAAGTATATGTCAGTAGCTTGGTCGGCGCGAGGGCCGAAATATCAATGGGTAGTAATAATGTACCGGGTGACTTGCAAGGTCAAAACGGTCTTTACAATTATCCCTTTGTTGTCGAAATGTATTTTTTACGTCCTTGCAGCACCAAGCTATTGGGAACCTGTCAAGACACTATTCCAACATTAACACGTCTTAAGTTGGGGCCTGGACCTGGAAGTTCCGCCGTATTCATAGAGGAAACACTGGTCGAAAATATCGAACAAATGCAGTTTCAATACGGTAGTGATACCGATGCCAACGGTAGCGCAGATCGTTATGACAATGCTGGAAGCGTACCGAATTGGGGACAAGTCATTAGTGTAAGGGTCAGTCTGGTAGCCGGTGGAGCAACTAGAGACAACGGTTATACGGATACCAGCAGTTACACTTTGCTCGATTTCAACTATATACCGGCGACCGCAGATCGGAATCGGAGTCGACAGGTTTATACCCGTTTCATTCAAATCCGAAATCGAACGAGGAGCTAGTGATGTTTCGTAATACTTCGGCGAAAACTCTCCGATCCAATCGCGGCATTGTGTTGGTCAGCAGTATGGTGTTGTTGTTCGTATTGACAATTGTGGCGGTCTCAGGAATGCAGTCGACCTCTAGCGATTATAAGATGAGTCGCAATCTTGCTTTGAAAGATCGGTCTTTTCAATCGTCAGAAAGTGGTCGAAATGCTTTCAGCAGCGTTTTAAACGCCCATGTCTTTGAACGGGGATGGCCCACTACCATCACCATACCGACCGGGCTAGGAATCTTGGACAAAGATACCGACGGTTTCGTCGACGATTTATTTCTCGGAAATGATCTTAGTGAAAATCTTTTGATTCCAAATACACTCATCAACGATGCAACGTATTCTTTAGACAATAATGGAGATGGTGATTTTAATGACGGCGGGGATATTAATGCTTCAATTGTCGTTTATCAACCGCAATCAGGTGCTGCCGCAGGTTCTGGGACAGCGATGTCTTCCGGTTATGAAGGTTTGGGTAAATCATTGGCAGCCGGTGGATTTCACTTGTTCTTCGAGTTGCGAAGTCGGGGTTTGACCTCGGGTAATGCTCAATCAACAACCGCTGCGGAATACCGCGTTGTCACCAACTAAGAGGATACCAGCGATGAATAATCCGATACACACTAAAGCCAAACAGTCTTTGAAAAATCTTCTGGTTTTAGGATCAACCTTTATGGTGACCTGCGGCATGGCGTCCTTTTATGCCCTGGCGGCAACCACCGGAGATTATATTGCTATTCCCCCTTTTATCACTCAAAACACCGGGAAACCCAATGTCATTATTTCACTGGATATATCCGGTAGTATGAAGGCGGTAGCCTATCGCGATACAGGAGCTGGTGACTGGAAAACGGGATTGCACGACGATTTTGACCCAACTGTATCCTATTTTGGTTACTTTGACATCGGTCCGGCAGGGTCCATCAACCAAAAAAACTACATTTATGACCCGGTCAACGGATTATTTAAGAAGGATGCGATCAGCGGACAGTGGAGTGGCAACTTTCTTAACTGGCTAGCAATGCGGCGTTTCGACGTGGTTCGTCAGGTTTTGGTGGGGGGTAAAATCCGGGATCGCAACGGCGAATCACTAACCATCGCGGGTGAATCAGGAACCTGGTACATTCGGGAAGGCCAAAACGAACCCTTAGATTACAGTTTTCGCAAAAGCGATGCGGGGGGCAGTACCTATACTCCCTATCCCGACAGTCAGGAATTCACCATAGCAAATGGAGCGATCACACCTACAACTGTGGCGGATGCCTTTGTGACTGTGCTGGGTAACAAGATGGAAATCGGCAGTGTGACTATGGACTGGGCCGTTGGCGACCCTTGGAAAACGATTTCTTTCGCAAATACCTATACTGATCCTGTCGTCATTGCGACTTCTGTGTCCTATAAGGGAAGCGACCCCGTGAACGCACGTGTGAGAAATGTTACTGCCTCCAATTTTGAAATCCGGTTACAGGAATGGGATTACCTTGACGAAACCCATACCACGGAGGAAATAATCTATATTGTTGCCGAAAAAGGTCAGAATAGCATCGTTGTTAAAGACGGTACAGGAACCAACGTAACGGTTAATTTCGTGGCAGGCGAAATATCGACAAATGCAGTTGCGGCAAGTAGTTTCTTTACAGAGCTTTTCGGCTATACCTTTTCCACTAAACCATTAGTATTTGCGGGAGTCAGCAGCTACAATGGTTCCTCGGCGGTCAGTACGAGAGTCAAAGACGTCACGCAATCTCAATTCAAAGTCGCTATGACCGAAGAGGAAGCCAACGATCAATCACATATCGCCGAAGACATACATTATCTTGCGATTCTTCCCATTACCGGGGTTGAGCAAAGCGGCAATGTGGCAGTAGAAATAAAATCTGTCGGAAAGGTAGTTAACAATGCCTGGTATACGATTAACTTTGATACTACTTTTAGTGGTACACCGCCCATTGCCTTATCGATGCAAACAACTGACGGAATCGACCCATCTAACCTTCGTTACGGAAATGCATTGCGTACGGGTACCCAAGTAGACGTCCAGGTCGATGAAGAAACATCGGGTGATTCCGAGACCGGTCATGCGAATGAAGAAGTAGCCTATATGGCAGTCAACGGCACCGGATTTAATATCAAAGTCGCTGTTAAGGATACTGAACCCACAGGAATTCTTCAGGATAACGCGGGAGGTATGCGCTTTGGGATGGCTGTCTATAACTACGACCACACCCGGGCGTCAACCAATATTTACAATGGTAATTTAGTCAACGGAGGAACGTTTCACCCGTGCTACCCGGATACCTCACTACCTGTGAGCAACCAAACGAACTATGATATTTGCCGGGAATCTCATGTGAAGGCGCCACTCCAAAACCTTATTGATGTCATCGAAGACCATCCATTAATTTGGGGTACCACTCCTACTGCCGAAATGCTCCATGAAATATATGGGTACGTCGGACAAATTAACCATAATACCAGCCAAACGTACTCTTCTTTTAACCACCCTTATTGGTATGATAATGGTACCGAACAGGATTCGACAAGTTACCCCTCGTACGAAATCTCCAACGCTTGGGACCCTTATTATTACGACGAATACAGCGCCAAACTGGAATGTTCCAAGACGTTCGTGTTGCATTTCACCGATGGGGAACCCTTTACGGACTGGGATACTGGAGTTGATCCAACAACTATTAAAGGGGAAACCATAACCGATGGCCAAGCGTTTTCGGGTACTCCAGCGGAAGTGATTCCGAGTGACCGGGAAATGTTGGATGATGTCGCCTATATGCTGCGAAAAAAAGATTGTAGGGGTGATATAGACGAGCACCAAGAGATTATTTCTTATTATGTCTTTGCTGCATTAGGGGAAGGCGAAATCAATGATCAAAGTGCACGGAAGATGCGGGAAGCGGCCGCTGTCGGAGGCTTTATCGATGTCGACGGTGATCATTTACCCGATGGTCCGACGCCTACTGAAAGCCCCCATCCGGCCAATTTTCAAACTTATTTTCAAACGTTTTTAAATGGAGGATCCTGCTCTACTGACGGTGAATGGGATGCAGACGGAGACTGTAATCCAGACACATTTTATGTTGCTAACAATGGATATGAATTAATAAACGAATTAACCGCAGCCTTTCAGTCGATCCTCCGACGAGCCTCTTCGGGGGGAGCAGCTTCCGTGATTGCCGCATCAAGCTCAGGGGAAGGAGCGACCTATCAAGCTCTGTTTCGCCCATCCCATGTGGATGGAGCGTTCAACGTTAAATGGACAGGCGACATCCACGCACTGTTTGTGGATAGTGCGGGTTACATACGCGAAGATGATGGGGACAAGGTACTGGAAGATTATGCGTCTGACAACATTATCAATATGTGTTTCAATTCCGCGGCACAAGAGGTTCGGGTAAATCTAGCAGCAAGTGAAGCTGATATTCCCACGTCTACTGAATTTTCTTCTTGTGCAATCTCTGAATTTAATAAAACACTTTTTGATCTTAATTACCTGTGGAGCGGAGGGCAAATTCTGGCGGATATAACGGATATTCAAGCGACGAGCCAAAGAAGTTACGCGTCAGCTTTGCCAGGACGTCATATATTAACTTGGTTGGACACCGATAATGACGGGGTCGTTGATGTCGGAGAGCAGAAAGAGTTTAGCACCGCTACATTTAATGATACCAATGAAGGCTATCTTTTAGCCTCTGACAATGCAGAAGCGGATAAGATTGTCGATTTTATCCGCGGGAAAGACCAAACAGGTTACCGAAGCCGCGAGGTGTCTGGCGGGAAAACCTGGCGTCTGGGCGATGTGATTTATTCGACACCTACCATCGTTACCAAACCCGCCGAAGCAATTGACTTGATCTATAAGGATGCCACCTATTCTGCCTTCGTGAAGCAGTATCGCGACCGCAGGCATATGGTCTATGTAGGGGGTAATGATGGGATGTTACACGCCTTCAACGGGGGTTGGTACGATGCTGCAAGTAAAAAATTTGAAGATAGTCCATCCTCGGCTTCGGTAGATTATGGGCTCGGTTCAGAATTGTGGGCTTATGTACCCATGAATATACTGCCACACCTGAAATATCTTACCGATCCTGGATACGGTCTACAGGTAGCCAATCATGTTTATTACGTTGATATGAAACCGAGAATTTTCGACGCTCAGATCTTTGCGAATGACACAACCCACCCCAACGGCTGGGGCACAATATTGGTCGGAGGAATGCGCTTCGGTGGCGGATCCATCGATATAACCGTCGATCCCGACGACCCTGTACCCGATATTCGAACTTTACGCTCATCACTGTTCATCTTAGACATCACCGACCCCGAACAGGCACCAAAATTGATGCTCGAATTCAGTCACCCAAATCTCGGTTTTACAACCTCGAGTCCAGCACCCTTTAAATTTAATGGAAATTGGTACTTAATGGTAGGCTCTGGGCCAGACGCAAATCAAGCTGGACTTCAGGCTGGTAAAAGCACTCAAGCGGCTAATCTTTTCCTGTTTAACCTGGGGGATTCCAACCCGCTCAACACACCAACCGCACCGGTGTTAGAAACCGGTTTTGGAACCAGCGGTATTTTGACGTTGACGGATTCGAACAGCTTTATTTCCGATTTGGTAGCGGTAGACTATGATCTCGACGCAAGTGCGGATGCTGTGTATTTTGGTACTGTAGAAGGTATTGCTGCTCCTTGGGGTGGAAAGTTATACCGCGTAGAAATGGATGATCCAACTTTAGCGATTAGCACTTGGACTGCCGATTTATTGTTGAATCCGGGAAAACCGTTTACAGTAAAACCCGCGATTGGGTTTGATGATGAAAAAAATCGATGGGTTTTCGTTGGCAGTGGGCGCTATCTGACGTCAAACGATGCGCCTGATACTAGCGACCAACTCTATTTCGGTATAAAGGAACCACGGAATACGAGTGGCACCTTCACTTGGGCTACTATTCCGAGCGCGAGTCCTTTTACCGGTACAACCGCGAAGATAGTGGATGTTAGTAATGCTACTGTCGAAGAAGTCACTTTTGAACTTACAGGAGTATCCGATATGGAGCTCCCAAATCCAGCTAGCTTTTACAATCTTGAAAACTTGATGTTGGGATATTCAGACGCTACGAAGTACAGAAATGGCTGGTTTCGTACCTTTACCGGGGGTGACCGCATTATCGGCGAAGCAGCACTGCTTGGTGAAACCTTGACCCATACATCTTATAAACCCACTTCCAATGCTTGCGAGGTAGCCGGCACGGCCTTTCTCCACGCTGTGAACTTTACTACCGGAACCGCAGGTAATGTAGCCATACTGGGGATTTCTGGTACGGATTCCGATGGCGATGGAAACTACGAATTAATAACCGGTATCAACATCGGTGTCGCGCCCGCCTTAACCCCCAGCCTGCATACAGGCGAGGGTTATACCAACAGCAGTGACGCCAAAGCCTTCATCCAAACCTCCACTGGTAAGATCAGCACCATTGACCAGAATAACGCGACCGGTGTAAGCAGTGGTGAGCAAAGTTGGCGGGAGATTCGTTAAATCGAAACCGTTCTCACGCAATCGGTTCCCTTATTCAAACGTGAAGATGGGGGGTGGACGATTCCAAAAATATTTGCATATTTCAGAGGAGTATCATGAAAAACCAAGGGTTTTCCCTACTTGACCTAGTGATCGCCATGGCGATTATGGGTATTTTAGCCAGTATCGCTGTACCCAGTTTCAATCAAAATGTCAGAAAAGCCCGACGCTCCGACGCACTGCAAACCTTGTTGGAAATTTCTCAACAACAAGAGCGGTTCTTTTTTCGTAATAATAGATATAGTTGTGATCTGCAAGCTGCCGGGGAGTTAAACCGCGGTACAACTCAAAGCCTGGAGGGACATTACACTATATCGATGACTCCAGTAGTTGCCTCCCCTTGTCCGAACGCCACAACATATACTATCACCGCGGTAGCTGCAGTTGGGGATGATCAGGGAGAAGATACGACCTGTAATTCTATGTCGTTATCAAGTACAGGTCTGAAGTCCGCTCAAGATGTCGGTGCAAACGATACCACGACCAAATGTTGGGGAGATTAACATTCTTTGGAAATGCTCTACCGTTTACCAACTTAGAAAAAGAACTATAAGTCTAAAATCAAGTACCATATGCAGAGGGGTGGTTTGAAGAAACCCCCGCGAAGGGGGCTAAGAGCTTATATTTAAGTGAAACCCTAAAGAATTACGCATAACCTTCAATTAATAATACCACATCAATCTACAAACACATTTTTGAAATTGCTCTGAATATTAATCCTTTAATGTTCCATCTTTTGCTTTTTCCGATGTTTCGGCGTGATCCAATGCTTCTTTTTGCTTTGACGAATGACCAAGTGACTTTCACAAATCATTACGCTGGAACGTCAGAGCCTATTTGCATTGCACCGGCAGAGCCCGTGGTTTAATGTTAGGAATTAAAAATGATATCGGCCGCGAACAACCCGTAAAAACGTCATTCTTGTTAGTTTTTGCTTCAGAAAGTCTTACCTGAATAGCGTCGTAGACTTGTAATCGGTCTCCAATTTTTTTATTCTTCGCCGATGACAGATTCTCAAAAATGGCTTTTACTCATTATAGCGGTGGGTATTGGCTGGTTCATTTATCTACTAGCACCGATTTTAACGCCTTTTGTGGTAGGAGCATTAGTCGCCTATTTCGGTGACCCAATAGCTGACAAGCTTGAAGAATGGAAGCTTAGCCGTACAGGTGCGGTAGTGATTGTTTTTGTAGTAATGAGCCTTATTCTCGTATTAGTCCTTTTACTACTCGTCCCGATGCTCGAAAATCAAATAGGTCGATTGGTCAGCAACCTCCCTGTTTATGCTGCATGGATAAAGAAAATAGTTATACCATGGGTCAAAAACGCACTTGAAATCGAGGGGAAATTGGTCGATGTAGATGCAATAATCAATATTTTGAAATCACACTGGCAAAAAGCAGGCGGTGTAGCAACTGCTGTTATTGCATCTCTCTCTCGTTCCGGCATGGCAGTTTTTGCCTGGATCATGAACGCAGTGCTAATCCCTGTAGTAGCGTTTTACATGCTGCGGGATTGGGATTTGATTGTCGCTAAAGTTCGTGACCTTTTACCAAAGCGAAATGCGCCGACGGTGATTCGTTTGAGCAAGGAAGTAGACGAAGTTCTCGGTGCATTCCTCCGTGGGCAATTTTCAGTTATGCTAGCCCTAGGGCTGATCTATAG